>NC_017039.1:2700000-3000000 GCF_000284455.1 Synechocystis sp. PCC 6803 substr. PCC-P
AATGCGAGAAAAGCCTAAGGATTTGGCTAAATGCTTGAGCTTAACCACTTTAAATAATTCCTCCACCGGACTTGGTAACATACCATACCGATCGCCCCAATCCAAGGCAATTTTCGGCAACTCATCAGTGGATTCAATGCTAGTAATGCGACGATAGGCGGCCATTTTTTCTTCTAAATCGGGAATGTAGTCGCTGGGAATAAAGGCAGTGAGAGGTAAATCTATTTGGGTATCTTCCACTTTGGGAATTTCCTGACCCTGGATTTCTTTAATGGCATCTTGCAACATCTCCATATAAAACTCATAACCGATCGCCTCCATTTGCCCCGATTGTTCTGCACCCAAAAGATTACCTACGCCCCGAATTTCCATATCCCTAGTGGCCAGTTGATAACCGGAACCAAGTTGGCTGAATTCTTGCAATGCCCGCAGTCTTAATCTAGCTTTTTCCGTTAACTGTTTTTGGTTAGGATAGAGCAACCAAGCATGGGCTTGAATACCCGATCGCCCTACCCGACCCCGCAGTTGATAAAGTTGGGCCAAGCCAAATTTTTGGGCATCTTCAACAATAATTGTGTTTACCCTGGGAATATCCAAACCAGCTTCGATGATAGTAGTACAAACTAAAATGTCCGCCTCACCATCATTGAAAGCTAACATAGTACTTTCCAACTCAGATTCCTCCATTTGACCATGACCAATGGCAATGCGAGCACTGGGCACCATTTGTCGCAGTTGTCCTCCCAATTCCTCAATACCTTCAATGCGAGGCACGACATAAAAAACCTGCCCACCCCGGTCTAGCTCGTTACGAATGGCGGTGCGAATTACTTCGGGATTGTAGGGAGATAAATGGGTTTTAATGGGGCGACGGGAAGGTGGCGGTGTGGTAATCAGACTCATTTCCCGAATGCCGGAAAGGGACATATAAAGGGTACGGGGAATGGGAGTTGCCGTTAGGGTTAATACATCTACTTCCGTTTTCAGGGTCTTAATTTTTTCCTTTTGGTTAACACCAAAGCGCTGTTCTTCGTCAATAACTAAAAGTCCTAAATCTTTAAATTTTACCGATGTACCTAATACCTGTTGGGTACCTACCACAATATCTAATTCACCACTTTTTAACTTGGCTAAAATCTCCTTTTTCTCCGAAGCAGTGCGAAAACGATTCAGTAAACCAATGGTGATGGGATAGGGAGCAAATCTTTCTTTAAGGGTGTGGTAATGCTGTTGGGTTAACACCGTGGTGGGAGCTAGTAAAGCCACCTGTTTATTGCCACTGGTCACGGCCTTAAAAATGGCCCGCACCGCCACTTCTGTTTTGCCAAAGCCCACATCCCCACACACTAATCTATCCATCGGGCGATCTCCTTCCAAATCCCTTTTCACATCCTGTACTGCTTTTAGTTGATCGGGGGTGGGTTGGTAGGGGAAAGAATCTTCCAATTCCTGTTGCCAGGGACTATCCGGCGGATAGGCATAACCCACCTGTTTTGCCCGCTTAGCATAAAGATTGAGCAAATCAACGGCCAATTTTTTAACTGCTTTGCGGACTTTATTTTTGGTGGCTTCCCACACTTTACCGCCCATTTTATGCAGTTCGGGAGGTCTAGTTCCCGTATGGCGAAAGCGGGATAAACTGTCCAAACTATCGGCGGGCACCCGCAAAATGCCGTCGGCATATTGGATCATTAAATATTCCCGATTAGCCAACGCATCCAACTTCAAAAATTTGCCAATGCCATGACTTTTGTGGACTACATAATCCCCAGGGGAAAGTTTATTAATGTCAACTTGTTTAGACGTAGCCCGTCGCCGTTTCCGCACATATTCCGGTGTAGCTAAAGCATGCTGACCAAATAATTCTCGATCCGTGACTAAAACTAAACGAAAGGTCGGTAAGATAAACCCTTCTAATTCCGCTAATCCTGAATACTTTAACGTCACCGCTGTCCGTTGAATCTGACTTTTTTCAATGGCAGGATAATCCCTCGGATTGGCAATAAATTGCACCGCACAATCATGTTCCTGCAACAAAGAAACAGTACGACTGGGCTGGGCTGAAATCAACCAAGTGCTGTATTGTCCCAACGTCAAACCGCTATAAATTTCCCGTTTCCCCCGTAAAATTTCTGCCAACTTAGCAAACTGGTGGGGCATGGTGGGGATGGGTCGAGCTGAAATATCTAAACTATCCCCATTCGCTTCGTGGATTTCTGACAGGGTAATGTATTGAAAATCTGTTTTTAGGCGATCGCCAAGGGCCGAAAAATTTCGATGTAATTGGGGTAAATTCGGTAACTGCAAAGCTGACCAATCCTGGGCCACCGCCTCAAACCACCGTTCACTGTGGGCCGCACATTGCTCTGGTTCATCCAGTACACAGACTGTTTCTGTCGGTAAATAATCTAATAAACAAGCCGGTTCAGTAAAGGCGAGACCCAAAAATCGCTGTAATCCCTCTTTGCCGAATAATTGCTCCGTTTCCGCATCTTCTCCCCAAGCAGAGAGATCAATGGCCTGGGCATTTAACGCCGGTTCGATCACCTGATCAAAACTGGTGGGGGTCAGCACCAAACCAGTTAAGTCATCCAAGGAACGCTGGCTAGCAGGATCAAACTCCCGGATTTTTTCCAACTCATCACCAAACCATTCCAGCCGCACCGGTAGCTCCGCCGACACTGGGAAAATATCAACAATATCCCCCCGCCGACTCCATTGCCCCTCTGTTTCCACCGTACTGCCACGCTCGTAGCCCAACCTCGCTAGGGTAAGCTCCAGACTTTTGCTATCCATCTCCTGACCGCGTCGTAGGGCCAAACAGTATTCCCGTAAGGTTGCCACCGGGGGTAAATGGGGCTGTAGGGCCTTTTCTGTAGCGACGATCGCCTTGCCCTTAACCTGATGGCCCTGGATTAATTCTGCCAACACCTGCATTTGTCCCCAAACCATTTCCGACTCTAGTCGCCCAGGGTCATAGGGGGAAGCTTCAGAAGTGGGGTAAAAATTAACGGTTTGCCAACCCATCAGTTCCAACTGGGCTGTCCAGCGCCCCGCTTCCTCCAACGTGGCAGTGATGACCAAAAGATTTTTCTCCAGGGACTGGGCCAAACTGGAAACGATTAGGCCTTTGGGTAACCGGGGTAGGCCACTGAGTTGCACATGGCCCCGCTTTTGCAATTTTTCCCGCAGGTCTTTGCTCAACGGTAAGGTTTGCAGATGGCGGAGTATGGAGGAAAAGGTCATTGGGTTCAGAGCAGAGGAGATACTAACAAATCTTAGCCTGTTCCCCAGCCCGACAGAATCCTTGTCCCTATTCCGATTGCCCTGTTTGAGGACAGCCCTAGGCTCAGCCATGGCCAATCATCCCTAGTAAGGTCGACCCCTAGGAAAACTTTTGCCCTTGTTCAGTTATCAAAAACAGGTACAGCAAGAACCCCATCCCAACTCCTAGCAAATTTCAGGGTGGAGGGAAGCTAAACAAATTCTGCAATTAGACAAAGTTCAATTACCCTTATCCTGGCGCAGAAAGACCCGATAAACTCCGTAGAGAATGACGAGCAAAATAGCCAAAGTGACCAGGGAAGCCACAAACTTCAGCACCTGGGTCAGCACCGAAAAAGCAACAAACAAAACGGCGATCGCCACAGCGCCTTTGGCGGGGAGGGGCAAATTATCAAACCATTGTTGGAACTGCAACCAATATCTACGGGCTGCATCAGTGATGCCATCGTCTCCCGTATCGTAGGAATCTACCACCTCCACTTTGGGGGTTTTAACTTCCTGATCCTGATAATCTGATGGGGTCATAGATTGGTTTTCCTAACAAAAATCATCACCAAGTCAACCACTGGGGCTATTGGCCAAGGATCGTAGCATAACTCCCTGCCCTCTTTGGTAAGGTAACTGCTTGGGGTCTGGGGGGTAAGACTAATAATTGCGGTGACCCACAATCAAATTCTTTGGTCAACCACCAACTCTCCCGACCCTTTGCCAAGACTGGCTAAGCATACCGCCATCAGAGGGAAGTTTCCTTGATGGGACTTTTTTGCCAACAGGATTCCAGCAGGGAGATCTGATACATGGACCAAAAATGGCTCAATCGCCATGTGGATTTTGACTCTCGACTAAAAATAGGTTGATTCAAGTAACAAAACCAGAAACGGGATACTTGTCTGAGCTTCCAGAACATGGTCGGTTTCCTCCCAAAACATTGAGTTGATATGTTCACAAAAGATTTGATCTGCTGTTGATCACCCACCACTATCCAAATTGTCCCACTGCTTTTTGGAAACGGAACAAATTCTTTACACCTTGTAATGCAAGCTTTTACAGACCTTAATAAACTTTGTTTATCTCTCTAATAAGATTTTCTGGGGCCTAACCCCCAATTTACGTGGTAGTTTGTGGAAGCCCATAGCGAAAATCTTGTCCGCCTTTTTGTACTATGCGTGGATGAGTGGGACTGCCTGGGACTCACCAATCTATTTGCCTGAGTTTTCACCACCGACCTCTGATTCAATCGGGGTTTGCAGTCCTTGACCTTTACCTCTAAGTCTATGAAAGGAATTAACGTTTGTCGCTCGATCGCCGGTGTTATTGGCACAGCGAGTTTGACAACCCTGGTGTGGGGTAACTGCCCTTCTGGATTGTTGGCCTTAAATGCCATCACCCAAGCAGATGCTCCGACAGCTGTTTCAGAGAATAATTCTTCTCTAGCTCCCTTAGAATCTTCCGTTACCGCCACTTCTTCTACCCCGGCACCTGCTTTCCAAGACACCGAACTAATTTCTTTAGTTCCCCACCAAGGGCCGGAAAATCGTTTAGCTGTTACCCTGCGGGTGAACCAAATTCCCGTGGTCACCTTTTTGGGCACCGCCACTGAGTTGGCTGCTCTGAGCAATGACCAAGTCACCGACACCATGGAGCGGGCCCAGACCGTTGCCCGTCGCCTGGACGAACTGAGCGGGGCTGAGTTCTTTGACCCAAGCACCATCAAAGTGGGTCTAGATGCCACTACCCGCCAACTGGTGGTCAAATCTGAAGACGAAATTCTGCTGACTATCAACAAAAATACTGTTTTACCAGAAAAAAAACTCTCCGCCCCGGAAACTGCTCTGCAAACCGCTAACCGTCTGCGCCGTTTGTTGGGGGGAGCAGAACCCATTGTGGCTTTACCAGCAGCTCTGCAGGTGGCCCGGGTCAACACCTTTGATGCTGCCGCAACCATTAAAAGGATCAAGGGGGGTATTGCTTCCTGGTATGGTCCTGGATTCCATGGCCGACGCACAGCCAACGGTGAACGTTTTAACCAAAACGCTCTAACGGCGGCCCATCGAACTTTGCCCTTCGGTACTAGGGTGAAGGTGACCAATCTTCGCAACGGCCAGTCTGTGGTGGTGCGTATTAATGACCGGGGGCCCTTTACTGGGGGACGGGTAATTGATCTTTCCGCCGGAGCGGCCAGGGCGATCGGTATCCATAGCAGCGGCGTGGGTAATGTTGCCCTGGACATTGTGCAGTAATAGTTAAAAACCTATAATTTCGGGCTATGCCATTGTCCCTCAGCATAATGACTTTCCCAGCTTTCCCCAGGGTCTTGGGGGCACAATTATCCCTGGCATAGTCCATGCTCAATATTTAGAGCAATTAACTCCTGCCGGTTTGATTTGTCCAAGGCGATCGGCGGTTTTATTTTGATGATTGATGGGCGATCTCGTCCTCTATCCCTTGTCGTTGTTGTTGGAAGAATTTCAGAAAGTGTTTGAAAAGTTTGAGAGTTTCAAGAAAGTAATGAGAGGCGCCAGTTGCGTAGTAGTTCTATGCTGCCATTGACCCTGAATTTGGCAAATATTGCCATGGTGATATCAATGCTTACCCTCGACAAAGCCATTTTTGACGACATTTCCATAACCACATTGAGGACAGTGACAGTGTGTAGGCATCTTTCCAAAAGCTCATTACCCAATATTCTCTATCATGCCATATCATTATTTATTTGAAAATCTAAAAAAGCTTAGAATGAAGGCTCCCCACTGCAACTAGCGGGGAATTAGACCCTAGAGATTCAACGTGATGCTTCTCTATACTGCCAAAAATTTTTGGATAACCTCCTGGCTCAAAGTTTGGGTTTCCCCGGATGCCACAATGCCCCCTTTTTGCATGGCGTAGTAACGATCAGCCTGGCGGACAAAGTGCAAATGCTGTTCCACCAAAAGGACGGAAATACCTGTGGCGGCAATAATCCGTTTTACCGCTGCTTCAATTTCTAGAATGATGGATGGTTGAATGCCCTCCGTGGGTTCATCCAACAGCAATAGTTTCGGCTGGCCCATCAAAGCTCTGGCGATCGCCAATTGTTGTTGCTGACCACCACTCAAGTCCCCTCCCCAGCGAGAAAGCATGGTTTTGAGCACAGGGAAAAGCTCGAAAATTTCATCGGGAATGCCTTTTTGCCGTTGACTTTTATCGGCACAGGCTTCCAGTCCCAGCAGTAAATTTTCCTGCACTGTCAAGCGGGGAATAATTTCCCGCCCCTGGGGCACATAGCCAATACCTAAACGGGCCCGTTTATCCGTCGGCACGGAATTCAACTGGCGATCGCCATATACTACGTAACCACTGCGGGGGGAAAGCAGTCCCATAATGGTTTTAAGGAGAGTAGTTTTACCAACCCCATTGCGCCCGATCAAACATACCATCTGTCCCGGAGCAATGGACATGTCTACATTACGTAAAATATGACTTTCTCCGTAATACACATTCAGGTCGGAAATTTGTAGCATGGGGACGATCCAATTAGCCAAGAATGGGGGAAAGGATAACATAGCCATCCAGAATGTTCAAACGTCCCGTCAACCTTTGCTAATTATTCCTCCCAATGGGATGGGATTGGGGCAATTAAGAGCGCTTAAAGATCAAGGTGAGTAAAAGCTTTTGCTCCCTGGCCAGTATAGGTGGCGGCAATGTGACCATGGCCCCACAATTGGTACTTATAGGTGACCAAACCCTCCAAACCCACTGGCCCCCGGGGCGGCATTTTCTGGGTACTGATGCCCACCTCTGCGCCAAAACCATAACGGAAACCATCGGCAAAGCGGGTACTGCAATTGTGGTAAACCCCGGCGGAGTCCACCCGCTGACAAAACTGCTCTGCGGCGGTTAAATCTTCGCTAATAATGCCATCGGTGTGCTTAGAACCGTACTGGTTAATATGGTCGATCGCCGCTTCGAGGGAATCAACAATTTTGATGGAGAGGATTAGATCACTATACTCGGTGCACCAATCTGCTTCGGTGGCGGGTTCACAGTCAATTAATTTTTGAGTTCCACTATCTCCCCGCAAACTAACCCCTTTTTCCCCCAATGCCTGGGCCAAGGGTGGTAAAAATTCAGCGGCGATCGCCTGGTGGACTAAAAGAGTTTCAATGGCATTGCAGGCGGCGGGATATTGGGTTTTGGCATCCACTGTGATGGGGATAGCCTTACTAAGATCAGCTTGAGCATCCAGATAAAGATGACAAATACCATCGGCGTGGCCCAACACAGGAATTTGGGTGTTTTGTTGAATGTATTGGACAAATTCGTTGGAACCCCGGGGAATAATCAAATCCACATACTGGTTCAGACCCAATAATTCCCGAATTTCCTCCCTGGTGGTGAGTAGGTTGATCGCTTCAGGACTCACAACGGTTTTCGCCAAGGCCGTTTGAATCACTTCAGTCAAAACTTGACAGGAGCGGGTAGCCTCTCGACCCCCTTTGAGAATTACGGCGTTGCCGGATTTGATCGCCAAACTACTAATTTGGATTAGGGCCTCCGGACGCGCTTCAAAAATCACCCCCAAAACCCCTAGGGGACAACCAACCCGCTTTAACACTAAACCCTCGTCCAATTGGCGGTGGAGGGTAACTTGGCCCAAGGGATCGGGTAAATGCTCCACATCCTTCACCCCCGCAATGGTGCTTTTGAGCTTACTTTCCCCCAACAACAGACGGTTATAAAGGGGTTTGGCAATGCCCATGGCTTCCGCAGCCGCACAATCTTCCTGGTTGGCAGCCAAAATTTCTGGCATAGCGGCCGTTAAACCATCAGCTATGGCGGCGATCGCCTGATTACGTTCGGCGGTGTTTAAACTACCCAGATGGAGGGCCGCTTGACGAGCATTGTGGGCCAGGGTGTGGAGGGCAGAAAGGCTTGGGGAAATAACCATGGGTTAGACGTTGACGATGCAGATACTTTAGTTATTTTTCGGACAGGGCAACTTTGGGGGGCAAACAGCAAAGCGCAGGGGAAAGTATTTAAAAATATTTACGGCTTGAACCTGGGGGAATGGCTTTAATGATCCAGAGCCGATCGCCCTTGACGACCCAAACGAAAAATCAGGAAAGAGAGGAAATACATCACATAGGCCACTAGGCCCACAATGCCCAAAAAGCCGAGAAATCCGGTGTTGGAATTAGCGTGGAACCAAGCCTTGTAATGGAGAGGGGGCTGGAGCCAAACCTGACAGAAACTTTCTGCCCCACCAATGCCATTCAGCCCACAGGAGAGGAAAGGAATATTTACCAAGATGGCAAAGCAGGAAAAAATAGTGATGGCCCATCGCCAAGTGGTGGTGGCCAATTTCAAAGGAGAAGGGGGTAAATCTTTGATTTCATCATTGAGGTCCACCCAAAACCATAAACTAATGGGAATTAGACAACGGGCGGCAAAACCAGTGAAGAAAGCCAATGACCAGCCGGGAATCAGGAGATAAACCGTTACCACCAACAGGCTGGCCACGCGCCAATAGATAATTAGCAAGCGATTGATGGCATCCACCCGCTTAAATGCCGACCAAATGATCAGCACCAAGGGGATAAACACAGAAACGATGACCGCTAAGCGATAGTCCAACCAGATTAACCGCAACCAAATACCGTCTACTTCCATAACACCATCGAAAAATTTGACAAAACCAAGGGGCAATGCACACCAAAATGTGAACCCCCAGCTTTGCTAGGCTACCAAATTTTCAGACCAGTTTACGGGATTAACCGTCAGCGTCATTCAGTGGAAACAAAAAGACTACTTTGCGTCTAGACTTTTAAGGATTTTTTGAGCTAAAAACTCCTTGATTTCTGTATGTCGAGGCACAGCTTCAACAATTCCAGTTGTAGGATTAATCCAAAGAGAGTGGGAGCCACCTTCTTGCTTTAAACAACAACCAGCCTGCCGCAACTTTTTCTCTAAATCCTTACGCTTCATGGAATTAGAATCGTTTCTTCAATGGCCTCTTCAGGTAAACCTCGACGAATATCTTCCAGGCGATCTTCAACAATAAGTTGTATGGCACTTTTCAAGCTAGCTTTTGCTTCTGCTATAGTGTCACCTTGACCATTAGCTCCAGGAATTTCTGGACAAATAGCCCAATATCCCCCATCCTCAGCGGCTTCAATAATTGCAGTTAGTTCAGCTTTCATGATGAGTTTCTCCCAATGGTAAATAGCAGTAAATGTCAGTTTATTTACGTTAACATTGCTTGCAAAATTGCTGGATATGCTATTCGAAGATAAAAAGTATTTTTAACATGAATTATTCTTTCCCTTTACCCATTTAGCTAGAATTTTTTCAAAGGGCCTGATCGAAGTACATAGATTGTTTATAAAATACTTTTTTTCATCTTGTGGTAAACCAGAAATGGCGTATAAATAAGCATTTTTTTGCCAAGGATCCATCAATTGATAATTTTCTTTGTAATCTCGAAGCCAATCAAAAGCATGATTTTGTTTCGCAGCTAGTAGAATTTCTCTTCTTACAAATGGGTCACTCGATGCGTATTGTTCAGTTAATTTTGAGAAATGATTAATATATTTGTTTTTAGTGAAAAGGCTTAAAAGAGAAAGTTTTAGATATTCATTGCTCTTAATTTCATCAGAATTTAAGAGAGATAATAATCTTTCTCCAATCTGAATCCATTTATTTTTTTCAATAGATTGTACAGAAGTAAAATAAGCGCATATGTTGGCAAGACAAGGACTTAAGTTCTCAATTTCTTGTAGTGAAATTGAAATATCTACGGCACCAGGATGACCTATTTGCGTTAATCTCCGATAAAACCATCGAAGACGAATATAATCTACTTGGTCTTTGTCAAGATAATCTTTAATGATCTTCGTAATTATTTCATCAGAAATTGACAACCAATCCTCATCACTAATTTTATTGAAAGAAATTGCAATATAAGGATTACCATCAGAATATTTTCTTATGATTCTTAGTATCTTATCTTCATCCGAGGAAATTGGTCTATCTTCAATCATAGATGGACACAGCTTTTTAAATTCTTCAGAATTATATGTTTGGGTTTTATGCCTTTGAAGTGTTAATCTTTGTTGCTTATCTAATGTTGATGCAATAGAATATGCTAACTGTTTAGCATGATTTCTGGATTTACAGAAAACTATGATATCATCAGCAAAACGAATGAAATTAATTCCCTTAGAAACCAAACAATTATCAATAGGGATCATGGTACTTTCTGCGATTAAATGTAAAGCATGAGGCCCAACAGGTATTCCACGAGATACTTTTGCCGTTGTTGATTCTATTAAACTAATTATCCATTTTTTTGCTTGATTTGGAAAACCTGATGCAAATAATTGATTTTCTACAGTGTGATGATAAATTTGATTGTAAAAGTCAGCAATATCACAGTATAAAACTGTATCAAAGCCATTACTCAGCGCGTATGCACTCTGCCAGAATTGGTTCCAAGAGATTTGATTATCATAAAAACCTGTTTGAAAATCTGGCTTAAATCTATAACTAAATACTTTTTCTTTTGTTAATCTACGATTTTCAATCTCCTGACCATATTGATAGATTAATGCAGAAAGAATAATTGAATCTTGTGGATCTAATTGTGTAGCTTGGCGGTATGCCAATTCATCTTTAGGGACAATAAAACGACGGCAAGAACCAGGTTTAAAACTATCTAAATCTAAGTTTTTATTCTCAACCTGTTCTACAAATTCATCTGCCATATTATAAATGGCATCTATTTCCAAGACTTTCGGAAAAAAGTCACCATCGGAATGATGATATAAAAAGTTAACTGCCCAATGAAGTGACTCGCTTGTTAAAGTCATTTTTTTGTTCTGTTGTATGGGACAAGCTAGGCTTAATGGGTCTAGAGCGTCCCAATCATGACAAACTAGCCTAGATAATCCTGCAATGCTTTAACGTCTAAAGGGTGATCCTGCAGACTGCGGAGGGCGGCAACGGTGGCTTTTCCTCCGGCGATCGTGGTGATGATGGGCAATTTATAATCCAACGCAGCCCGGCGAATGGTGCGGCCATCCAACTGGGACTCCTCGCCGCTGGGGGTGTTGATAATAAATTGGATTTGGCCGTTTTTGATCCAGTCAATGACGTGGGGTCGCCCTTCGTGGAGTTTTAACACCACTTCCACCCCTTCAATGCCATGTTCCCGCAGAACTTTTTGGGTACCAGAGGTAGCGACAACCTTAAAGCCCAGGTCAATTAATTCCCGCACTACGGGCACCGCCGCCTCTTTGGTGCGATCGCTCATGGACACAAATACCGTTCCGGTGGTGGCTAAAATTACCCCCGCTCCCAACTCTGCCTTCGCAAAGGCTTTACCAAAGTCGCTGTCAATGCCCATGACTTCCCCAGTGGAACGCATTTCTGGCCCCAGCAAAGTATCCGCCCCGGGGAATTTACTGAAGGGAAGAACGGCTTCTTTAACGGCCACGTGTTGGGGAATAAATTCCTCCGTTACCCCTAATTCTTCTAGGGTTTTGCCGGACATGACCAGGGAAGCAATTTTGGCCAAAGGACGGCCGGTGGCTTTACTGACATAGGGAACGGTGCGGGAAGCCCGGGGGTTAGCTTCGAGGATATAAACCTGGTCCCCCTGCACTGCGTACTGAATATTCATTAGACCCACCACGTTTAAGGCCCGGGCCAATTGTTCTGTCCATTGGCGGATGGTGGTCAGAACGTTATCGGAAAGGCTGGTGTAGGGAATGGAACAGGCGGAGTCCCCGGAATGGATGCCCGCTTCTTCGATGTGTTCCATGATGCTACCGATGACCACTTTGCCGGTGCTATCGGTGAGGGAGTCCACGTCCACTTCAATGGCATTTTCCAGAAACTTGTCAATTAAAATGGGGTGGTCCGGCTCAATTTGCACCGCATAGGTCATGTACCGTTCTAATTCTTCATCGGAATAGACGATTTCCATGGCTCTTCCCCCTAGCACGTAGGAAGGGCGCACCACAACGGGATAACTAATGCGGTTGGCCACCACTCTGGACTCTTCATAATCCCTGGCAATGCCGTTGGGAGGTTGGCTAATTTCCAGCTCGTGGAGAATCTTCTCAAATCGTTCCCGGTCTTCAGCGGTGTCGATGGAGTCAGGGGAAGTGCCCCAAATTTTAGTCTGCACGGGGCAATCGGGACTGTTTAAATACTTTTGCAGGGGAACTGCCAGTTTCAAAGGCGTTTGACCACCAAATTGGATAATGATGCCCACTGGGTTTTCCGCTTCAATAATATTTAAAACGTCTTCTTTCGTTAACGGCTCAAAATAGAGGCGATCGCTCGTGTCGTAGTCGGTGGAAACGGTTTCCGGGTTGGAGTTGACCATGATGGTTTCATAGCCCGCATCACTGAGGGAAAAGGCGGCATGGCAACAGCAGTAATCAAATTCAATGCCTTGGCCAATGCGGTTGGGCCCCCCCCCCAGGATCATCACTTTGGGTTTGTCCGATGGCAATACTTCGCACTCTTCCGGTTCGTAGGTGGAGTAGTAGTAGGGGGTGAAGGCTTCAAATTCCGCCGCACAGGTGTCCACCACTTTATACACGGGGGTAATGCCCAAGGATTTGCGGTAGGCCCGCACTTCGTCTTCCGTGGTTTTGGTGGCAAAGGCTATCTGGCGATCGCCAAAGCCCTGTTGTTTGATGTAGCGCAGATCTGCGGCCGTGAGGTCTTTTAAACTCCGTTGTTTCATATATTTTTCTGTTTTGACCAAATCCTCTAGTTTGTCTAAAAACCAAGGATCGATCGCCGTCAACTCATGAATTTCTTCCACTGTCATGCCCAAATTAAACGCATGGTGCAAAGAAAAGACCCGCTCTGGGTTGGGAGTCCGCAACTGGGAACGCAAATGGGACAGCGTCGGCAAAGTCTCATGGCGATCGCAACCGAAGCCGAACCGTCCTGTTTCCAAGGAACGTAACGCCTTTTGGAAAGATTCTTGGAAAGTACGACCAATGGCCATGGCTTCCCCGACGGATTTCATTTGGGTGTTTAAAATTGGCTCGGCCCCAGGGAATTTTTCAAAGGCAAAGCGGGGAATTTTGGTCACCACGTAATCAATGGTGGGTTCAAAGGAAGCGGGAGTCTTCTTAGTGATGTCGTTGGAAATTTCGTTGAGGGTATAGCCCACTGCTAACTTGGCCGCAAATTTGGCAATGGGGAAACCCGTGGCCTTAGAAGCCAGGGCCGAAGAACGGGAGACTCGGGGATTCATCTCGATCACAATCACATCGCCATTGGCCGGGTTAACGGAAAACTGAATGTTTGACCCCCCTGTTTCCACGCCAATTTCCCGAATAATGGCAATTGAATAGTCCCGTAGCCGTTGATATTCCTTATCGGTCAAAGTCTGGGCGGGAGCAACGGTAATGGAATCCCCAGTGTGAACCCCCATGGGGTCAAAGTTTTCAATGGAGCAGATAATGACCACGTTATCGGCCAAATCCCGCATCACTTCCAGCTCGTATTCCTTCCAGCCCAACAGGGATTTTTCCACCAGAATTTGGGACATGGGGGACTGATCCAAGCCGTATTGCACCATCTCCTCATATTCTTCTTGGTTGTAGGCAATGCCGCCCCCCGTACCTGCCAACGTAAAAGCAGGGCGAATAATTAACGGATAGGAACCAATTTCATGGGCCACCTGCCGAGCTTCTTCGATGCTACTGGCGATGCCCGATGGACAAACGGGAACCCCAATGCGGGCCATGGCTTCCTTGAATAATTCCCGGTCTTCCCCCATTTCGATCGCCGGCAGTTTCGCCCCAATTAATTCCACCCCATATTTTTCCAGCACCCCGGACTTAGACAGAGATACCGCCAGGTTCAATGCCGTTTGCCCCCCCATGGTGGGTAAAACTGCGTCCGGCCGTTCTTTTTCAATAATTTTTTCCACAATTTCCGGAATGAGCGGCTCAATGTAGGTGCGATCCGCCAACTCCGGGTCAGTCATGATCGATGCTGGGTTGGAGTTTACCAACACCACTTCATAACCTTCTTCCTTCAACGCCTTACACGCCTGGGTGCCCGAATAATCAAATTCGCAAGCTTGACCAATAACAATGGGGCCAGCCCCCAAAATCATAATTTTGTTTAAGTCGTTGCGGCGTGGCATAGGTAAAACTGTCCGAGACGTGATGG
Organism: Synechocystis sp. PCC 6803 substr. PCC-P; assembly: GCF_000284455.1. Classification (GTDB taxonomy): domain Bacteria; phylum Cyanobacteriota; class Cyanobacteriia; order Cyanobacteriales; family Microcystaceae; genus Synechocystis. Next base: position 2,714,470 of record NC_017039.1, read on the forward strand.
GGATTTCGATCCCAATCATTGTATAGGCTTTATCGGCGATCGCCACCCGTTCCCATATCCAGGTTTATTGACCAAAAATCCGGGTCCGAATCCTATTTAATCGCCCCCACCGCCCAGCCTAGGGCACAGGCGATCGCCACCACGCAAGAAGTCTTAAAAGCATTGATGGTAGTGGGTTGTACCTGGGCATCTTCCCTTTCTTCCTCAGTTTTGGCCCGACTAAATCGACGTTTTTGCACGGAGAAATAAACAATTTGGGAAACAATGGACAGGGTTAGGGGCAAAAAGACCCAGCGACTAGCTAAGACCAAAGTTATCCCGGTGGCTAAAGTGAAAATGCTACCCAAAAATAAAAAATAGCTCAGTAATTTATCCTGTTTTTTTAAGGCGATCGCCTCTATGGCCCGGTCTAAAAAGAGGGATTCCCGCGCCGCCTGTAGGGTCAGAAAGCCGCCAAAAATCCAAAACGCACCAAAAAGCCGCAGACAGGATTGAAAACCAATGACAAAAAAATTCTGCATTTTGAGTTGAAAATTAACCTTTAATTAACTCCACCGTGTCCCGACCATCGGGATCCTGTAAATATACTTTCACCTGTTCCTCCGCCGCTGTAGGCAGGATTTTGCCAACAAAATCAGGATGGATGGGTAACTCTCGATGACCCCGGTCTACCAAAGTTAATAAACGAATTACCTGGGGACGACCATATTCTGTCACCGCATTGAGTGCCGCCCGGATAGTGCGGCCTTTATAAATTACGTCATCCACCAATACAACCCTTTTGCCAGTCAAACTGAGGGGAATTTTGGTTTTAGCCGGGGTGCGGGTTTTGATCCGTTTTAAATCGTCCCGGTAGAGAGTCACATCGATCGCCCCAACGGGGACTTTAACTTGTTCCAACATTTCAATTTGCTGGGCAAGCTGATGGGCGAGGGGTACTCCCCTGGTGTAGATCCCCAGTAAGACCAACTCCGACAGGTCACTATTTTTCTCAATTACCTGGGAAGCCAGACGGGTAAGGGTACGTCGGATTTCCTCCGGGGAAAGAATTTCAATGATCTGGGCCGCCATGGCTCACCACCTGCACCGATGCCAAAAAGTTGTTTTGTCACTGACACTGTAACAGGGGAAAGTCTCCTCTGTTCACCCTGCCGGACAGTGGGGGCGTGGTATGATCTAGAACGTCGATTGTTACATTTCTTAATGAATTCCTAATCTTTATGGCTCCAGCCCCGGAGTTTACCTCCAGGGGTAGTCTGGCTCGACTGTGATTATTGCCCATAATCCAGACCCGTCGGCGGTGCAGAGGTCTTTTACGGATACAATTTTAGAGACTGCATCATTCGATACAATCAAGGCGATTGGAGCATTAGGGCTAAAAAACATACCCATAACCTCCAGTTTATTGTGACCATTGCTTCTTCCCATTCCATCAATAACGGCATGAACACCGGTAAATTAGTGAATCAGCTTTCCTCCCTACCTGACCGTAATACCCACAATGGGCAAGAGGTGAAATATCATCCCGAAAATGTTGAGTTGAATAAAGAAAAAATGATGGACGCGGTGCGCGTCATGTTGGAGTCAGTAGGGGAAGATCCGGAAAGGGAAGGCTTGCTAAAAACCCCCAAACGGGTAGCAGAAGCAATGCAATTTTTGACCCAGGGTTATGACCAATCCTTGGAAAAATTAGTCAATGGCGCCATTTTTGACGAAGGTCATAACGAAATGGTATTGGTGCGGGACATTGATTTTTTCAGTTTGTGTGAACATCACATGTTGCCCTTTATGGGTAAGGCCCATTTGGCTTATATTCCCAACCAAAAAGTAGTGGGACTGAGCAAACTGGCCCGCATCGTGGAAATGTTTTCCCGCCGTCTCCAGGTACAGGAGCGTCTCACCAGGCAGATCGCCGAAGCAGTACAGGAAATCCTCGATCCCCAAGGTGTGGCAGTGGTGATGGAAGCCACCCACATGTGCATGGTAATGCGTGGTGTACAAAAACCAGGTTCCTGGACAGTGACCAGTGCCATGATTGGTTCTTTCCAAAATGAACAAAAAACCAGAGAAGAGTTTTTGAACCTGATTCGCCATCAACCTAATTTCTATTAATTGTTTCCTGGGGAGAATTATCTAAAACCCATCGAATTAGTTAGGGTTTTGGGAGAAATATTTAGTAATCAATCTCAGACATTGAAAATCTACTTGGATTGGTTTAGCAATGCTGAGATGGATAGGGCTAGGTATAACTTCTCCCCCAGAAGTAGTTTTGATCATTCTAATGACCCAGTGATGTTTCCTTGTTAGCGGGCTTAATTCCATGGCGGCTGAGATTATCTGTGTTGGCACCGAGTTATTGCTGGGGGAAATCCTTAACAGTAATAGTCAATATTTAGCCCAGGAGTTGGCCCGCCTTGGCATTCCCCATTATTTTCAAACGGTGGTGGGGGATAATCCGGAGCGCATCAAACGGGCGATCGCCATTGCCCGGGAACGGGCCCAAATTCTCATTTTTACTGGGGGATTAGGGCCTACCCCGGACGATTTGACCACGGAAACCATAGCGGATTTTTTCCGGACTCCTTTACAGGAAAACATCGCTGTTATTGCCGATATTGAAGCAAAATTTGCCCAAACGGGGCGCCCCATGGCCGCCAATAATCGTAAGCAAGCTCTGCTTCCCCTGGGGGCAGAATTATTGGCCAATGCAACGGGAACGGCCCCAGGCATGATTTGGCATCCCCAACCGGACCTATTGATTTTGACTTTCCCTGGGGTGCCATCAGAAATGCGTCAAATGTGGCAAGGGGTGGCGGTGCCCTATCTACAAAGCCAGGGCTGGGGAAAAACCACCATCTACAGCCGAGTGTTGCGCTTTCAGGGCATTGGCGAATCGGCCCTGGCAGAAAAAGTAACGGATTTTTTCACTTTGACCAATCCCACCGTGGCCCCCTATGCCGGTAAAGGGGAAGTGCGTTTGAGAATTTCCTGTCCCGCTTCTTCGGAAGCCCTGGCCAAAGAAATTATTGATCCAATAGCAGAGGAAATTAAGGCGATCGCCGGTTTGGACTATTTTGGCCAGGATGAAGATACCATTGCGTCGGTGGTGGGGGCCCTGTTGCGAGAACGGGGAGAAACCGTAGCGGTGGCGGAATCCTGCACAGGCGGCGGTTTAGGAGCTTTGTTGACCGATCAACCAGGCAGTTCTGACTACTTCTGGGGCGGAGTCATTGCCTACTATAATCAGGTGAAAATTAAACTTCTCGGGGTGGATCCGGAAATCATTGAATACTGTGGGGCGGTTAGTGAAGCCACAGCGGAGGCGATGGCCCTGGGAGTGAAAGAAAGACTGGGTACAGATTGGGGCATTGCCATTACCGGCATTGCTGGCCCCGGTGGTGGGACGGAGGAAAAACCTATTGGTACAGTGTACGTTGGCCTGGCGGATCCCCATGGTCAAGCTAGCCATATCTTGTTGCAATTTGGCGATCGCCGGGGACGGGAATGGATTAGATATTTGAGTGCTTGCCAAGCATTGGATCATCTGCGGCGGCGTTTACAGAGTAGCTGAGTTAGCTGAATCCCACTAATTTTTCCCCATTTTTCTCTAGCCTCCAAAAGCATCGGTTAAATATTGCTCCAACCGCAGGCGGTAACCTTGCCAGACAATGGTTTGGCCCATCTGGAAATTGGTCGGTAAATTAGCAAACTTCCCCTCGGCATTCTCCCCTGTAGGAACGGAACCCTGGGAAAAAACGATCATCACATCGAAACGACAGTTCCAATCACTCCACTGGGGCTGACTAGCAAGGAAATGGTTGGCTGTTTGCCAGATTTTTTCCTGCTTACGGGCGTTGACCGCCAACAATCCCCCCTGGTCCCAATTGCCGCCGCTACGGGTTTTTACCTCCACAAAGGCGATAATTTTGGTGTCCGGAAAATGGGTAATTAAGTCAATTTCTCCCCACGGCGATCGCCAGCGTTGTTGCAGGATTTTTCCGCCCTGCTGTTCAAGCCAGGCCGCCACCAAACTTTCCCCGGCCTGTCCTAAATCCGTCATGGTTGCTTGTTCGTTTACACCATTAACTACTTTTTGGATTGGATGGGCCCCGGCAAACCATTGTTATTGTTCAGGCCAGGAGCTTGGCTTTGGGTTTCTTCTGCTTCTGTTTCCCCATTATTGCCATTGGGTTGGGGCGGCACAATGGAAGGAGCCTGATTTTGTTGTAGCAACATTTCTCCCTTCGTTTTCGGCAAAGAAGGTTGAGATGAAGTCGGGGTTGGGGTGGCTGTTGGGGCTGGCGCCGGTGCAGAACGGGTAGGGGACGGAGCCACGTTCATAGGAGGATCACTGGGAGTGGTAGTGGGCTGTCGTCGGGGCGCTGGGGCATCGGGCATGGGGGAAGACCGCACCGCCGGTGGAGGCGTGGGCTGAGGCTGCAGGGGAGCAGGGGAAGGAGCTATGCCTGGGGCGGGGCTAATCGTGGGGGCCGGGGTAACTTGGGAAGGCGTAGGGACAGTCGGCACTGCTGGATTGGTGGTTTCTCCACCGGGGGGAATGAATTGATCCACACCACCACAAATCTCGGCATCATATTTAAAGGAAACTGTCACCTGGGTGGGTTCACCATAGGTTCTGTTGGCGATCGCCTGTTCAGCTAGCTGATTGAAGATGGGATAGCGGGAGCGGCCCACCAGATCTTTCTGACCGCTGGGAAAAACGTTATAGACCACCGTAGCTTCCGTACGATTACGACAGGCAATGGGGGGATAGGCGCCGCTAATGGTGTCCTTCGCTTTTAAAGCCTGGCCTTGCTGGGCAATGGAAACCAGCGTATTTTCCCGCAGCTTTTCTGGAGAAGTGTCTTCTCCCTCCGCCCTCAAACCCGGTTCCTGGGGAGTAGTAATGCCCTGGGGAGCCCTAGTAATAAAGCCTGTGCCCTGGGAAGGAGGTAAGGGTCCAAAATCAGGCCGGTTGGGGCCGGGGCCCAGGGGATTCATGCCCTGGTCTGGGGTGGGAGCAAATAGGCCTGGGGGACGGGGAATCTGTCTGGTGGAAGGGAACCGGGGTAGGGAAGGAATGGGGGGACCAGTGATGGGTAAACGGCTCAAATTGCCATAGCTAGTCAGGGGGGGCAAATTGGGGTAGGCCGGTAAATTGGGCATGGCCGGTGGCGGTGGCATAATGCCCGGCCCCGAAGGCAAGGAATAGTTGTAGTCGCCGCTAGGAGGAATGGGCAAATTTGGGTCAGCGGGAATGGCACCTGGGTCACTACCACTGGGGGCAGTGGGAAAAAGGCCACTGCTAGAAAAAATGTCCGTTTCTGGTAAACGACTTTGTTCTGCTGGAGTTAATTCGATCACTCCCACGGGATTGCGGTCTGTCAGGTTATCCCCAGCGGATTCTTGCCATTGCCAATGGGGTAAAGCCAAGCCCAAAATAAAGCCATGGATGCCGAGGGAACTCAAAATAGCCACATTGACCGGAGTGAAAACCTGGCCCAATGAGGGAGCATTGCTTAACCTGAGGGGTAAATCCATTGCCATAGGTTGATCGCCATCCAGAAAAACTTTGACGGTCCCAGTCTCCATCAGGGCAAAGTGAGGAAAAATGCCGGTGCTGGAGGCCGTTTACACAGTTCCCTCAAAATAACACAAACCCTTTGGCGATCGGTGTTAGCCCTGGGCCACTGTCCCCATCCCCTCCAGATGGCAGAGCAAAAATGATAGGTTAGGATGCTAGATTGCCTTTGATTCCCTCGCCAATATAGATCGCCGTTGATTATTTATGTTTATTTCCCCCCCCCGTAACTTACTGAAGGTTGCTGTCCAACGTGTGGGTGGCTTAGTCATTGCCCTGGGCTTAGTGGCTGGGGGAGCTTTACCCAGTTTTGCCAAGGATGTGCTGCTCCAGGTGGGGGTCGTGCAGCGCTTTGGGGATGAAGACCGAGACCAACTGACCATTAGCGGGGTGGGCAACGATGACTTAACCTTTACCGCAGTTAACAACCAGGGAGAAAAGGTCACTCTCCAGGGCAAACAGGGCACCATTGCCATTAGCCGTCGGGCCGTGCCAAGGAAATTGGCGGAAGTATTAGTGCTCGGAGACCATGCCACCTTTGAAACAGCAGAAGACGATGCTCTCCGTTGGCAAGCTCAAGGCATTGCGGTGGAAGTTACCCAGCCAGGACGTTGGCAAGTATGGGCTAAACGGGATGTATACGATAGTCCCCTGGTGCGCCGTTGGTTACTGGCGGATCTAAAAAAGCAGGGTCATCAATTGCCCTACCTGGAAAGTGTACTGTTGGATAGTAAGCCCCAGGCGATGGTGGTCATCAATGGTCAAAGCTATCCCGCCGACCGAGTGACTGTCACTGCGGCCAAAAATCAAATTCAAGTTACGGAAGGGGAGAAAAAATTTGTCTATGGCGGTTGGTTACAACTCCAGCCCAACTCCTACGGCAATTACACTCTGGTGAACCATGTGCCCCTGGAAACCTATCTCCGGGGGGTGGTGCCCCATGAAATTGGCCCAGGTGCTCCCCCCACGGCCGCCAAGGCCCAAACCATCATTGCCCGCACCTATGCCCTGCAGAACCGGCGTCGTTTTGCCGCCGATGGCTACGAGTTATGTGCCACCACCCACTGTCAGGTTTACTACGGTTTAAGTGGGACTACCCCCAGGGCCGATGAGGCGATCAAGGAAACGGCGGGGCAGGTTTTAACCTACAACAATCAATTGGTGGATGCCCTCTACTCCTCCACGGCGGGGGGGGTGACGGCTAAATTTAGCGATGTGTGGAATGGGGAAGAGCGGCCCTATCTCCAGGCAGTTATCGACTCGGCCCAGCCCATTTGGAACTTATCTACCCAAAGTTTGGCCGATGAAGCTACTTTCCGTAAATTTATTAACCTCCAGGAGGGTTTTAACGAGACGGGGCGGAAGTTCTTGCGCTGGCGCTACCCGGCCACGTTGGCAGAGTTGAATCAGGATTTGAAAAAGTATCTGACTAACCGGCGTCATCCCCTGGCGGACTTCACCACTATTTACGATATGAAAGTTACCCGTCGATCGCCGTCGGGCAGAATTTTGCTCCTGGAAGTGCTAACGGATAAAGGCGTAGTGGAATTAGCCAAGAACGAAGCCCGCAGTGCCTTTGGCCCTCCGCGCAGTACCTTGTTTTACCTGGAACCCACCTACGATGCTAACCAGCGACTTCAAAGCGTTTTCTTTGTGGGGGGGGGCTTTGGCCATGGGGTCGGCATGAGTCAATTCGGTTCTTATAAACTGTCCCAGTTGGGTTGGTCGGCGGAACAAATTTTGGCTTTTTATTATCCTGGCACTCAAATCAGACAGCTCAATGAGCAAATTCTGGGGCAAACCCCCCGCCCTTGATATTCATTTTTCTCCCTAATTACCACCTCACTGCGTATGACTTCCATGCCCATCGAAATTTCTGTTCAGGATCTGGCTCTGATGTTGGCTCACCCCAACGGCGATCGCCAGTTGATTGATGTGCGGGAACCCCATGAGGTGGAAATTGCGGCCCTGCCAGGCTTTGAAACCCTATCCTTGAGCGAGTTTGCCCAGTGGTCTGGCACCATTCGGGAGCGCTACGATGGGGAGAAAGAAACCGTAGTGTTGTGTCACCACGGCATCCGTTCAGACCAGATGGCCCACTGGTTAGTGGATCAAGGTTTTAGTAAAGTTAAAAACGTAGTGGGGGGAATTGATGCTTATTCCCGTTTGATTGATGCCACCATTCCCTGTTATTAACTCCCATTGGATAACTGCAGGGGGCCGAACTGTTTGGTTTTGAGGACAATAGCCGATATTATTAAGAAAAGTAACCGGGGCGGACGGGACTGTCCCCATGGCCTGGTGTCTATTATCGTCATAAACTTGGTTAACTGTTAGCCCAATAGTCAACTTTTTTAATATCCAACAGGGCCCTTTGCCCGAGCAATTTCTCCTACAGAAAATATCCCCGGAGGTATTTAGATCATGTCCATTCGTCTCTACGTCGGTAACCTACCCAAAGAATCCATTGAGCGGGAAGCACTGCAGGAAGTATTTGCAGAAGCCAATGCTGTTGTTTCCACCAAAGTTATCAAAGACCGTAAAACGGGTAAATGCCGGGGATTTGCTTTTGTAACGGTTTCCACTGACGAAGCGGCGGATGAATTCATCGAGAAATATAATGGTCAATCCTTCATGGATAGCCCTTTAAAAATCGAGAAGGCTAACCCCCGCTCCAAGGATGACGAAGAAGGGGGCAGTGAAACTCCGGTGGCCAGTGGGGAAAAAACTAAGCAACCCCGCACCGATAAAAAACGGACTAATAAAAAAGCCGCGGCCACTAGCACTAACACCAGCACTGCTTCTGAAGGTTTCCAGCCCGACCCCCGTTGGGCAGACCAGTTGGCCCAACTAAAAGAAAAACTGACAGCGGCCCAGTAGGTCCACAGGTTTTCCTGAACCGGAACTGTTCTGATAATGTTCGCACTGTAGAGATTTCGGCGATCGCCGGATTGCTTTGTCCTGTTTAGAGTTTAATAAAAAACGCCATAGAGCCTAGAGAAAGGTTGGGTAATTTGGAGTGATAGGATTTTGCCCAATGTCACTCTGATTGGTCCATTAATTAAAAAATTTAAAACAAAAAATAACGGAGGTTAAATTTTTATGGCTGAGCTAGATGCGGCCAACTTAATGAAACAGGCAGTGGGTAAAGCCGCCGCTGACCGAGTTAAATCCAACACCATTGTTGGTTTGGGTACCGGTTCCACCACCGCCTACGCCCTGGAATTCATTGGCGATCGCCTGAAAAAAGGAGAATTGGAAAATGTAGTGGGCATTCCCACTTCCTTTCAGGCGGAAGTATTGGCCCGTAAATATGGCATTCCCCTAACCACGTTGGATGTGGCGGATCGCATTGACATTGCCATCGATGGAGCGGACGAAGTTGACCCCCAGAAAAATTTGATCAAAGGGGGAGGGGCCGCCCACACCAGGGAAAAAATTGTTGACGCCTTGGCGGAAACTTTTCTGGTGGTGGTAGACAGTGGCAAATTGGTGGATAAATTGGGTTCCACTTTTTTACTGCCGGTGGAAGTGATTCCCATGGCCCTAACTCCTGTAATGCGAGCTTTAGCTAAATTAGGTGGTAAACCAGAACTACGCATGGGGGTGAAAAAAGCTGGCCCCGTTGTCACTGACCAAGGTAACCTCGTCATTGACGTTAAATTTGATGCCATTACCAACCCAGCGGAGTTGGAAAAAACCATTAACAATCTCCCCGGTGTGTTAGAAAACGGCCTATTTGTGGGGGTAGCGGACGTAATTTTGGTAGGGGAAATTATTGACGGCCAACCCACGGTGCGGGAATTCTAGTTCTCTCTCAACTCCATCGTCTTAACTAGAGTCAAGGTGGGAAAATAGAAGGGATATGGATACCCTTTCCCCCAGACTTTACCTCCAAACATTCACTAACTTGCTCAAGCGGTTTTTAACTTGGGCAGGTTTGTTGCTTTTATTGGGGGGTTGTGGCTATCCCCGTTACTTGAGTCTTTCCTTTGACCGCAGTGGCCGGGGCGTTAACAGTGCCTCCGAGGAAATTTTTCCCCAGGTCACCTATCCCTTTTTGGTCTTTACCTCCGACCGCAACGGGACCCAGGGAATTTATCTATACAATCTCCAAAATAACCGCCTGGAAACCCTGCCCCGCCTCAATGCCCTGGACCAGGTGGCCAGTCATCCCACCATTACTGAGGACGGACGCTATATTGTCTTTGCCCTCAGTCGCCAAGGGAAGACTGACATTGTCCTTTACGATCGCCAAACGGAACAAAAGCGTAATTTAACCGCTGATTTAGCCGCCGACACTAGAAATCCCGTCATCAATGCCAACGGCGATCGCATTGCGTTTGAAGTGGCCCAGGACGGCCAGTGGGACATTATGGTAATGGATGCCCAGGGCAAAATTATTACTACCCCTTAACAATTGCAAAACTCCTGGGCCAAGAGAATTAGAATATGACCAAAGTGCTAACACCAATGAAACCTATTTCCTTTCCCCTATGGTTGACTCTCTGCTTTGGTGCGGTTGCATGCACTGCAATTAAAGAACTGCCCCCGGTGCAGGCCGAGCCGATGGAAGCGAATTTGCCCACAGTTGCCACCATCACAGAGTTGGTCAATGGAGATTTAGCTTGTTATGTGGACTTGATGGACAGTCAAGGTAATCAGTATCAGGGGCTATACGCCGCCTTTGAAATTTGCGAACAGGTTGCCCTGATTGGCCAAAAGGTCAAACTCACCTATCAACCCTTATCCTTTAACGATTGCCAGAGTAGTGAGCCCTGCGGTAAAAGTAAGACCGAGTTGGCGATCGTCCAGATTGAACCATGGGAAAACTAAACAGAGGCTGGAAACCAAACCCCGTTGTCATTTTTGTTGCCCTGGCCCTACTAGTGGCGATCGCCGTCATTGGCATTGGCAAAGTTGATCCATTGGGGTTAGGACAATCCCTGGCCCGACCAGATCCTTTACCACAACAAGAGGAGATCCAGGTTTACTTTAACCTCAACAATGCCAAGGGAGCCGATTTCATTGACCCAGACCGCGACTTTAAACGTCAGGGGGACAATTTTGAGCAGATAATTCTGGAGCAAATTGACCAAGCCCAGTCCACCATTGACCTAGCAGTACAGGAATTACGCTTACCTCGCATTGCCCAGGCATTGGTCGAGAAACAAAAGACCGGGGTCCGGGTCAGATTGGTGCTGGAAAATACCTATAACCAAACCATCAAAGAAGCAGTAGAAACAGAAAAGGATCCCTTCCGTTACCGTGGTCCCCTAGCCTATTTAGATCAAAATCAAGACGGTCGCATTAGTCCCGCAGAAAGCGCAGAACGGGATGCCATTGAAATTCTCCGCACTCAGAAAATTCCCCTCATTGACGACACAGAAGATGGCAGTAAAGGCTCAGGCTTAATGCACCATAAATTTATGGTCCTGGATAATAAAACGGTCATTGTAACTTCTGCTAACTTTACCCCTAGCGACCAGCATGGCGACTATGATGACAATTTTACTCGAGGCAACGCCAATAACCTATTGGTGGTCCAATCCCCCGCTGTCGCCCATCTTTTCACAGAGGAATTTAATCTACTTTGGGGGGACGGGCCTGGAGCAGAAAAAGACAGTCTCTTTGGTATTAATAAGCCCAGCAGACCAGCTAAAGTGCTAAAAGTAGGAGAGACAACGGTAACAGTAAAGTTTTCCCCCGATCGCCGAGCAATCCCTTTTCCCAACACCAGTAATGGTTTAATTGCCCAATACCTCAATCAAGCCCAACAAAAAATTCAATTAGCATTGTTTGTTTTTAGTGAACAAGCATTATCTAATGTGATCAACCAAAGATTTCAAGCGGGCACGGAGGTTAAAGCTTTAATTGATCGGGGATTTGCCTTTCGTTACTACAGCGAAGGGCTGGATCTATTGGGAGTAACTTTGCTAGAAGACTGCCTAGAACAACCTGGTAATAGTCCCTGGGCTTTGCCAACTGAATTTGTCGGTACCCCGGCCCTACCAAGGGGAGATAAATTACACCATAAGTTTGCCCTGGTGGATGATGACACCGTGATCACCGGCTCCCACAATTGGTCCCCCGCCGCTAACCACAACAACGATGAAACGGTATTGGTTTTACAGAATGCCCAAATAGCAGCCCATTACCAACGGGAATTAGACCGACTTTATGCCGTCACAGAATATGGTTTACCTCCCACAGTACAAGCCCGCATCGATCGCCAGGAGCAGGAGTGCGCCAATCCCCGACCTAGCCCTAAGCCCCTGGCAAAAGCAACTCCCAATCGTTTGGTGAATTTGAACCGAGGGAGTCAAGAGGAACTGGAAAGTTTACCCGGCATTGGCCCCAGCACCGCCGAAAAAATCATCTCCACCAGGGAGCAAAAGGCTTTCACTTCCCTAGAAGACTTGGGCCGGGTCAAAGGCATTGGTCCCAGCAAAATCGAAGGTTTACGGGGCAAAGTTACCTGGTAAAAAAATCCCGACCAAGGAAACAGCAATAACTCACATCCTTTGGCCGGGAAATTTATGATTTATCTCGTTTAAACAATGGCAAATAAATTGGAAACGAGCCAATCTAGCTAAACCATTCCGGTACGGCTTCTTCCTTTGTATTGGTGTTACGGGAAGGAGTCTCTCGGGTAAACTTCATATGCACATTACGGGTTTGTTCCCCATCCACCGCTACAGCCACAATGGGATAGTCAATCAAGCCATCTTGGAAGGACATTTGGAAACGGAAAGTGCCATCTTCATTGAGTTTAATCGGACGGCCACCAATGGTCACCGTGGCATCGGGTTCTGTGGCACCGTAAACAATCAGTTCAGCATCGGCCACCAACCAGAACTGCCGGGGACGGACTGGAGCTTCCGAAGCCATAAATTCCCTGCTGGAAAGGCCATAACCCATGCCAATGCCGGACATATTCAATCCAGAAACATTGGGAGCAGCCCACAGACCCACCCCGGAGGGAAACACATAGGAACTCAAGGTTTGCTCATGGGTGATGGAACCGGGTACATGTTGCATAGAACCGTAGAGGGAACCGGCCATCCGCATTGCCTCCGCTCCCTGGGCCATGTCAAATACTTGGTCATACACAGCGGTGGAAACTCCCACGGGCCGTTTGCTGGGGGGAACCAATTGGTAAATGGTTTTACCTTGGAGGTCTTCGTCCCAATTGACGGTGACAAATACTTCCTCCACCCAGTCGGAGGGATAAACGGGGGGAATGCGAATGGGGGTGGAACGGGCCAGGGTGAGCCAGCGACCATCAAAGGTGCGGTAGCCAATATCTAGGGCATAATCCCGGTCACTAACGGGGATCGGTAAATACCATTCCCGGGCCAATTCATCACAGAGATATTCCTGAACACTGTGGGGGCTGGCGGTTTGCCAATCGAGGTCAGTTACATCGTAGAGCCGTAGGGCCAATTGCTGTCCCCCTTGACTGCGGAGAGCATCTTTATGTTCTTTGGGAATATCCCAATAGGCGTAGGCCCACTGGGGATCCCTGGGCATGAGGGTAATGCGGCTTTCACCATAACCACCGGGCAAATCCCCCAAAACTTCATCAACGGCGGTGAGGGGAGCGCCAACTTTATCATCTTGACCAAGTTCAAATTTAGAAGCTTCCACAGCTTGTTCCTCCTGGGGACGGTTAAGGGGTTTGACAGAAAATGGGGCAGGGGCAGGTTTGTTGAGGGCTTTTTCCACCTCTGCTAGTAGCTGGGATTTACGCATCCGACTGTACCGGGAAATATTACATTCACTGGCAACTCGGCGTAATTGTCGCAGCGTCATGTCTTTGAGGGAGGGTCGGTCTTCTTTAGCCATAACAATTACTCTGGGTTTATGGGACAGTCCATACTACGGGTTTCCACAATCAGCCCGTGGAAAGAGGATGGGTTTAGTTACTTCCAATGGTGGATACAGGGGGAGCAAAGGTGAATGTTGTTAAAGTTCCTGACCTTGAGCCAGGGCGATCGCCGGAGAGAGTCCTACGGGGATCACGAACTTCACCTTTTGTAACATGGAGCAGCGGCGGAACGTCAAGGGGATCAAAACCCCAAGATCACCGACTACTACAGAGTTTCAGGCATTTCACTGAATCCTATGTCATGAATCCTTGATTTATTTTGTGAAGTTTTATGTTTTTTGCTCCCATCAATTCCGGAGTGAAGCGGCAAAAGTCAAGTTTTCTTGATAATCAACCCAGGCGCTGTGACAATCTCTTAACTGTCATAGTGTCCATGGGGTAGGTGGGTGAGGAAGTTATTATCTAGAGGTGTGTGAGGAGTAAGTTGAAGCCCCCGGAGTCGAAACAAGGAAAGACGCCCAGGGGCTTTTTCTTGCCTTTTTTTTGCCCTGAAAGATTTTTCAAGCTGGTCTATGCTCCCCGTAAAAGTTCGGGATGGGCAGCCACTGTCCTTTGGTTTCCCCGTCGGTAGGGATGATTTCAGCGGGCCGCCAAGATTATCAAAAGTTTTTTATGTGTCGTCTTTTAGGGTATCTGGGTCAACCACTGCGACCAGAGCAACTAATTTATCGCCCGGAACATTCCCTGATTGTCCAGAGCTATCAACCCCAGGAAATGACAGCGGGGCTTTTGAATGCTGACGGTTTTGGCTTGGGTTGGTTTGACCAGGAAAGTTTGCCCAATCCCTATCTCTACAAAAATGTCCTGCCCATTTGGAGTGATATTAATCTGCCCCACTTGAGTCGGTATATCCAGTCTAGTTGTTTTGTCAGTTATGTCCGTAGCGCCACACCGCCGTTGGCAGTGGATTTGACTAATTGTCAGCCCTTTACTGAGGAAGGACTTTTATTTGTCCACAATGGCTTTATTAATAATTTTCGCACCACTCTCTACCGGCCTCTACGCAATTTATTGAGCGATGCCAGTTATCAGTTTATCCATGGCACCACCGACTCGGAACATATTTTTGCCCTAATTTTGGATAATCTCCGGCGGTTAAGGCAAACTTCTCCTGGTGATAGTGATTGGGCAAAGACGAGCTTAGGAAAAGCGTTGGAGGCAAGTTTACTGACGTTGGTGGAGTTGGCTCGACAACATGACACGTTTTTTTCCGCCAATATTCTGCTGGCCGATGGTCAGCGCATTGTGGCCTGTCGTTATGCCAGTCGTCAACCGGAACCTAGTCTATATTGGTTGGCTAATAGTGAGCGGTGTCCGGGGGGAGTGATTGTGGCTTCGGAACCCCTATTTGCCGACCAAAAATGGCAGGCCTGTCCCTCCCAAAGTATTTTGGTAATTAATAGTCCAGAGGCGATCGCCGTTAAAGTTTTAGCGAATTCAGTGGCCTAACCCAAATTTTCGTAATAGTCCCGGATGCGGTCCCGGCGGCGGGGATGGCGCAACTTTTGCAGAGCCTTAGCTTCAATCTGTCGTACCCTTTCCCTCGATAAATTCAAAATACGCCCAATTTCAGATAGGGAGTGGGCTACGCCGTCTTGAAAACCAAAGCGCAGGGCGATTACTTCCTGTTCCCTGGGGGTCAAATCTAGCAAAATTTCCTGCATGTCATTCTGGAGAGCCTCCCGCATCAATTCATCCTCCGGCGACTGGGTGTCGGTTTCCAGTAAATCCATTAGCTCCGTATCCTTATCCTGCCCCACCTTGAGTTCTAGGGAGACGGAACGGGGCACTTGGGTCAGCACTTCCCGCACCTGCTCCGGGGTCATGCCTAATTCTTCCGCCACTTCGTCAATTTTCGGAGTGTGGCCCTTTTCTTGGGAAATTTTCCGCTGGGCTCGTTTGATTTTATTTAACTTCTCGGTGATGTGCACCGGCAAACGAATCATACGACTCTGGGTGGCGATCGCCCTGGTGATGCCCTGACGAATCCACCAGTAGGAATAGGTGCTAAAGCGGTAACCCTTGGTGGGATCAAATTTTTCCACCGCCCGCTCCAACCCCAGGGTGCCCTCTTGGATCAGATCTAAAAGTTCCAAGCCCCGATTTTGGTATTTCTTGGCGACGGAAACCACTAGCCTTAAATTGGCTTTGATCATGTGGGCTTTGGCCGTAATGCCCTGCTTTTCAATATTCTCTAATTCTTCCACCGTCAACCCCGCCAACTCCGCCCATCGTTTTTTACCGCTTTTGAGGGTTTGCTTAAGGGTCGCTACGGTTTGCCCGAGGATTTTGGCCCAACGTTCATAGGAAGGACGATGACCCAACTGGACTAAAAGTTGATCGTGGACGGCGATCGCCGTTTGGTATTGGTCAATGGCAGCATCGGATTCTGCGGCCCGATTTTGGATTTCCACTAGGCGGAGATAGCTTTGCACCTGCTGGGCTATGTGCACCTCTTCATCTCGCTTCAACAGGGGAATGCGACCAATATCCTGGAGGTAAAGGCGCACTAAATCAGTACTAAATTGCTGACGATGGGCTACAGCGGTGTATTCCAAATCCTGGGAGTCTGCCGTTAAATCCTCTTCCTCCAGCGGCAACATAGCTTCCAAATCTCGTACATTAGTCAGTGGCGGCTCATCGTTGCTTGGTTTAGTCATGGAGGTCCGGGGGTGACTGGGACTCGATGTTAAGTCAAGGGTAACATTCTTTAATTGTCTATTTTTTTGTCGGCGCTGCCCCTACAAACTGTTCCGACTATAGTCGGGGTTTGCCTGGACAATATGGTTCTATAATCCCGGTCTCTCCATTGTAAACCTTTCAAAAAATCTATGGCCGATGGCAGGCTTTTCCATTGACGGAGAGCATTAAAGACGTTGACTAAACTTAGTGGGGAATGGCGTTTTTTGTTCCCCGACCAAAAGCCCACGATATACTGCCTAGAGAGAACACTTCCCGTCGCCGCCATGATTACTGCCCTTGAATATGCCTACTTTCCCGGTTGCGTTGCCCAGGGGGCCTGTGGGGAATTGCACCTGGCCACCACCGCTCTGAGCAAAGCTTTGGGCATTAAATTATTGGAGCTAAAAAAAGCTTCCTGTTGTGGCTCTGGCACCTTCAAAGAAGATTCCCAACTGTTAGAAGATAGCGTTAATGCCCGCAATATCGCCTTGGCAGAACAGTTAAATTTGCCCTTATTAACCCATTGCAGTACCTGTCAGGGCGTAATTGCCCATGTGGACGAACGGCTAAAAAAAGCCCAAAAAGATGACCCAGCCTATGTGGAACAAATCAACGGTTACCTAAAAAAAGAAAGCTGTGCTCCCTATCGAGGCTCCAGCCGGGTGACCCATTTACTCTGGGCTTTGGTACAGGATTTTGGGCTAGAAGCTTTGGCCCAGCGGGTCAGGCAAAGTCTAACTGGCCTCAACTGTGCTTCTTTTTATGGTTGTTACCTGCTCCGGGCCCAGGAAAATTTGCCGGAAGCTAACCCTTTTGATCCCCAATCTCTGGAAAAAGTCTTTACTACCCTAGGGGCTAACCCCATTTACTACGAAGGTCGTACCCAATGCTGTGGTTGGCCCATCTCCAGCTATGCTACGCCCCAATCTTTTCAACTGGCCGGCCGGCATTTACAAACGGCGATCGCCGCCGGGGCCGATTGTTTAGTTACCCCCTGTCCCCTATGCCATCTGCAACTGGATTCCCGTCAACCGGAAATTGGTCAGGTATTGGGGCAACCATTAAATTTACCGGTGTTACATCTGCCCCAATTGGTAGGTTTGGCCCTAGGCATTGATCCCAAGGAGCTGGGACTTGACCGCCATGTGGTTTCTACTACCCCAGTGTTAGCTAAGCTTGGTCTTACTTAACTTATCTAACAATTAGTTCAGGCAAATAAGGCTTAACTCGGGTTTACTGCAAGCGACTGGCCATGGTGATCAGCCCCTGCTGACCGATAAGAATTTCCCGTAAAAAGGTACAGATGAAGACCCAGAGGATAGGAGCTAGGTCAACGCCGCCGATGGGGGGCACTAGCTTACGCAGGGGAATTAATAATGGCTCGGTGGGTAGGGCAATGAGCTTCCATGGCCATTTAGTCAGCTCTACCTGGGGATACCAAGTGAGAATAATCCGAAAAATAAATAACACCGTCATCACTGCCAGCAGAATTCCTAAGCCCTGGCCGACGATCGCCGCATAATTCATATTTTTTCTGTGCCCCAACTAGGCTGAGATTTTGGCAAAAAGGTCTGCTTTGATTTTAGGCAAATTGGCGGTCAATCTTCAAATGAGGAACTAGGCCGGCAAGAATTAAGCGCTGATTATGCCCTGTGCATGGGTCACTATTTCTATGGTTTTTCCCTGGCTTCGTAGGCGATCGCCGCTAACCACAGTTTGATATTCCTAGAGTCCCACTAGGGGTAGTAAATATTTAAACGCCATGGAAGCCACCCCCCGCACAATGGCATCCAACTGGGGATTTCCTGCCCCCTGACGTCGGGCCTCCTGC
Source organism: Synechocystis sp. PCC 6803 substr. PCC-P (assembly GCF_000284455.1). Classification (GTDB taxonomy): domain Bacteria; phylum Cyanobacteriota; class Cyanobacteriia; order Cyanobacteriales; family Microcystaceae; genus Synechocystis. The sequence goes on from NC_017039.1 coordinate 2,732,455, forward strand.
ATATTGGCCAAATCTTCTAAAAACTGCTCTGAAGTTTTAACCCCCACCTCATCCTGGTTTTCCTCAAACAATAACTGGGCATATTCCACATTTTGTTTAGCGGAAGCTTCATTGCCAATTTTCAGCAAGGTCAAACCCCGCCCTAAATATCCCGGCGCAAATTCCGGGTCCAGGGCCAAGGCTTGGTCATAGTGGTTGAGGGCAGATTGATAATTTCCCTTACTGGTTTCTAACAGGCCCCAGCCATAGAATAGTTGGGGAGTGCCGGCTGTATTCGGAACGGCTTTGGCCCCCTGCATATAGGCGGTTTCCAAATTGGTATTGATAAACGTCGCCCGGTCAAAATAGGCTTCCCGAAAATCGGTACCATCGGTGATCGCCCCGTTTAAATTTGCCCCCGACAGATTAGCCCCATTCAAGGAAGCGGAAGTTAAATTAGCACCGGAAAGATTCGCTCCCGTCAAATCTGCCCCCGACAGATTGGCCCCCGATAAGTCCGCCCCCGTCAAATCCGCCCGGGTGAGGTTAACCATCACCAAGCCTGCCCCCCGCAAATCACAGAGGGGACATTTTTTAGTGGATAGCAGTTGGGTCAAATCCTCAAAGTTGGCCCCGTGGGCAGCGCCAGCAAAGGTAGTTAGGCCCAGGGCCACAAGAAAGGGACGAATTTTCATGGGTTAACGCCAAGGGAACTGCACTTAAAATTGCTCTCCATTCTAGCCAAATATCTGGATAGTCCCCACCCCCATGGCCGCAACTCAGTTATGGAGGGGTCAAGCCATGGAGCAAAGTGCCTAGATGGGTTTGACTGCTTCCAGTTCCGAGAGCCGAAAAGTGACTAATTTGTCCCAGTTGCCATTTTCAAATAGGACTGCAGCCTTACCGTCACTAACCCGTTGAACTAAGCCTTCAAAGCGATAGTAAGTATCATCAACATTGGTGACTCGCACCGTTGCACCGGGAAAAATCATAATGGCTACCTGATTTTGGATTGGACAATTCTAGCAAAGGAGCAGGTTTTCTTTCGCCCCTAAACCTAGAGTTAACCATAGAAATATGTGGGGGGAAGTACTATGGGCTAATCTTTGGTTGGGGGCTGGGATGGGTCTTGGGATTTATTTATCTTTGACTCAACCCGGGTAGTTCAAATGGATCAGATGGAATGGCGTGAATATCGATTAATTGTTAATGGGGCTTATTTGCCACCGTCCCTCTGCCTGAACTTCCAAACATTGCCGGTGAAAATTTCGCAGGGTAGGTCGATGTCCCACGCTGATGAAGGTTGTACCCAAATCCGTCAGAGCATGGTAGAGTTCCGCCTCGTTATTCACATCCAGAGCGCTGGTGGCTTCGTCGAGGATGGCATAGCGGGGTTGGTTGATGAAAACTCGGGCTAGGGCAATACGTTGTTGTTCCCCCAGGGAAAGGACGCTGGACCAATTTTCCAGGCTATCCAAACCACCAAAACGCTCGGCTAAGTCCGGTAGATTAACCTTGTTTAAAGTTTCCAAGAGAAAATCGTCGTCCGCTATGGATTGGGCACTGGGGTAAATCAACTGTTCACGCAGGGTGCCCAAAATCATGTAGGGCCGTTGGGGTAAAAATAATAAGTCCGCCAGTTCAGGTCGTTCAATGGTGCCTTGACCGCTGTCCCATAAACCGGCGATCGCCCGGAGGAGAGAGCTTTTGCCACTCCCGCTTGGGCCCATGATCAACAGATGGTTACCGGGAGCCACGGCCAGGGATAAATCCCGTACCAAAATCCGTGAGGAATTGGGGGGAGAAAGGGTGACATTTTCCAGGGCAACGGTGGCACCAATACGGGTTGTGATAACGTTGTGGTCAAAACCAGTACTTTCCGGCCGTTCCAATTCATTGCTGGGGCCATTTTAAAGATTCGTAAAATTCTCCTAAACGGTTAATGCTGGCGGCAAATTCAGTAATATTTTGAATCTGGTTGGTTACTAGAGATAGGGCAGAAAGGACCATGCCAAAGGCCAAACTAGCTTGGGCGATCGCCCCGAAGTCCAGGTCTCCTGCGAGGTAAAGGGGGGCGATAATAATATAGGGAATTAGCCTGGTGAAATAGTTATAGCCTAGCTGAAATAGGCTGATTAAAGCTTGCCAAATAATTAGTAAATTAAAGTTTCTAATCGCCCCTAGCAAACGATCCGTAACCTGTTTCCGCTCTAGCCCTTCTCCCCGGTAAAAAGCGATGGATTCGGCGTTATCTCTTACCCGCACCAAGCCGTAACGGAAATTAGCTTCCAACCGCAGTTGTTCATAGTTAATGCGGATTAGCCTAGTGCCAATGGCGATCGCCACCACTGTCCCGAAGACCGCATAACCAATCAACCCCCACATAAGGGTTTGGGAAATGGTGTAGAGGATGGCGGTAAAGGAAATTAAGGTGAGGATGGAGTCAAGGATATCCAATAAAAAATCCAGAGTAACCCCGGTAAAGGATTGGATATCCTGGGTTATCCTTTGGTCGGGATTATCAATTAAGGTATAGGCAGAATTGGAGTCGAGATGATAGTAGGAACGCCCTTTAAAGTAGCGGCCAAGAAAGTGTTCCGTCAGCCATTGCCGCCAGAGCACCCCTAACTTTTGTCGTAAATAGCGGTAGGCCACAATGATGGGAATAGCCACCACAATGACAATGCCATAAATCCAGAGAAATTGCCAAAATACTTCTGCATCTTTGCCGTTTAAAGCTGTATCAATGAAGCGAAAAACAAAGCTTAAAATAACGTTTAAGCCGTTGACAACAAATAGTAGAGATAATAATACGCCCAACAGCAACCACTGGAGCCACCGTTGTTGTAATTTTTGGCGCTGGCTGATGAAAACAGCCCCGGCCATGGCCAAGGCCACTAAACCGATCCAAGGAGCCGGGGAATTGATCAGACCTTGTACCCCATCTACCAAACCCTCACCAGATTTAGCAAAAAAGTCAGGGAAAATTGCTGTGGCCCAGAGGGTCAACCCCATGGATAAAAATAGGGTCAAGGCCACCACCACCACCATGAGGGCCAGGATGAGACCGAGAAAAACCCGAGTTTGCTTTTGCCCCACCGGATAAAAATAGGGCTGGGCAGTTTCAACAAAGCGGTGCCACAGTTGGCGATCAAACTGAAAACGCTTGGCTTGGGCTTGGGTCATAATTCTCAAAAGCCGGATTGAACATTAGTGTGTTGAGTAATGGAATCTACGGATGTCATTCAAACAGTCAAGGACTGTGAAAGTTACTCTACAAAATGAATAATTGAGTATTTTACTTATTATAATAAGTCATAATTTTAATCAGATTCTAACAAGCATTTTTGAAGCGCATCTAGTCGCTCATTTTCATCATTTATACGAAACCATTTTTGTGAATTTACTAAATATTGGATGGTCATTTCATCAATTTTTCTTGGCCCACTATTTTCTTCTTTTATAAGATTGGTGGCTTGAATCACGAGATTTTCAAAATTCAATATATTCATGTCATTTATTAATGATATTGCTTCAAACATAGACTTGAGTCCATGGGAAAGTTTACCAGAATAAATGCATATTTTTTCATCGGGAGGGGTAAAGTAAGTTATTCCAAAATTAGTTAAGACTTTAGCATCAGAAAACATTTGAAAGCAGGGAATGCCGTAGAGAATGAAGCAAGGCAATTTTGTTATCCTTGAGAGTTCAAATATTTGATTAATAGAGCGATCATTAGGCGGCTCACATTTAACTTCAACCCAGAAGTCAAGCTTCGGAAAATAAAAATCTGGGACATATAATTCCCGATTTGGCAGCTTAAATGTTTTTGGCTCGTATTCAAAAAAAGCTCCGATCATTCTAAATATTGATGCCCAGGCTGCTTCTGTTCTGCCTCTAAAATAAAAACCATTAAAATAGGTTACTTTGCCTTTATTTATATTCATAATTTAATACTTTTTTAGATTCGATTCTGATTTTGCCTGAGTTTATATTCAAAGAAAAGACTTAAAAACTGGAAAAAAGCAACCTTTTTACTAATAACGAATAAACTAACTTTAATAAGTCTAAGTTAATATCTTCTCCCCAATAATGAACATCAAGCACTAGGCCATAAATAAAAGTGGTTTAGGATTGGGCAAAGGTTGATCATCTTTTGTTAATAAACCTAATACCTGCTGGGCATTATCAAAAGCCTCTTCATAGGTTTCACCATGGGTAACAGGTTGCATCACTGTTTCAAACTCAGGTAAAAAGACAACAAAGCAATTGTCTTCATTTGACCATTGAATAACGATTGTATATTTCACCGTTAACTGTCCTCTTGATCAAGTTTTTGCAACATAGCAAGGCTATTCTTTACCTGTTTTTCAAGGTATGGTTTGGCATCACTGCCATCATTTCCACAAATAATGATAGCTTGCTCCAGTTTGGGATGCTTCCATTTACTATGACTTCCCTTCCCTGACTCAACGGTAAATCCTGCTTTGCTAAGTAGACTTTTTAGTTCTCTAATTTTCTTGGGCATTTACTACTGAATGGGTTACAGGGAAGACTCGAGCTTTTCAGGGGAACTGTTACTAGAAGGAGTGGCCGCACTGGCAGGCTCAATGGCTATGCCGTCCCGCAATTCCAAAATCCGGGACACCGCCACCCGCTCGCCGGCTTTGACTCCAGAAAGAACCTGGTAGGATTGCCCCTGGATACCCCCCAGCACCACTGGGGTTTGTCGAGCCACCAATTCAGTACTGCTCGTGCCATCTTTGCCTTCGCCCTGGGTGTTTTTAGGTTGGGCCACAAAAATGAACTGCTGGGCACCGATGGAAGTAACCGCTGTGGTGGGAATCAAAAAGCCCGGTTGGCGATCCCAAATAATTCTCACTCGGACGTACTGGTTATTCCGCAGGCTGCCATCATTTTTGAAAATAACCTTGGCCAAAATGGACTGATCGTTGCGGTTGGCGGTGGGGGAAATAAAGCTGATGCGTCCCACTTCCCCAGCTTGGCCATCACTGCGAACAACTTCCACGGGCAAACCAAGGCGCAGATCGTTATAGCGTTCCACTGGCACGTTAATGTCCAGTTCAAATTCGTTGTTGTTGGTAATGGTGGTAAAGCTTTGCCCCGTGCGGACAAAATCACCAATTTGCAACGGTAAGTTACCCACTACCCCACTGACGGGGGCTAAAACCCGGTTATAAATTAATTCCTGGGATGTGGCTCCCAATTGGCCTTGAGCTTGCTCGATCGCCCCTTTTTGGGCATTGATGGTGGCCCGGGAAGCACTGACCCTCTGCACGGCGGCTTGGTAATTATCCTTAGCCTGCTGTACGGCAGACCGGGAAGCAGACACACTGGACTGGTTAGCTTGAACGGTAGCTTTGGCCGCCTGGACTGTTTTTTGGGCCGCTTCGGTGTTGGCCCTGGCATCTTCCAATTCAGTGGTGCGATTGTCCAAATCCTGTTGGGGTTGCACCCCCGTTTCCACTAAAAATTGGGCTCGTTTGAAGTTAATTTGGGCCAAGTTAAGATTGGCCTGGGCCCGTTTTAGATCCGCTTCCCTAGTTTTCAGCACTTCCTGGGAATTGGCCAGATCGGCGATCGCCCGGGCGAGGTTGGCTTCTTGGGTAGTAACAAAAGACTGGGCCGCATCCCTTTCCGATTCGGAGGTGCGGAGATTGGCTTCGCTGACCTGAAAATTAGACCGCTGAATGTTGAGATTACCCACAGCGGCATTGACATTTTCCTGTTGCTGGGTCGGTTCCAACAGTAAAATTGGGTCGCCTTCATTCACCTGCTGACCCCATTGGGCGTAAATTCGCAAAATACGTCCATCAATTTTCGGGGCCAGCTCGACAAAGTTGGTAGCCACTAGGTTGCCGACAAACTCGTTGCTATCCACCACAGAGCTGGGTTCCAGGGTCTGTAACTGCACCGGAATTGCTCTGGGGGCATTGGCCCCTGGCTTGTCCCCTCCACAGGCGGTGTTGAGCAGGGCAAGGGCCACCATTGAGCCGATCACAGGGAATTGGGAGCGTTTTCTAACCATGGGAGTGTAAAAGCCGAAAAACGACGCAACGGAAATAGTTAATTGACTCAGGTGAACAAGATGGCCGAGAAAAGCCAGCAAGGAAGGTAATCTAAGGTTATTGTATCCACTAGTTCAGGGATTGATGGGCGCACAATTCTTAATATTTTTGACCATTGTTGCTGATTTCCAGGCTGATTGACTGTGGATTTTTGTGGCCAGTTCCAGAACAGGTGGAGTAGTTCAAGGGATAGTGGTCGGTTAACTGGGGGGGACTATGGGGACATTTACCTATGAAAGGCAAGTTTACCTGGCGGACACGGACGGAGCTGGGGTGGTTTATTTCAACCAATTTTTGCAAATGTGCCATGAAGCCTATGAAAGTTGGCTGTCATCAGAACATTTATCCCTACAAAATATCATTAGTGTCGGGGATTTTGCCTTGCCCTTAGTCCATGCCAGCATTGATTTTTTCGCCCCTGCCCACTGCGGCGATCGCCTGTTGGTGAACTTGACCATTACCCAGGCTAGTGCCCATCGTTTTTGCTGTGATTATGAGATTAGCCAAGCCGAGTCTGCCCAACTGCTGGCCCGGGCCCAAACCCACCATGTCTGCATTGCCCTACCGGAAAGGAAAAAAGCGCCCTTACCCCAACCCTGGCAAACGGCGATTTGTGATTTGGATCACCCGTGAGGGGTGATTGTCGTCATTGTCAAACTAAATCAAAACATTAAACTTAGACTGGTGAGATTTAGCCTGGCGATCGCCTGGGCTTTGGGTGATATCTGTGAAAATTTCTTCCCAACCGTTGCGACCCTCCCCCTACAAGGCCTACCGAGACCCTGATACGGGACAATGGCGCATCGCTAAACAAAATCGGGAGGAGCAGAATAATAATTCCCCCAATGCCACGGATCAAGACCAGGACAATGGCTGAAAGACCGGAGAGACGGTTAAGGTTTTTGACCCAAGTTTTTCTCAGTTCCCCCCTTCTCCTATGGAAAAGCACGGGGTTTTTACGACATTCGATAACCCAATATTATTCAGCGGCGATCGCCTGGGTGAGACGGGTTGTAGCCCAGCCTTTCTGCTGTAGTAACAACCAGGATTGCAGTAGATCTGGCCCCTGCACAGTGCCCATCAGCCCAGCCCGGAGGGATTTCATCACCACGCCTTTTTTCAGACCCAATTCCTTGGTCAAACGATTAATTTCCCCTTTGGCTTCATCCAAAGTTAACTCGGGTGTGTTTTGACTAAAGGTTAACGCCGCTTCTAACACCGCTTTAGCTCCCTCCACAGCCAATTGCTTTTGTCCATCTTCCTTGAGTTCCAGGCGATCGCCAAAGAGTAATTGACTTTCTGTGGCCGCATCGGTGAGCCTAGTCAAACTGGGGCCGATTAGAGTGGCCAAACCTACCAACCAGGCTTGATCCCTATCCGGATCAACTTGATGGCCCCCGGCTTCCAAGTGGGGAATCAATAGGGGCACTAATTCCGCCGCTGGTAAAGCGTGGAGATATTGACTATTGATCCAATCCAATTTTTGCCAATCGAACTTAGCCCCAGCTTTGTTAACCCGCTCCAAACTAAATTGCTCTGCCGCCTCCGCCAAAGTAAAAATTTCCTGGGTCGAATCCGGGGGAGTCCAGCCCAGCAAGCACATATAGTTGGCGATCGCCTGGGGCAGAAAACCCATGGCCCGGAAATCATCGATGGAAGTTACCCCGTCTCGCTTAGATAATTTTTTGCCCTCCTGGTTCAAAATTAACGGCGTATGGGCAAAGGTGGGCACCGCACCTCCCAAAGCTTCGTAGAGCAAAATTTGCTTAGCGGTATTGGCAATGTGGTCTTCCCCCCGGATCACATGGGTAATGGCCATGTCAATGTCGTCCACCACCACTGCCAGGTTATACAATGGCTGGCCAAAGGCTTCTTCAGGATTTTCCGATGCCCGGGCAATGACCATATCACCACCCAAATCACTGCCCTGCCACACCACCTGGCCCCGGATTTGATCCTGCCAAACAATCTGGCGATCGTCGTCAATGCGAAAACGGATTACTGGTTGACGACCTTCAGCCCGCAAAGCCTGCTCCTGGTCTGGAGTCAAATTGCGGTGGCGATTATCGTAACGGGGAGCTTGGTTCTTAGCCTTTTGGGCTTCCCGCATTTGTTCCAATTCTTCACTAGTGCAGTAGCAACGGTAAGCCAACCCCTGGTCCAGCAACTGTTGAATTGCTTTGCGGTAATGATCCAGCCGTTGGGTTTGGAAAAAAGGCCCTTCGTCCCAATTCAAGCCCAACCATTGCAAACCGGACTGAATATTTTCCGTATATTCCGCCTTGGAGCGTTCCAAATCCGTATCCTCCACCCGCAGAATGAAAGTGCCTCCGGTGTGACGAGCAAACAACCAATTAAAAACGGCGGTGCGGGCAGTCCCAATATGGAGATTACCAGTGGGGCTAGGGGCAATGCGGACACGGACAGTCACAGGTTTTCCTCGTTGCAATGGTTAACAATTTTCCGGGCGGTTATCCATCCTAACCCAAAGCTTTGCCTCCATTAATACCTCAAGACATTTACCATTACCCGATCGCCTCCGGTGGTGGGGTTACGATGGGAGAAAGGAATTGCCTCGTCACCACCCATGAATAAGCTTCATGAATAACCTTACTGATCAGCTTGACACGTCTGTTCAAGATCCCTTCCTGAGTTTGTTGCAGACTCTACAAAAGGCTGATTTTTATCCCCATCCTGTCCAAGAACCGATTCAATGTTTGCAAACCCATTGTTCCGTGGTGTTTTTAACGGGAAAGTATGCCTACAAGCTAAAAAAGCCAGTTAATTTAGGTTTTTTGGACTACTCCACGGCGGAAAAGCGTCAGCATTTTTTACAAGAAGAATTACGTTTAAATTCCCTCGTCGCACCGGACATTTACCTGGAAGTGTTAACAGTTCAGTTAAAAGATAACCAATGGCAATGGCAGAAAGAAGAAGATTCTACCGATAATTCCCAGCCCAAGGATTATCTTTTAAAAATGGCTCAATTTCCCCAGGATTGCTTGCTTTTATCCATGTTTGAGCAGGGCAAGTTATCCAGCCAAGACATCGTTGACTTAGCAAAGAAGGTGGCGGAGTTTCACCGAGGAACAACAACGAACGAAGAAATTAAGAGCTTTGGCGATCCAGATGTAATTTGGCAATCGGTGTCGGATAACTTTTTGGCCACAGAAAAATATCTAGGCATTGCCCAAAGCCCCGAGCAATATCAAGCAATTCGCCAATTTAGTGAAAAATTTTACCAAACCCAAGGTTATATTTTTCGAGAAAGACAGGCCATGGACAAAATCCGTGAATGCCACGGAGATTTACACCTGAGGAATTTGTGTTACTGGCGCAAAAAAATTCAATTATTTGACCGCATTGAGTTTAACAAGCCCTTTCGTTTTGTGGACGTAATGTATGACATTGCCTTTACGATGATGGACCTCCAGGCCAAAGACAGAACTGATTGGGCTTATTTATTTTTAAATACTTATTTGGAACAAACAGGGGATTGGCATGGTTTACAAGTGTTACCCTTTTATCTTTGTCGCCAGGCCTATGTGCGGGCTAAAGTAACTTCTTTTCTACTAGATGATGTCAATTTAACTAAAATAGAAAAGGATCAGGCTTTAGTAACAGCTAAAGATTATTACCGGTTAGCTTGGCAATATAGCCAACAGGGGCAACAACAAAAGAAAGAAATAGTTTTAATGGCCGGGCTATCAGGGTCGGGAAAAAGTACCGTTGCCAAACAAATTGCTCAACTTTTACCAGCTATTCATATTCGTTCCGATGCAGTGCGCAAACATTTAGGCGGAGTACCTTTAAATAAACGGGGGAAAGCTAATTTATATAGTCAAGCTATGACGGAAAAAGTCTACCATTCATTACAGGATTTAGCCTCTCTGGCGGTCAAATCCGGTTTTAATGTCATTCTCGATGCCAAATTTGACCGGGAGCAATGGCGATCGCCTATGGTTGAATTAGCATTACGGGAGCAGCTTTCTGTAACCATCATCCATTGCGATGCCCCCATAGAAGTTTTAACAAAACGCTTGCAGTCTCGCCGGGGTGATGTTTCCGATGCCAATGAGACATTGTTGCTCCTCCAAACCCTGGATTGGGAAGATTTCACCGAGTCCGAAGACCCCTTGGTGTTTTACCTCGATACCTCTGTTGTGGAAGAAGACCATTTACCCGAGGAACTTTTACGGATATTTCTCCCTTCCTCTGATTGATGTTTAGGTCAGCTTGGGCTAGGGTTATGGAGCAATCAAGCTATATTGTGCGTTAGGAGTTGGCTAATTATGTCGGTGGTGTTGACGGTCGGCGATCGCCAAGTGAGAGAAGACGAGTTGTATCCCCTGATGGTGGAATATCAACTATTGCCCCATTTAGCCAGGGAAATTCTCCTCGACCAGGCCATCGCCCATATCCAACTGACCCCGGAAGAGCAACAGCAGAATTTGGCGCTTTTTTATCAACAGACTCAGATTACTAACGAAGAACAAAGACAGGCTTGGTTAAAGCAATCTGGCATGACCCTGGAACAGTTGGAAACGTCCATTCTCCGCACCGCTCGCCTGGAAAAATTTAAACACCAAACCTGGGATGACCAACTGGAGGGCCATTTCCTCAATAGCAAAGATAAATTAGACCAGGTTATCTACTCCCTGATCCGCAGTCGAGATTCCGGCATTGTTCAAGAACTATATTTTAGGATTCAGGAAGGAGAGGGAGATTTTAGTGCCCTAGCTCGGCAATATTCCGAGGGGCCAGAAGCCCAAAATGGTGGTTTGATTGGCCCTGTTGAACTAAATGTACCCCATCCCCAAATAGTCCAACTGCTAAAAAGCACCCCCGCCGGGAAACTCTGCCTGCCGATCGCCGTTGGGGAGTGGTGGATTTTGCTCCGACTGGAAAAATATATTTCTAGTCAACTGGATGACAATATACGGCAACGACTGCGCAATGATCTGTTTCAAACCTGGTTAAGCCAACAAATCCAAACCAAAATTCAGTTTGCCCTTCCATCCATCCCCAAAGCATCCCAGGTAGATCCTGATTTGGTCACAGCCCAGGAGTGAACTGTCCTTATTAATCATTGTCCTAGAAAGTCCCCTACCAAGGTAATGCTTGCTTAGCGGTGGCTAACCTATGCAAAAATGGAAACTCTATGTCCACGGCGCCATTTTTTGGTTTCCTGGCCCCTAGACCTTGTCAATAAACTAAGCCAACCCTAGAGAAAAGCCCTATGAATGTCGGCGATCGTGTTCGAGTCACCTCCTCCGTTGTGGTTTACCACCATCCAGAACATAAAAAAACAGCCTTTGATTTACAAGGTATGGAAGGGGAAGTGGCCGCCGTATTGACCGAATGGCAGGGCAGGCCCATCAGCGCTAATTTGCCGGTTTTAGTCAAGTTTGAACAGCGTTTTAAGGCCCATTTCCGTCCGGATGAAGTTACCCTGATTGAAGATTAGTCGTCCTATCTTCAATGTAGCGCCGTTGCTTTCTCGATTACCTGCTTAATCAAGTTGACTAAAATATTGATTGAGCTAGATTTAACTCCTTTCAGTAACACTGGAAATTTCTCCCAAGCTTCGCCCATGGCTAGATCAAACAAGGACGATAATCCATCCCCAGAATCAGGTCGAGAACAGCCCTGGTGGAATCGTCCCGTGTTGGGGAAAGGGGGTCTAATTGAAGGTATTATCCACAGCAAACAAGAGGTACCGGAAGAAGCTTTAATTGAGCGGAAAAAACACGCCAATGACCTCTATATTTTTGCTAAAACCGCCGAGGCGATCGACAGTCCCCAATTTTTAGATCAAGAATTCATCACCTATATCAAAATCCAATATATGTTGGACAATGATCTGGGGGAATATGCGGGACTTAAACAAAGTTACCGATACTTGGAGCTAGCCATTGACGTCAAAGATTTGCTTCTGTTTATTAACCAAACCGAACTGAGATATCGGGGCTATAAACAACAGGAATTTTATGACCAAGTACCTGAAATTCTCAAGGAATCAGAGGACGCTGAAACCTTTAAACAAAGACTAGAACGCACCGTCGTTGAAGCCATTGCCCAAACAAAAACAGCGGAGGGTAAAGAAGCTCTCGACCATTATGCTGACAATCTCAAGCAAATCTCGGACAATCCCCTGGGGCTAAATTTATTGAGGAGATTTCACTCCTTTGAGCAGTCAGATTATTCTGTTTTAGCTAGTATTTCTGACTTGATTCGCAATATTGAAATTCGCAACGTTAATGATCTGGCTATCCTGACTCATTTGGTCAATAAAAACATTAATCTTTTTGATAAAATTAGCCAAATTGTTCAGATACCACCAGAAAAAAATAATAGTCGTTCCTTCGCTTTAATAGTGCAATTTATTGCTCTGAACCATCAACATCGCAACACAGTTCTAAAGTTTGAAGAGTTAATCAAAGTATTGCGCCAATGGTTGAGGTACTATAGTTTGATTTTTAATATTCAACAATCCTATCCTGAAACGGATTATAAACAACCACCAGAGTTCACAGAACCAATCCCTGGGGAGAAAGTTTATCGTAAATATTTAAATGCTCTAACGGATAAGAATCAGCAGATTTACTATTATGACCTGGGGCAAAATGCGCCCCTATAGAGTTTGAGAAATTTTATCTTCTTTGTTCGTAATCAACGAATAAATTTTGAAGGTTTCTAGGTGACTTTCCCAAACCATCTATCCAGCGGGCTACAACTATTTTTTTTCCATTGCGAGTGATTAGAAAGCTGGTTAGCCTCACCCTAGGCGGACAATTCTCGATAAATTAAACGATGAGCTTGGGTTAATTAGCTATTATAGATACAATTCTATTTATTAGCCCAGCCATTGCCGATGGCGTCAATATTTCTTTGGCTTTGAGTGTCACTATGGGTTCCAATTTCCCCAATAGGAAAAGTTTGCAAACGGCCGGGGATGGGTTTGAGCAATCCATAGCTAGGTTGATTGCGAGCATGATTCCGGTGCAGGAAATTTATTATTGGCGCTTGGGTGCTAGCCCAGAAACACCGGAAATTATCGAAATTATCCCTACCCTCTCCATGGCCTTCCAGACTGGGCACTCTCCATGGCCTATGGCTGAAAAATGTCTCAAATTTATTGGCGATCGCCAAGGAGATTTGCAACGGGGCAAGAGCTTGTTAACTGATTTAAAACAACACTGGCAAGAGATTACGTCGGCTAGTTTTGATTCCGGTGCAGTGCAGGCAAATACCAATGACGATTTACCCTATTTTTTCTTACCTGTTTTTCAGCAGAATCAATATGTGGGTGGTATTTGTTTAGTTTGGCCCCACAGCCAATGGCGTCTTGAGCAATATTTGTTTCTGCAGGAAGTGGGGAACGTATTTACCTACCAATACCATGGTGAGTCTGAAACCATCTCCCCCCAGAAAAGTTTTAATGGAGGTGATCGCCATACCTCCATGACAATTAACCTGAGCCATATTCACCACGAATTTAGGACTCCCCTCACAGCGATTATTGGTTTTGCCAGAATGCTCAGGGATGAACTTTATGGCAAATTAAATCCTAAGCAGCACCAATACGTGCAAGGTACCTTAAATTCGGCTGAACATTTACTCTCCCTGGTGAATGATTTTCTTGATCTGTCAAAAATTGATGCCCGTTGCGAAGAATTATTTTATGAACAGGTAGCAGTGGAAGACCTCTGTCTTGCGGTAATTTCCATGGTGCAAACTAAAGCGAAGGAAAAACAATTAGCCCTAAATTTAACCATTGATGATGGAGTTGACTTTTGCTATGTTGACCAAAGGCGGTGGAAACAAATCTTAATTAACCTCCTTTCTAATGGAGTCAAATTTACTCCTAAGGGGAGTGTGACTCTGGCAGTAAAAGCCACCGATAAAGCATTAATTTTTTCTGTGATTGACACTGGCATTGGCATCGATCCAGAAGACCAGAGAGATTTGTTTCAACCTTTTAAGCAAATTTCCCATCCCCCTAGCTTTGCGGAAAAAGGTACGGGGCTAGGGTTAGCCCTCTCCCGTCGCTTGGCCCAACTCCATGGCGGCGATATTCAATTAACTTCAACTCCTGGGGTTGGTAGCTGTTTTTCAGCCATTCTACCTTTAAAAACATCGGTCAAAAATTATCAAACTTGACCATGGAGTGATTGAAAATTGGCAGTTTTATCGATAAAATTCTCTTGTTAGAATCACCACAATTTCTTGAATTAGGATAAAAACAACCATGGGCGAATCAAAGCGTCGTAAACAATCCCTTGGCGATCGCTATGGCCAGGATCAACGGGTTGTGGAGTGGCTGCCTTTAACCAAAAAACAAGCCGAAGATTTCTATAAATGGACCACCAAAGGAGCTTGGATTGGCATCGGTGTTATGGCAGGCCTGTGGGTTACAGTCAGATTTATTGGCCCCACTTTTGGCTGGTGGACCGTCCAATAAACCGGCGATCGCCGAGTCCTAAGGTCAGGAAAAGCAGTTAAGATGGGGAGGATGCCATTCTTTGCTGCCCTATGGTTACCCTTAATGAAACTGAATTGTTGTTGGTTCGGGGAGTTCAGTTCCGGGACCTGGAGGATTTAGATAAACTGACCGACCAACAGGGCGTAACTTCAGGCCGTTCTTTGGCAGGGGGGTTGCCCCAGAATCTTTTTTGGTACGGCCTGCTCCGGGCCTTGGGCTGTTTTCCCAATCCTTTGCAACATCTTTTCCATTGCTTTGTGGCGGAACAGAAACCCCAGGGTACCATCGGTGGCTTTGTGCAGGTGGCCCCATTCAATACCAGTCGATCCACCTGGAAAATTGAGCAACTATCGGTGCAGGCCCAGGCCATTCAGCCGGAGTTGGTCACAGATCCCAAAGGTATGGGTTCCCAACTATTGCGCTACTGTTTTCAAAATGTTTGGGAAGCCCGGACCTGGGTGTTGGATGTGGACGTCAATGATAAAAATATCCTGGCCCTTTACCGGCAGAATGGTTTTCAACCCCTAGCCCAAATTACCCATTGGTCTTTGTCGGCGGAACTGTTGACCAGTCTGGCGCAGAACGATCCCGATTTACCCAATTTGTTACCCGTCAGCAACGCCGATGCAGCCCTGCTCTGTCAGCTTGATTGTGTTTCCATGCCTCCTTTGATGCGGCAAGTGTTTGATCGCCATGTGGCGGATTTCAAGCGGCGCTTTTTGAGTTCCTTATTAAACCGCTGGCAAAATTGGTACACTCACCAAGAGGAAGTTAGTGGCTACGTGTTTGAACCTCAGCGTAAGGCGGCGATCGCCTACTTCAAACTCACTTTGTCCACCGACGGTCAACAGGCCCACCAGGCAGAGTTAACCGTACATCCTGCCTACACTTGGTTGTACCCTAAATTGCTGGTGAAAATGGCTCAACTAGTGCAAGAGCTTCCCCCCCAGGCCCTAATGTTAGAGTCAGCAGACTACCAACATGAACGGGAAGAATATTTGGAACAGTTGGGAGCCCAACGCCAGCAACATCGTTTGTTGATGTCCCGCTCCGTCTGGCACAAACTCAAAGAAACTAAGCCAGAGAGGTTACAACTTTCCGAAGTATTACAGGGATTACAACCATTGCCCCGCACCCCCATTCCCAGTCGTATTTCCCTGCTGAATTTGCCGTTAAAGTCCCAAAAGGATCGCCCAGATAATCAAGATAAACAAGCCAATTTGGGGCATGAAGATCTACCGGAAAACGGTCATCATATCTAAATTCAAGGGTCTGTTTGTAATGTTCCATTTTGGGCAACTAATTCCCCCATATCGGGAGTTTTTTGCCTAATTTGTTCCTTGACAAAATGAGGTCAAGAAGACTAAATTCTAACCATTTAACCGATTAAAAAACTCTTAAGAAGAAATTTTCCCTTGCTCCGGATTGGGTACAGGATCATAACCCCCCGGATGTAGAGGATGGCATCGTAAAATCCTTTTCAGAGCTAGACAACTGCCCCGCCAAACTCCGTGGATCTCCACCGCATCCAAGGCGTACTGGGAGCAGGTGGGCTGGAAACGACAACTAGGAGGAAATAACGGTGAAATCAAAATTCGATAGAGTTTGATCAGAGTTAAAAGCAACTTTTTCATCATGAATTAGCAACTATATGATCACAGAATAACAATTTTTTAATTGGGACTTCAATTAATCTTTAAATTTTCGTTCTTGACAACTAATTTATTTATATTTATTGCTCAAAAATAATGCCATGGCTCCATTTCCATGTTGTTAGATGAGCGCCAAGCCTCATATAATATGCCATAACCCCGATCCAATCTAGCTTCTGGTCTCCGACCTCCCTATGAAAAGTGCTTTTTTAGACCGTATCCACAGTCCCGATCGCCCGGTATTAGTCTTTGACGGGGCTATGGGTACAAACCTGCAGGTACAGAACCTAACGGCGGCGGATTTTGGTGGGGCGGAATACGAAGGTTGCAATGAATATTTAGTCCATACCAAGCCAGAGGCCGTGGCTACGGTGCATCGTGCTTTTTACGAAGCGGGGGCCGATGTCGTGGAAACGGATACTTTTGGGGGAACGCCCCTGGTGCTGGCGGAGTACGATTTAGCAGACCAAAGTTATTACTTAAATAAAGCAGCGGCGGAGTTGGCCAAGGCGGTAGCAGCGGAATTTTCTACCCCAGAAAAGCCTCGATTCGTGGCCGGCTCCATGGGACCAGGCACCAAGCTACCCACCCTAGGTCATGTGGACTACGATAGTCTCAAGGATGCCTATGTGGTTCAGGTGCGGGGTTTATACGATGGCGGAGTGGATTTATTGCTAGTGGAAACCTGCCAGGATGTGCTGCAAATTAAAGCGGCCTTGAACGCCATTGAACAGGTCTTTGCCGAAAAAGGCGATCGCCTACCGTTGATGGTGTCAGTAACCATGGAAACCATGGGGACCATGCTGGTGGGTACGGAGATGGCGGCGGCCCTGGCCATTTTGGAGCCCTATCCCATCGATATTTTGGGGCTAAACTGCGCCACCGGGCCAGATTTGATGAAGGAACACGTTAAATATCTTTCCGAACATTCCCCCTTTGTGGTGTCCTGTATTCCCAATGCTGGTTTGCCAGAAAACGTTGGCGGTCAAGCTTTTTATCGCCTCACCCCGATGGAACTGCAAATGTCCCTGATGCACTTCATCGAAGACCTGGGAGTACAGGTAATTGGTGGTTGTTGTGGCACTAGACCCGATCACATCAAGGCCCTGGCGGATATTGCCAAGGATCTCCAGCCCAAACAACGCCAACCTCACTACGAACCCAGCGCCGCTTCCATTTATTCCACCCAAACCTACGCCCAAGAAAATTCTTTTTTAATCATTGGCGAACGGCTCAATGCCAGTGGCTCGAAAAAATGTCGAGATCTGCTCAATGCTGAAGATTGGGACAGCCTAGTTTCCCTGGCTAAATCCCAAGTCAAGGAAGGAGCCCAAATCCTTGACGTCAACGTGGATTACGTTGGTCGAGATGGGGTAAGGGACATGAAAGAATTAGCTTCCCGACTAGTCAATAATGTCACCCTGCCGTTGATGTTGGACTCCACCGAATGGCAAAAAATGGAGGCGGGTTTAAAAGTTGCAGGGGGAAAATGTATTCTCAATTCCACCAACTACGAAGACGGGGAAGAACGGTTTTATAAAGTGTTAGAAATTGCCAAAGAATATGGAGCTGGTATTGTCATTGGCACCATCGATGAAGATGGCATGGGACGCACTGCAGATAAAAAATTTGAGATTGCCAAACGGGCCTACGAAGCGGCGATCGCCTTTGGCATTCCGGCCACAGAAATTTTCTTTGATCCTTTAGCTCTGCCTATTTCCACCGGCATTGAAGAAGACAGGGAGAACGGTAAAGCCACCGTGGATGCTATCCGCAGAATTCGCCAGGAATTGCCCGATTGTCATATTTTGTTGGGGGTTTCTAACGTTTCCTTTGGCTTGAATCCCGCCGCTCGCCAGGTACTCAATTCCATCTTTCTCCACGAATGTATGCAGGTGGGCATGGATGCGGCCATTGTCAGTGCCAATAAGATTTTACCCCTGGCAAAAATTGACCCAGAACAACAACAAGTCTGTCTAGATTTAATCTATGACCGCCGGGAATTTGAAGGAGAGCGCTGTACATATGACCCGTTAACCAAACTCACCACTTTATTTGAAGGTAAAACCACCAAACGGGATAAATCCGGTGATGCCAATTTACCGGTGGAAGAAAGATTAAAACGCCACATCATTGATGGGGAAAGATTGGGCTTAGAAGAGGCCCTCAATGAAGCTTTAAAACTTTACGCTCCCTTAGATATCATTAACATCTATTTGTTGGATGGCATGAAAGTGGTGGGGGAACTATTTGGTTCCGGGCAAATGCAGTTGCCCTTTGTGTTGCAGTCGGCCCAAACCATGAAAGCGGCGGTGGCTTTTTTAGAACCCCATATGGATAAGGATGATTCCGCCGACAATGCTAAGGGTACTTTTTTAATTGCCACTGTTAAGGGGGATGTCCATGATATTGGCAAAAACTTAGTGGATATTATCCTTTCCAACAATGGCTATCGAGTGGTCAACCTAGGCATTAAACAGCCAGTGGAAAATATTATCGAAGCCTACAAAAAACACAGGCCCGATTGCATTGCCATGAGTGGTTTGTTGGTCAAATCAACTGCTTTTATGAAGGAAAATTTAGAAGTTTTCAACCAAGAGGGCATTACTGTTCCCGTCATTCTTGGTGGTGCTGCTTTAACGCCTAAATTTGTTCACCAGGACTGCCAAAATACCTACAAAGGCCAAGTAATTTACGGCAAAGATGCGTTCGCCGATTTACATTTCATGGATAAGCTAATGCCCGCTAAAAATAGCCACAATTGGGATGATTTCCAGGGCTTTTTAGGGGAATATGCAACGGAAAATGGCCATAATGTGACCACTGATGATGGTGCTAAAACTAATTTTGGCATTGAAGAAGAAAAATTAATTGACGCTAGTGAGCAGTCTAGGGAGCCGGAGGTAATTGATACTGTTCGTTCTGAAGCGGTGGACCCTGATCTAGAAAGACCTGTGCCACCTTTTTGGGGCACTAAAATTTTGCAATCCAGTGATATTTCCCTCGATGAAGTCTTCCCTTTACTGGATTTACAAGCATTATTTGTTGGTCAGTGGCAGTTTCGCAAACCTAGGGAGCAATCCAGGGAAGAATACGAGCAATTCCTAGCGGAAAAAGTTCATCCCATTTTGGCTGAGTGGAAAGGTAAGGTCATGGCAGAAAATTTACTCCATCCTACGGTGGTTTATGGTTATTTTCCCTGTCAATCCCAGGGCAATACCTTGTTAATTTATGACCCAGAATTGGTCAGCCAAAATAATGGCCAAATTCCCCCAGACGCAACGGCGATCGCCAAATTTGAGTTTCCCCGGCAAAAATCAGGGCGGCGGCTCTGTATTGCGGACTTTTTTGCTTCAAAAGAATCGGGGATTACTGATGTTTTTCCTTTGCAAGCGGTTACAGTGGGGGAAATCGCGACGGAATATGCAAGGAAACTTTTTGCTGGCGATAATTACACCGATTACCTCTACTTCCACGGCATGGCGGTGCAGATGGCGGAAGCTTTAGCGGAGTGGACTCACCAACGGATACGTCAGGAATTGGGCTTTGGCCATTTAGATCCAGATAACATCCGTGATCTTCTCCAGCAACGTTACCAAGGTTCCCGCTACAGTTTTGGTTATCCCGCTTGTCCCAACATGCAGGATCAATACACACAATTAGAATTGTTACAAACCGAACGAATTGGCTTGTATATGGATGAAAGTGAACAGGTTTATCCAGAACAATCCACCACGGCGATTATTTCCTATCATCCTGCGGCTAAATATTTCAGCGCTTAAAATTCCCATACTCTCTTATTTGACGCTATGCCTAAGAAAATTAGGGAATTAAAAACGATGCTTTTTCAATCAGGTTTTACCTGTAAATCGGGCAAGGGGAGTCATACAAAATGGGATCATCCCCTACTGGATGGAATAGTCACACTTTCTGGTAAAGATGGCAGTGATGCTAAGTTTTATCAAGAAAAGGATGTTTTACAAGCTATTCAAATTGTTAAACAAAAAGGAGGAAATTGATGATGGAAAATGTTCAAAACCATTATTCTTTAATTATTCAATGGTCAGATCTTGACAACTGCTTTGTGGTCAGTTTACCTGAATGGGGTGATTTTTGTCACACCCATGGGGATACCTATGAGGAGGCTTTCCAACAAGGGAAGGAGTTGTTGGATTTTTTAATTGAAACTACGCTAGAGGAAGGGAATATTTTGCCTATTCCCCAATTTTTTCAACAATCATTAGTTACGACTTAAGTTAAGGCAAGTAAAATTAAGACATAGATTAAAAAAACACAAATAATTTTATAAAGATGATTGATTCTTCATACCCACGTGTATAGCAATGCTATTTAATTTTTCAAGCTTAAATAATTTTGAGCAGCGTGTTCTGCCTCTGTTATGCCCAGAGGTAAAATATTGACAGACGTTAAAATGCTGGCAATTGCTTGTTCAATTTTTAATGCACGTTGGGGATTTAGGGCTAAGCCATATTGTTGAAACGGCAATCTCGATTGGTGGGGTTTGTTTGAGTTTGGTCGTTGTTCCCGACTCTCCCTTGATAAAGTCACTAATCACATAGGTATCAAGCAGGTAACGCATTAGAATAACTCTGGTTCACAGGGAGAGAGAAGCTCATCTCGATACGACTCAAATTCAGGGAAATTCGGAAAACCTTCGTAAGATATAACGACTTCTGTCCATTGGGAAGTGGAAACGGTAGGCATTTCAATCATTTGGCGTAAGGCTTTCAAAATGATGGTTTGTAGGGGAACATTCGCTGTTTTTGCTTGACGAAGTAAATCTTGTTCAATATCTGGCGGTAGATTGATTGTAATTTGCATTCTCTTTTCCCTCGGAGGTTAACCATTTATTAATTTTTGGGCATCGCTTGTTGTTCAATCTTTGAAGGGGAACCATTTAAACTATCCTTTAGCACATCGTTAAATATACCATTAAAAAAAATACCAACTACTGTTGCAATAACTCCAATTATTCCAATCACTCCAAACAGAATCTCCCAATTAAATCTTTTTTGTTTCTCTGGACTAGAACAAGTCACGTTATTACTTGTTACACCACTTGTACCGACCGGAGCATTAATTGTTGAATCTGAAATATTGTTGATAATTTTGGGCTCATCTTCCATTTTTTCTGTCCTCTTATCTATGGTACTAAGTTGATTAGATAAATCTAAATTAGAAGGCTCTGGAATAATTAAAAATTCAAGAAGTTTATCTGGTTTAAAAGGTCGCCAAGTTTCACGGCGCATATTTTGTTGTGCATAAGTTAGCGTTTCTTTTAACCAAGGGAGATGGGGAAGCTCCTGGATAAGACGCTCAAGTTCAGCACAGGCTTCGATGGTCCCTTTGTCTCTTAATTGTGATAAAGAGTTATTCCTAAAAAATGCAATATTATCTCTAGGGCTAACTATATAAGCCATTACTTCGTTTCGATGATCCGGATCTTCATAATGAGGATACTGCCACACTAACCAGGCATATAAATCTGCAATTTGTTTTTCAGTCAAGTCAAACTTGATTCCACTTAAATTACAAGAAGCGGCTAATTCAAATGCCTCGCGTCCAAACTGTACATCTGCCGTAATTTTTTCCCATATTACATTCCAGCTATCTGGATCTGAATAAGTGATAAGTGCTTTAATGGCGAACAATGCTTTTTGCCGTTCACTATCAAATTCACTATTAGTATAATTTCGTATTGTGGATAAAGCGATATCTTTGGCTTGAACAGCTCCTTGCTCAATAAGTTTTTCTAATAGCTTTCTAAATACGTTAGGCTTTAATTGAGAATCTTTTACTTTTTCTGTCAAGTTATTTTCTAATTTTTCATCCCAACACATCTCTAAGCGATCAATCACAAAAATATTATTATCTTGATTTTCTTTGTCAATCAATTTTAAAAGCGTTGTCAAAAATTCATCTGGAGAATGGTGATATGAGAGGCTGACTAATTTTCGGCAATTTTTTCTTGGATTTGAGTCAATAAAACTATTAGGAACTGACAGGATTATGGGTGTCCATCTTTTCCATATATCCGTTGAAAAATTGTCTAAAGTTCTTGGAGCTTCCGTCAAGATTAACTGTAATGCCTTGCAACCATACAATTCGGAAAAATTATATGTATTTGTTCCTATCCAGCTATAATCTATATTTGTTTGCTGTTGAATATATTGAATTGCCCCCTGAATAATTCTTTTTTTTGTTGCTTGCTCTGCTTCTTTCCATCCCGGAAGCTGAGTCAGATCTAATTTTAAGTTATGACCATAACGTTTGCTTTGTGGCAGTAAAGTCATTTCTCGATTTAGTCGCCACCATGCGGATAAATCTCCCGATTCTAACTGCTCTAAACAGTCAATAACTCTTTCTTTTGGTGGAGGATCTAGCAAGTCCGGCTTATTCCAGGAATTTTTCATTTTAAGATAATGATCACGTAATTGAGTCACTTCTTCTGAGTCCAACTCAATAGGAGTAAAGTAATAACTAAAAACGTCACTAAGAATAGAGTTGTTTTGAGTGGCTTTAATAATTTCACTTATCTGCTTTGTATCTCGACGATCAAATACTTCCTCGATTATTTTAGCCCACGCTCTTTGAATTTTTTCATGGTTGGAATCTTGGAGTTTTTCTAGCATCCAATCAACATCATTGGAGCTTATAATTGGTTCTGTCATTGAGCTTGTTAAAAAATAAAAATCTTCATCTTCATCTTTTTCTGCAATGCTTTCAACTAAATTTTCAATAAGAGCATAACGCTTTTGATTGTTTCCCAAAAGTGATTCTTGAAATTGGGCTTGTAAACTCGGAGAATGACTAATGAGTTTCTGATGCTCTTTCCATTGTAATAATGCTACTTGCGTAAAACCCTCCAGTACTCCAGGAACGTTAACGTGTTCCCATGCTTTTAGCAGAATTGCATCTCCTAGTTCTTCAAATGGATGCCCAAAGCATCGCACACCTTGAGTTTTCAGCCAGTCGAGAGCAATAACTAAATCTTCGGAATCAAGTTGTGGAACTAACTCAGACTCAAGAAAATATCGATGCATTCCAAGCAAATTTATCCTTTTCGATGGAGTGAGCGCCTGAAATAATTCTTCGGCTGTTAGTTGCCTTGGCCAGAGTGCTTTCAACGCATAGGCTTTTAGTTCATCTTGCTCATCTTCCGGTAAAACATTGAGTGCAAGGGACTTTAGCTTTAATCTTGTAGATTGATCACCTATTGAACTAATAGCACGGGCGGCATTAACTCTTATACTTATTGGCTGTGATGGACAAAGAGTTAGCTTTGCTAAGTCACCTTGAAGCTCAGAGAGATTACACTCTATGGCAATATCAATTGCTATCCTTCGTGTATCCTCTTTCTTGCTGGAATCACAAATATAAACTTTCAACTGCTCAGCTAGCCCAGAATGTTTTAATTTTGCGTAATTACGAACGTTGCAAAATCCTCGATCAAATAATTTTTCTTCCTCATATTGCATTAATAAATTAGCAACAATTGTCGCTCGAAGCTCTGAATCAGTAGGTATATCGGTTTGCAAAAGAACGTCAGGATCAGTTTTAATTATCTCTTGAAACACATTATCCCTCATGGAAGCTAACCAAACTGCTGTTTCATGAAGT
Source organism: Synechocystis sp. PCC 6803 substr. PCC-P (assembly GCF_000284455.1). Taxonomy (GTDB): domain Bacteria; phylum Cyanobacteriota; class Cyanobacteriia; order Cyanobacteriales; family Microcystaceae; genus Synechocystis. The sequence goes on from NC_017039.1 coordinate 2,756,301, forward strand.
TGTGGAATAAGCTTAGGAGTGGAATCAGCAGATGAATACAACAATGTCTTAATCTTTGATAAGTCAATGTTTCGTTGCGTCAAATACCAAGCCGCAAAAAACTCAGCATAGGTTTGGTGTGCCCATCCCATTCGATGCAATCCACGAGATGAAAATAAACCAGTATCTAAAACTTCTTGAATTACTTCTTGAGTAATCTCAAATTCTCTTCCATTTGATTCTTCATAACCGAAACATAACTTTTGACGAGGAACATCTTCAGCCGGAACTTGTCCCTGTTCGACATCAATCCACACAGCAAATCGATTAGCAAAGATCGTAACGGCGGCAATTCGAGCTGCCACAATCAGTCGTTGATCAATATCTAAATTGCCTGTCTCCTTTAAGGCATGACGACATTTACTTACTTCTTCGCAAAGACACTTGCATCCTTCAAGATAAGATTCATAACGTTTCTGTTCTGGAGGAAATTGGCTGTTATGACGGCGGTATGTATTCAATAAAAATCCTAGAGAGATTGGTTTAATCGCTAGGGGTACAATATCCCTTTGGTTAATCGCTTTCAGAAAGTCATCGGAAGAAAAACCTTCAGCTTCCACAGCGTTGATTACGTCTATACGGCGAAGTGGAGCTAGTTCATAAATTGCAAAGTTACTTTCTTCCCAAAGAGCTTTTAGAGCTTCTTCTAAAATGGATGGAAACGCCAAAGTTCGACAAGTTAAACGGAGATGAAGACGATTAATATGACTTCGATATTTAGGTTTCTTAAACTCATCAACCAATCCTATCGCCAAGGATTTGACGTTCAAGAGTCCTTCATCAAGACTGTCCAAAAACAAATGGAGGTGATAATGACCCTCTAACCAGTCGGAAAAAGTTTTATCCCTAAACAAATCCTCTTTTAAATTAGTAAAGGTTCGAAGATTCAAGCCCAGGACTTTACTATATTCGCAGATTGTTTCTTCGGTAAATCGTTGTAGCTTTTCTAGTTCGTGGGTTTTGCCAACGCCAGGCTCCCCCAATAAAACAAGGCAAGGAATCTCAGCAATATCTTCTAAACTCACCAGATCTGGGTTACATGCTTTGCCCCATTTTGTATTTGGATCGTCTAAGTAACCGCCATCTCTCAGACTTATGTTACCTGAGCGAGGACACCAGAACCGCTTCCAATTATAGTTTTGTTGCGACATGCTCAGCCGAACGGGGAAATTTTTTAACTCAAGGATAAATTTCTCTGAAACTCTATTAATTATAATCTATCTGCCCCTAGCATCAGAGATTAAAGCAAGAACACCATTTGGTTAATGTAGGGAGTCACAGGGCGATCGCCGTTAATCAAAGATCCTTAAAAATTTCATTAACAGTTAACGATAACTGGGGAAACGTAGGGGACTGAATTGCCATTACCTCTTTAAAATTACCTACTTCCTGATAACAACCGGCTAATAATTCTAAAACCAAGACCGTTTGGGTTTGGGGATCGACAATCCAATATTCAGGAATGCCACAGGCTTGATATTGTTGACGCTTCGCAATGTAGTCCCGCTCCCGTTGTAATTCCCCCGGACTGACAACTTCCACCACTAGCAAGGGCGGTAACATCGATAACCGAATCGTATTGCGTTTAGCTAATTGGGCAATATGCTCTTCTCGAATAATCGTCAAATCAGGAAAACGGTTTTTGGGTTCGCCGTGAACTTCTAGTTCTAAACCGTGTCCCCGTACCCGTCGATAACCGACAATTTCAGCAAATTTGAGCAGTAAAAATGTGGCAATTTGAAAGTTTAAACCCGATTCCGTCGGCACAGCGATTAATTCCCCATTGAATAATTCATAGAGTTGATCAGTATCGTCTTCGTACGCAAGATACTCGTCAAAGCTTTTAAAGCGGGGTTGGAGCGCTAACATAGGCTACCGTTTTCAGAAATAATTAGGCTTTTATTCTAACGATTTAGTAATTTTATGGCGATCGCCAAATTTGAATTTCCCCTGCAAAAGTCAGGGCGACGGCTTTATATTACGGGCTTCTTTGCCCCAAAAGAGTCGGATATTACCGATGTTTTTCCTTTGCAAGCTTTGACAGTGGGGGAAATAGCAGCGGAATATGCGAGAGAACTATTTGCTGGCGATAATTACACCGATTGTCTCTACCCAAAATAGTCCGACCAGGGCGATCATGGCCTATCATCCCACTGCCATGCACTTTAGTACTTAACCTACTCCCCGGTAATGGCCAATCCTTCCACCCAAACTAGGGGACACACTCCCCCTGGGGTGACTTCTGCTTCCGGTTCCAGGTAAACAATAGTTTTTAAGACTTCTAAAAAGTCCCCTGCCACGGTGGCCGCATCAATACTCTGCTTTTCACCCTTATTTACTAACCAACCATCAAAAGGTAAGGAAAAGGAACCTTGGAGGGAATTGACCCCGGCGTGGAGAGCTTGGAGTTTATCGATATAAACTACGTTTTCTGCTTGATCAAGACTGTAGCTTTTTTCAGCAGTTTTCTCGCTATACACATGGTAAAAGTGGGCTCCGACGGTGATTTTAGACCCGATGTTAGCGTGGCCAGTGGGTTGGGTATCAAACCGCTTAGCAGTGCCAGCGCTGTGTAATAAGCCAGTTAAAACCCCATTTTTAATAATGTCCACTCTCCGGGTGGGGGTTCCTTCGCCGTCAAACCGTTCCGCTGAGATATTCCCTGGGTGCAGAGCATCATCGCTGACACAGAGCAGTTCACTGGCGATCGCCGTGCCGAGGGTTTCCTTGGTAGCTAAGGACTGTTTATCGAGGATACTTTGGGCATTGTAAAGGTTAGAAAAAGCACCGAGCAAACTCAAAAAAGCCCGGGCGGAAAAGACGACGGTGTATTTTCCGGTGGGGATGGGGCGGTAATCCAGATGGCTAAGGGTTTTCTCTTTAACTGTTTGTAAGCAACCATCAATGTCGAGGCTGGCCAAATCCCGACTAATTTTCATTTCTCCGGCACTGCGGGGTTTTTTACCTTCCTGTTCTGCCCGACTGTAAAGATAAATGGAAGCATAGGAACGGCATTCATAGCGTTTGGCCCCAGCACTGTTCAGGTAAAACCGCTCCGTGGTCTGTTCCGATAAACCGTTGTAGGGCACCCCGGTGATGGCGGGATGGCTGGCCAATAAGTCCTGCTCAGCTTTAACTAGTGTGGTAATTAAATCCCCCATAGGGGCCGGCTCCGCCACGTCATTCTCTGCGCCACCGATGGGCACTTGGGCTTCGGGGCTGAAGTCGGGAATATTATCTGTGATGCCAAAAGCACTGGCTTCGGCGGCGGTTTCCAGGGCTAAACTAATGCCGGCTTGGTCCAAATCCGTGGTGCTGGTTACCCCCACCAAACCCTTTTCGTTCCAGACTCGCACAATTACACTGGCCCGGTTTGACGCTTCCACCTGCTTCGGTTCTCCAGAATCCACCTCCACTCCGGCATCATCCACGGAAGAACCGTAGATGTCATATTGTTTAATTCCCAGTGCAGCGGCTCCCTGGTGAGCATGGTCGGCGATCGCCTGAATATCGAGCATAGTCTTGTCAATGGTGGACTGAATAATTCCAATTTAGCGAATGGACGGGGTCGAAAGCTATCCAAACTTCGCGAGAAAGGGTTTTTAGCTCAAGCTCAAAAATTTGTCTAGGGCACTGATCACACTGGGGGGCCAACGGCGGATCTGTTTCACCCAGTCCAGATCTTGGTAACGGCTATCTACCCCCACAGCGGCCACCCAATTACTTTCCGCTTCCCCCTGTTGGCCATCTACCCAGAGCACAGCGGTGAGGGCGGCCCGCATATCCGCAAACATGGGATATTTTTTCACCAGACGACGCATGGTTTGAATGGCTTCGGTTTTTTGTCCCAATTCGTACAACGCTAGGGCAGTATTGGCCTGGGCAAAGGCAAAATTAGGGGCGATCGCCGTGGCTTGCTGGAAATCTTCCAATGCACTGGTCCAATTCCCTAGACCCCCTTCTGCATTACCCCGATTATTGTAGGCAAAGGCATCTTCCGGGTTAACGGCTAAAACCCGATTATAGTCAGCGATGGCGGCTTTAAATTCCCCTTTAGCTTCCAAGGCAGTGCCCCGGTTGAGGTAAGGATCCGTTTGTTCCGGTGCCAACTCAATGGCCTGGTTAAAATCGGCGATCGCCTCGTCCAATTTGTTTTGGCTAACCCGGGAATTACCCCGATTGCTCCACACAGCCGGATTCTGGGGAAACTTTTCGATCAATTCCGTCCAATATTTCTCGGCGGTGACAAAATCCCCTGCTTCAGTGGCAGCAAAGGCTTTATCCGTCAGGCTATCTCCCACTTCTAACTGTTCATCGGTAAGGGGAATGGGGCTTTCCGTTGCCCAGACTGGGGAAGGAAAAAACAGCAACAAACCTACCAACACAATGCCCCAGAGGGAGGGCATAAGCAAAGCAAAATATTTTCGTAGAAGGGAAAGCATTAAAAAAATCTGGAGTTGGGAATGGGATCAACTGGATGCAACTCATTGTAAATTTTCTCCGCGGTAATCTTCAAATTATTGCGCCCCGGTGAACTTGACTTCCGACCGACCGGACGGTATCTTGAAAGTGTCCAACCAACTGGACGGTTTAATTATTTCCAGGTCTTCTGTCAATTTAAAAAAGAATATTTGCATTATCTGCGGAGGCGAAATTATATGGTTTCTGGAAAAAGGCTTCGTTCCAAGTCCATCCAACCCAGCCAACTACTAACTGCGGCTAATCAAGTCATTGTTAGTCAAGGGGTGGACGCCCTCACCTTGGATGCGGTGGCTAGTGAAGCAGGGGTGAGCAAAGGCGGATTGTTACACTACTTTCCCACCAAGGAGGCTTTAATTGCGGGCATGGTTCAGCAGGCCCTAGACAGGTTTGTGGAAACATTGCATCAGGAACTTGCCAATGATCCAGCCCCCGACACCCCAGGGCATTGGGTTAGGGCTTATATTCGAGCCTCAGCGCTAGACGACCAGGAAAATTATGAACTCCATTTCAATTTGCTGGCCGCAAACTTCACCAATCCTGAATTGTTGGCCCCCATGCGACATTTTTGGCAAGAGTGCCATGGGCAGATTATGGCTAGCGGGCTCGATCCGGCCGTAGCAACGGTGATTCGATTAGCTATGGACGGTCTTTGGTTAACCCACTTACACGGTTTTGCTCCCCTGGAAGACCCCCTGCGCTCCCAGGTCATTGCCACTGCTCTGAAACTGGCCCAGCTATAGTTTCCCAATTTTTCATCTTTTGCCGACGTTTGCCAAATGGTTTCCAGCGCTGGTTGGTGGCTCTAGGGAATATCTTTAGAGAAAATTTGTTTTTTCATATTTAATAACTATTTTAGTTCTTTGGGTCAATGCTATGACAGATATTTCAATGCGATTTGGCATGCAAGCAGAGGCCCGTGAATTTCTTAAATTAGCAGTGCCCCTGGCCGGTGCTCAAATGGCTCAGGCGGCAACGGGATTTGTCGATACGGTCATGATGGGTTGGCTGGGGCAGGATGTGCTGGCGGCGGGGGGATTAGCCACTATGATCTTTATGGCATTTATGATGACTGGGGTGGGATTAATCTCCGGGGTCAGCCCCCTAGTGGCAGAGGCCTATGGCGCTGGCCAAACCCGGCGCATTGGGCAATTAACTCGTCAGGGTTTATGGATTGTCCTACTGCTATCAATTCCGGGAATGTTGTTCATAACCCACCTCAACGGGGTGATGCATTGGTCTGGCCAGGCTGACACAACCATCATTCTTTCAGATTCCTATTTGAATGTGATGGCCTGGGGTTTATTTCCGGCGATCGCCTTTGCTACGCTCCGGGGCTGTATTATTGCCCTTTCCCAAGCGCGGCCGATAATGCTGATTGTGATCGCAGCAACTTTGTTTAATATTCTTGGCAACTATGGGTTGGGATTTGGCAAATGGGGGTTTCCTGCCCTAGGAATTACCGGCTTAGCCATTGCTAGTATCAGTGCCCATTGGATTATGTTTCTGTCCTTGCTGGTTTATATGCTTTGGCACAAACCCCTCCATCAATATTCATTGTTCGACTCTCTCCATCATTTGAAGCCAAGAATTCTGCAACAGTTACTTTGGGTCGGAGGTCCCATCGGTATCGCCGCCGTTTTGGAGTATGGATTATATCTAACCGCTAGCTTTTTTATGGGGGCATTGGGAACACCGATTTTAGCGGCCCATCAAGTGGTGTCCCAAACTGTGCTTGTTCTGTTTATGGTTCCTCTGGCCATGTCCTACGCGGCCACCGTTCGGGTCGGGCAATGGTTTGGTCAACAGCATTGGCCACAAATTCGACAGGCGGCCTTGGTGAGTATTGGTTTGGCTGTATTATTCATGCTGACCGCTGGCATCGCTTTATTGGCCTATCCCCAGCAAATTATCGGACTATATCTTGACCTTAATGACCCTGCCAATGGGGAGGCTTTAAATGTCGGTATTTCCATTATGAAGATTGCTGCTTTTGGACTGGTATTGGACGGGTTACAAAGAACAGCCAACGGTGTCTTACAAGGACTACAAGATACCCGCATTCCCATGGTGCTTGGCACGATCGCCTATTGGGGCATTGGTTTAACCGCAAGCTATTTACTGGGATTTTATACCCCTCTATCGGGGGCAGGGGTTTGGATCGGAACATACATTGGCCTAGCGGCGGCCTCTATTGCCTATTTGTGGCGATTCCAGAAGGTTATGGTGCGGAAAAAATCCCTTCCCGTTGCTAGATCTTAATCCATAATTGCCATGTAATTTTGGCATTAAGTTAAAGCTATTGAATGTCTTTTCAGCCAAATATTCAACTTGATCAAACTAATAATTGGGGAGACTAAATGCAACTAATTGTAAATTTTCTCTGGGGAAATATTCCCATTACTGTCTGCCAACAAGGAACAACTTAGGAGTATTTACCTATAGGCGATCGCCAACGAGGGGGGAGGATGGCAATGACCAGTAAAAAACCCTCCACTTGAAGGGTTTAGGTTTCCAGAAATTGTTGCTTAAGTTATAAAAGTTCCCTTTAACGCTCCTCCCTATGAATAGCATCCTTTCCCCCATTACCGTAGCGGTGGGCGGCTCCCTCTGGTGGAATGGCTTCACCGCTGATTTCACCATCACCAACACTTCTACCACTAGCCTCAGCAATTGGACTTACACCTTCGACACTGTCCACAAAATTTCCGGTAATCCCTGGGGCGCAACTTTTACCAGCGTGGATTTGGGCAATGGCATCACCCGCTACACATTAACTGGGGCTGGTTGGGCATCGAGTATTCCCCCCGGTGGTTCCGTCACCATTGGTTTTAATGGTACCCAGGGAACGGCGATCGGTAATAGCGGCTCTTTGACTTCTGCTTTATTATTCACCGACGTTAATGCCAATACTGGGGGGACTGGGGGAGAACATCAGCATCCAGATCCTATTCCTCCCACGGATCCAGTCGTAGATCCCACTCCTAACCCCGGCACTGGTAGAGTATTTGCTGCCAATCCTGCGGCCGCCGATATTGTCGGTTTCAATCCCGCTGTGGATAGGTTGGATTTTGGCGATGTGTCGGTGCATAACCTCATCCTTGGTAAAACCAGCACCGGGAAAGTGGCCATCATTAATCCCTGGGCTTGGACTCCTGAGTTTCAGATTATCCGGGGAGTTAGCTTTGATGATTTGACAGCGGCCAATTTTGGCATTGTGCAGAACGAGCATCTGCGGCAGGACATTGGCGGAGTCCTCAGTTGGGAATTAGGTTTAGGGGCAAGAAATAGTAATACGGTTTATGTCCGTTCCCATGAGTATGGGGTGCAGGAACGGATCGAGAATTTTAACCCCGCCACCATGAAGTTGAGCTTTCTCTACTACGGCACTAGGGAAAGATTAACCGTTAGCGATACGCCGGAGGGTTTATTAATTGCCACCCAACCCACGGGACAAACTTTGTTGCTGGTGGGGGTAACCCGCAGTCAACTCATTCCGGCTAATTTGGAATTTCACCATGACCAGGTGGTGGAAGACCGCTTAGAAGATGCCTTTGGGGTCACTGTCGAGCAAGTTACCGTTGTTAGTCGCACTGGTTTAGCCACTCCCCAGGGGCCAGCGGGACAAATTACCGATGGTCATCAGAGCAGGCCCGGTAATGGTTTAACTCCCATTGGTGGTGGGGAATTTAGCGGCGGTGCTGGGGGTCATGGTAGTGGCCATGATCACGGTGACCATGACCATGGCGGCGGTATGGACCACGGTTCTGATCCCGGTGATGGCATGGGGGGAGGCACTACCAATCCTCCGGTCACCGATCCAGTCACGCCCCCACCCACCGATCCTGTTTCTCCCACTAGTCCTTTCACTGTCACGGTGGGAGGTAATCGTTGGTGGAATGGCTTTACGGCGGAGTTGACTGTAACTAACGTTTCGGGAACTAAGCTTAATAGCTGGAGCTTTACCTTTGATACGGTGCATAAAATTTCCGGTAGCCCCTGGGGAGCCACTGTCCAAAGTACAGATTTAGGAGGAGGCATTACCCGTTATGTGGTCACCGGCAGTGAATGGGCCGCTTCCATTGCCCCTGGCAGTTCGGTCAAAGTTGGCTTTAACGGTACCCAAGGAACGGCGATCGCCAACGACGGGGCCTTAACCGCAGATTTACTCTTTCTCGGTGGCGGTATAGTTGGTCAACCCAGCACTGGCTCTGGTGGTAATACTGGAGGAACTCCCACTAATCCCAATCCCCCCACTGACCCCATTAATCCTAACCCCAATCCTGTTGATCCCGTCGATCCCCCGGCGATCGCCAATGGGGACCATAATTACGGCGAAGCGTTGCAAAAATCTTTCCTGTTTTACGAAGCCAACCGTTCTGGAGACTTAGACGAATCCACTAAACGCATTGACTGGCGGGGAGATTCCGGGTTAAGGGATGGCCGGGATGGCATTTATTTTGGTGGACAAAGTAGCGGTAATTTACAAGCAGGTTTAAGCCTGGATTTAACCGGTGGTTATCATGATGCGGGGGACCACGGCAAATTTGGCTTACCCCTTGCTTCCACATTAACCACCCTGGCCTGGGGCGGCGTGGAATTTACGGACGGTTACCAAACCAGTGGCCAAATGGATGATCTCCTTGCAACCATACGGTGGGGGACGGACTATCTACTCAAAGCTCACGTTACCAACGCCAATGGAGAGACAGTATTTTTTGTCGCCCAGGTGGGTAACGCTTCAGCAGATCATTCCCTCTGGAGTGCCCCGGAAAGCCAAACCATTGCCCGGCCAGCCATGGCGGTTACTGCTAATAAACCTGGTTCCGATGTGGCGGCGGGTTCAGCGGCGGCCCTGGCGGCGGCTTCTATTCTGTTCCGAGAAGCGGGGGATTTTGCCTATGCGGATGAATTGTTAGTCAATGCCCAATCTTTATATCGATTTGCGGACACCTACCGGGGTAAATATTCCGACTCTATTCCCGAAGTGCGGAACTATTACAACTCCTGGAGTGGCTATGAAGATGAGTTGGCCTATGGGGCAGCGTGGTTGTCCCGGGCGGTTAATAGTGCAGGGGGGGATGGTTCTGCCTATCTGCAAAAGGCATTGAACATTTACAACAGTGACATTGGGGGATTGAGTCGGGGTTGGACCCACAATTGGGACGATGCCTCCTATGGTGTGGCGGTAATATTAGCCCAAGACACCGGTAATCAAGCGATTAAACAAGATGTGACCCGCTGGCTAGATGCTTGGGTCAATGGCACCGATGGGGTGCAAATCACTGACGGCGGTTTGCGGTTTATTAGCCAATGGGGTTCCCTACGCTACGCGGCCAATACGGCAATGCTGGCAGCGGTCTATTCCGACGGCTTAACCGATCCCACTGGTAAGTATGCCCAGTTAGCCCAGGACACAGTGGACTATATTTTAGGCAGTAATCCCCGCAATGCTAGCTATATGGTGGGTTACGGCAATGATTTTCCCCAACAGCCCCACCATCGGGCAGCTTCGGGAGTGGGCTGGGACGGTTTCCGCAACGGCTTGCCCAATGAGCATATTTTGTTCGGTGCTTTGGTGGGCGGTCCCACTGCGGCCAATGACTTTAGTTATAACGACTCCCGGGATGACTACATCAGCAACGAAGTGGCCATTGATTACAATGCAGGCTTAACGGGAGCATTGGCTTGGTCGGTGGAACAGTTTGGGGGTAATCCCCTCACGGCGGCCCAGTTGAATGCTTTACCTGGTATTTCAGCGCCCCAAGGGATGTAGGAAAACAAGCTCAGAATGCTGCGGGGAGAAGGGCAACTCCCCACCAGCCCCAAATTTTTGCTGGCGATAAATATTTTTCGGTTTAATTGTTCACAAAGCTTTTTGAATTTGAGTTTATAGAAATTTATTGGCTGGTAATGCTTTTTTGCCCCCCTGCAGGACTTCATTGATCCTTGCCTATACCATCAATATCATTGGTCAATAATGATGATGATTGACTAAAACATGTTTAACAAAATTTAACGCATATGCTAAATGCGTAAACTGCATATGCCTTGGCTGAGTGTAATTTACGTTACAAATTTTAACGAAACGGGAACCCTATATTGATCTCTACTGTTATCTGGCTTGAAGCGTTGTGGCTAATAAATTTGAGACCGTTAAGGCAACCAAAGATGGTTTGGCTGTCCGGGCTGAGTTGGAACATTTTGCCCAGATTGGTTGGGAAAATATCCCCGAAGAGGACCGGGATCTGCGCTTGAAGTGGTTAGGCATTTTTTTCCGCCCTGTCACCCCCGGCGAGTTTATGCTCCGTTTTCGTATTCCCCACGGCTTGCTCACCAGTCAGCAATTACAGGTCATTGGCGACATTATTAACCGCTACGGCGATCGGGGCAATGGGGACATCACCACCAGGCAAAATTTGCAGGTCCGGGGCATCAAAATTGAAGATATTCCCGATATTTTTAGCAAGCTGGAAAGCTGTGGTCTAACCTCGGTCCAGTCCGGCATGGATAATGTCCGTAACATCACAGGCTCTCCGGTGGCAGGGTTGGAAAAAGATGAATTGATTGATACCAGAGACCTGGTGCAAGGGGTACAGGACATGATCACCAATGGTGGTCGGGGCAATCCGGAATTCACCAACTTGCCCAGGAAGTTTAACATTGCCATCGAAGGAAGCCGGGATAATTCTGTCCACGCAGAAATTAACGACGTGGCTTTTGTCCCAGCCTATCGGGAGGGAATTCTCGGTTTTAACGTAGTGGTGGGGGGCTTTTTCTCTTCCCGTCGTTGTGAAGCCGCTATTCCCCTCGATGCTTGGGTGCAACCGGATCAGCAGGTGGTGGATTTATGCCGTTCTATCTTGGAAATTTACCGTGACCATGGTCTGCGGGCTAACCGTCAAAAGTCCCGCCTAATGTGGCTAATTGATGAATGGGGGGTGGCTAAATTCCGGGAAGAAGTGGCCGCTAAGTTGCCTTTCCCTCTGTTAACAGCGGCTCCTAAGGACGAATTAGATTGGGATAAGCGAGATCATTTAGGGGTTCATCCCCAGAAACAAGCCGGGTTAAATTACGTGGGTCTCCATGTGCCGGTGGGCCGTCTCTATGCCAATGACTTTTTTGAACTCTCCCGTTTAGCAGATACCTATGGAAGTGGGGAAGTGCGGCTGACGGTGGAACAGAATTTAATTTTGGTCAATGTCCCTGACGAAAAACTGGAGGCTTTGTTGGCGGAACCGTTATTAACTAAGTTTCGAGTTGACCCCCACAATCTGCAACGGTCAGTGGTGTCCTGTACGGGGGCGCAGTTTTGCAAGTTTGCCTTGATTGAAACAAAAAATCGAGCTTTGGCCATGGTGGCGGCTTTGGAAAAAGAGTTGACGGTGCCTAAGCCCGTGCGGATCCACTGGACTGGATGTCCCAATTCCTGTGGCCAACCCCAGGTGGCGGACATTGGCCTGATGGGAACCAAAGTGCGGAAAGATGGCAAAACAGTGGATGGTGCCGATGTTTATCTGGGGGGAAAAGTGGGTAAGGATGCCCATTTGGGTACCTGTGTCCATAAGAGTATTCCCTGTGATGAACTGCAGCCTTTGTTAGCTCAGATTTTGATTGAACAATTTGGCGCTGTGCGGCGTTGATTTTAGGGTTCTAGTCCTAGTCCGCTTCCCCATCGTTAATGTCCCCAGATTTATCAGCTGTAATACCCTGTGGGAGTTTTCCCGTGGGAATCCCATGGCTTTGAACTCTGCTGGGCGGCAATGGTTCGTGGATAGGTAGGTAACTTACTCACCGAAAAAATAATTCCATTGAACTGAAATTATTGGATCACATTTAATTACAACTAATCACAAGGAGAAACCCATGGCTGGCACTGAAATTTCCGCTATCACGACAAAACTGCTGGAAGCAAAAAAAGCAAAGGGAATCACGTTTGCTGATTTAGAACAATTGCTCGGACGGGATGAAGTCTGGATTGCTGCTGTGATTTATCGACAGGCCAGCGCCTCCGTTGATGAGGCGGAGAAACTTCTTCACTGCCTTGGCTTGAGCGATGATCTTGTGCCCGAACTGACTGCTCCTTCGGTTAAGGGTTTGGGGCCGGTTGTGCCCACAGATCCCCTCATTTATCGCTTTTATGAGATCATGCAGGTCTACGGTATGCCCATGAAGGAAGTAATCCATGAGAAATTTGGGGACGGTATCATGAGTGCCATCGACTTCACCTTAGACATTGAGAAGGAAGCAGACCCTAAAGGCGATCGGGTTAAAGTAACGATGAATGGTAAGTTTTTACCCTACAAGAAATGGTAATGGGGGACCACCGAAATGATTTCCGTTGCCGCCGCCGTTGAAATTATCCAAGCCCATTGGCCCAATTTTGGTGATACTACCATGGATGTTGATGGTAGCTATGGGAGAGTTTTGGCAGAATCCATTGAAGCTGACCGGGATTATCCCCCCGGCGATCGGGTGATGATGGACGGAGTTGCCTTGGCTTGGTCGGAATACCACCAGGGCCGTCGTCATTTCAAGCTTTTAGGGACGGTGGCCGCTGGGACTCCGCAATCTAGTTTGCCAGACCAGACCGGTTGCTTAGAGGTGATGACGGGAGCCCTACTACCCCAGAATTGTGATTTGGTTATTCCTTACGAAGAAGTGGCGATCGCCGATAATCAGGTAAAAATTATTAATCCTCGGCAGAGAGAACCGGGGGAATTTGTTCACCCCAAGGCTAGTGACTGTCGAGCAGGCAAAGTCATTTTAGAATCTTCCTCAAAGTTAAATGGTCCTGCCTGGAATATTATTACTTCCTTTGGAAAAACTAAAGTTAGAGTTAAACAAAAGCCCCGCATCCAAATTATTTCTACTGGGGATGAATTGGTAGAAATTACTCAAAAGCCAAAAATTCATCAATTACGTCGCTCTAACATTTATGGGCTCCAAGTATCTTTGCAAAGCCGAGGGTTTCAAAACGTAAATTTGACCCACTTAGCTGATGATAAAGAAGTAATTATTCGCCATTATCAAAAGGCTAAACTGGAATATAGAGTTTTGATTTATTCCGGTGGTATTTCTAAAGGAAAATTTGATTATTTACCAGAAGTCTGGTCCCAATTGGGGGTAACTAAATATATCCATGGTGTGGCTCAAAAGCCTGGTAAACCAATGTATTTTGGTATTGATCATCGGAGTAAAACTGTTATTATTGGTCTGCCAGGGAATCCAATTTCTAGCCTTGTTTGTCTACATCGCTATTTTTTGGATAGTGCTCCAATCTACGCTCAGTTAACTACGGATTTTACTTTTAAAAAAGATTTAACCTATTTCTTGCCTGTTAAACTAAGTCACACACCCCAAGCGGTGATTAAAGCTGAGCCACTGCCAGTCAAAAACTCCGGGGAATTTATTGCCCTAGCTGGCAGTGATGGCTTTTTGGAATTACCCCAACACCAAGCATCTTTTCAGGCTGGAGAATGTTTTCCTTTCTATGCCTGGTAGAATTAGCATTGCCCATGTCTAAGACCTTAGTTGATAGTTATGGCCGTCGCATTCGTAAATTGAGGGTTTCCCTCACGGATCAGTGTAATTTGCGTTGCCATTATTGTATGCCAGTAGATGCAATATTTCTTGAGCAATCAAGCTATTTATCTTGTCAGGAATATGGGGAAATTATTGGAGAGTTAATTGCGTTGGGCTTGGAAGAAGTCCGTTTAACGGGGGGAGAACCTTTATTAAGAAGGAATTTTACTGAAATTGTCCGAGCCATCGGTCAATTAAAACTTAAAAAGATTGGTTTAACCACTAATGGTATTGTTCTAGATCGACATTTAGATACCCTGGGGGAGAATAATGTTCTGGATTTAAACGTTAGTCTCGATAGTTTAAACGCCAAAACTTTTTCAGAAATCACCCATCGCAATTGCCTTAATACAATTCTTCGTAATCTTGAATTAGCTTCTCGTCAGGGATTTAAAATCAAACTTAACACTGTAGTAATGAGGGAAATTAATGACCGTGAAATTTTTGATCTTATTGAATATGCTAAGCGATGGGAAATGGAAATTAGATTTTTGGAAATTATGCGTATTGGATATGCCTGTCGACACCAAGAAAAAACGTTTATTTCTGCCCAAGAGTTACTGGCAAAAATCCAGCAAAAATATAGCCTAAAACCGATCCAATCTGCCTTAGATGCTACGGCATTTCGTTACAGCACTAGTTGTGGAGGCATAATCGGTTTTATTGCCTCCGAATCCCAGCCATTTTGCGGTCATTGTTCCCGTTGGCGGTTATCGGTAGATGGCACTCTAAGGGCTTGTTTACTTAAAAATGAAGGGATCAATATTCGTAACTTTTCATCCTTGGAACGCCAACATGTTTATCAGCAATTATTGGGGATGAAGCCCTATTTGCGTCCCCCTGAAGTTAGCCACGCTATGCATCAAATTGGAGGATAAATGTTTACCCATCTTGACGAAAATCAACAGCCCCGTATGGTGGACATTAGTCAAAAAGTAGCTGGCGATCGCCGGGCGGTGGCCCAGTGCATAGTGCAGTTACCCAAAGCTATCAAAGATTACTTAACAGGACAGGAAATTTTTCTCAAGAAAGGGCCGGTTATTCAAACAGCGATTATCGCCGGTACTATGGCGGTGAAAAAAACAGCGGATCTGATTCCCTTTTGCCACACTTTGCCAATCCATGGGTGTAAATTTGATATTAATATTGTTTATCAAAAGCGAGATTATTTAGAAATATTTTTACAATGTGCTGTTAACACTAATTACAAAACTGGCGTGGAAATGGAAGCCCTTTGCGGGGTTTCAGTGGCAGCATTGACTATTTACGATATGTGTAAATCTATCAGCTCAGAAATTATCATCAAAAATACTAAATTAATCGAAAAAACTGGTGGTAAAGCTGATGTTAGCCAAACGCCCCTTTACGGTTTAGTGTTGACCGGGGGAAAAAGTAGACGCATGGGGAAAGATAAAGCTTTAATTAATTATCAAGGGCAACCCCATGGGCAATATATTTATGATTTGTTGGCAAAATATTGCGAGCAAGTTTTCTTGTCTGCCCGTCCTAGTCAGTGGCAAGGAACACCGTTGGAAAATTTACCTACCCTAGTAGATAGGGGAGAAAGTGTGGGGCCGATGTCGGGAATTTTAACGGCTTTGCAGAGCTATCCTGGGGTTAATTGGCTCATTATTGCCTGTGATTTAGCCTATATCAATAGTACAATGGTGGAAAAATTAATTGCCCAGGCTCGCCAAGATTTGGTGGCAACTTGCTACGAAAATGCGGATCAAGGTTTTCCCGAAGCTCTCTGTGGTTTTTATACTCCCCTTGCTCTACAGTTATTTACTAAAGCCCAAAATATTGGTTTACATTGTCCAGTTAAAATTTTACAAATGGCAGATTGTCAGCTGATTAAACCGGATAATTTATTTGATATCGCTAATATTAATAGTCCTGAAGATTATGGCCAAATCAATTAAACTCAGATATTTTGCTTCTCTCCAAGAACAGGCTAAGGTTGCAGAAGAAAGTTTAGTAACAAAGCTAAATACCTACCAAGAACTTTATGATTCCTTGGCTAAACGTCATGGTTTTAATTTATCCTCCTCCCAAGTCAAAGTGGCAGTTAATGATGAATTTACCACCATGGAAAATATAATTTTAGACCAGTCCACAATTGTTTTTATCCCCCCCGTTGCTGGGGGTTAATTTCCATGGCTTTAGCTTTATTTGACATTAGTGATCAACCAATCAATACCCAACCTTTAATTTCAGCTTTACAGTGTGACCAAGCTGGAGCCCTAGTAACTTTTGCTGGTTGGGTGAGAAACCACAATGACGGTAAACAAGTCGACTCTTTGGAATACCAAGTCTATCGGGAGTTAGCCATCAACGAGGGTTTTAAAATTATTGCTGAAGCTAAAGAAAAATATGATCTCCACCAGGCGATCGCCGTCCATCGTAGTGGCCATTTAAAAATTGGTGAAACTGCAGTATGGGTGGGGACTGTGGCTAGCCATCGCCAAGCTGCTTTTCAAGGTACTCAGTATGTTATTGACCAAATTAAACTGAGATTACCCATTTGGAAAAAGGAACATTACTTCGATTATCCGGCCACATGGGTTTATTGTTGCCATCATCATGGTAGTTAGATTACTAACCATCTGGCTAAATGGAGATTAATAACACTAATTAATGGCACTAATTTGATTTAATAACGATAATTATCCGGTGGGAATTGGTAATTTTAGTGACCCTTTTTCGCTAGGATAATTAAAGTAAAATAACTCGAGGGTAATATTGATCATGGCTAATACAACTAAAGGAGCCGATGCCATTGACCAGGCGATCGCCGCTGGCATTGATTTTGATGGCAGTGCCATTCCCGAAGCCAAGCTGGAACTCTATCATCAGGTGATGGGCTTGGAAGCAGGTCGGCAACGCAGTGGGGTCAGTAATACCATGCGCTCCCGCATTGTCCGCATTGGAGCCAAACATATTGTCCAGGCAGAACTAGACCAAAAATTAATTGACGCTGGCTTTGCACCCCTCAAGGATAAAGAAATTGCTTTTTTCTATGGCGCTAAGTAGGCTACTTTGCGTCTGAGCAGAGTAGCTATCTTGCCTCTTGGCTAACTAAGCCCACAGTCCATTGTCACCCTGCAGAGTTTGGGACCTTTAGTGAAAATTTTCCCATGTTATCTTGATAGGTAAAATCAGGCTAGGTGAACTGAGTTTGTGGGTCGACTATGTTAGCAAGGGTTTGGAGTGCTTCCCTGTTGGGCATTGATGCCATTAAGGTCGGGGTAGAAGTAGACGTTTCCGCTGGGCTTCCGGCGATCGCCGTGGTGGGGCTACCAGATACGGCAGTGCAGGAATCCAGGGAACGGGTCAAGGCGGCGTTAAAGAATGCGGGCTTTGCTTTCCCCGTGCGGCGCATTGTCATTAATCTCACCCCGGCCGATTTACGTAAAGAAGGCCCCAGCTTTGACTTACCCATTGGCATTGGCATCCTGGCCGCATCGGAGCAGGTGGATGCCCAACTATTGGGAGATTATTTGTT
Source organism: Synechocystis sp. PCC 6803 substr. PCC-P (assembly GCF_000284455.1). Taxonomy (GTDB): domain Bacteria; phylum Cyanobacteriota; class Cyanobacteriia; order Cyanobacteriales; family Microcystaceae; genus Synechocystis. The sequence continues at coordinate 2,773,909 of NC_017039.1, forward strand.
TTTAGGGGAAATGTCCCTGGATGGCAGTTTACGGGCGATCGCCGGTGTTCTTCCCATTGCGGCCACAGCGCAAAAAATGGGCTTAGCAGGCATAGTGGTACCGTCGGGCAACGCCTTGGAAGCCTCCGTGGTGCAGGGCTTAAAAGTCTATGGCTTCGACCACATTAAAGAAGTGGTGGACTTTCTCGGAGCACCGGAAAAATTTACCCCAGTTAATGCCCAGGATGCCAAGCAACAGTGGAACACCTCCCTGCCTTGTTTGGATTTGAAAGATGTGAAAGGGCAATCCCATGGCCGGAGAGCCTTAGAAATTGCCGCCGCCGGAGGCCATAACTTGATTTTTGTCGGCCCACCAGGCAGTGGGAAAACCATGTTGGCTCGCCGTTTGCCTGGTATCTTGCCGCCGCTCCAATTTGAAGAAGCGTTGGAAGTGTCCCAAGTCCATTCTGTGGCAGGGTTACTGAAAGAACGGGGACAATTAATCCGTCAGCGTCCTTTTCGCAGTCCCCACCATTCCGCCTCTGGTCCTTCCCTAGTGGGAGGGGGGAGTTTTCCTCGGCCGGGGGAAATTTCCTTGGCCCATCGGGGGGTTTTGTTTTTAGATGAACTGACAGAATTTAAACGCAATGTGTTGGAATTTTTGCGTCAACCCTTGGAGGACGGGCACGTTACCATTTCCCGCACCAAGCAAACCATCATGTTCCCAGCCCAATTTACCCTGATTGCCAGCACCAATCCCTGTCCCTGTGGTTATTTTGGCGATCCCATTCAAGCCTGTTCCTGTTCTCCTCGCCAGAGGGAAATGTATTGGTCTAAGCTTTCTGGCCCTTTGATGGACCGCATTGATCTACAGGTGGCAGTTAACCGTCTTAAGCCAGAGGAAATGACTAGCCAAGGCCAGGGAGAAAGTTCAGAACCAGTGCGGCAAAGAGTAGCCAAGGCCAGGGCCATGGCGATCGCCAGATTTAGTAAAGATGCAAAAATTAGTTGTAATGCCGAAATGCAGGCAGGGCAATTGCGTCAATTTTGTCACTTGGATGAAAACTGCCGTCAACTGCTGGAAGGAGCGATCAAAAAACTGGGGCTCTCCGCCCGGGCCATGGACCGCATTTTGAAAGTATCCCGCACCATCGCTGACCTAGGGCGATCGGAGCATATCCAAGCATCTCATCTGGCGGAAGCTATTCAATACCGCACCCTAGATAGGTTCACTTAAACAATAAAGCTAGCTTTTTTTGCGTATATCCAAATAATTTACCAATATCTACTTAGTCATCATCAGACTAGCGAGCGCTTTTGAACAATCTTAGGAGATCGAGACATGGATGGCCTGACCCTGACTAAAAAAAGTGGATAAAGCACAATAATGCGGATTCTCATTTTAAACCCACCCCACCCGGCCATTGGTAGCCGAATTCCAAAGGAACAACTGCCACCTCTGGGGCTTTTAAGTATTGGTGGCCCATTGTTGGATGCTGGCCATGATGTTACTCTGCTCGATGCTGAATTTGGTCCACTTACAGACAGTGAAATCGTAGAACGAGTTTGCGCTCATTGCCCACAATTACTTTTGATTGGGCATTCTGGATCAACTTCTGCCCATCCCATCGTTTGCCGCCTAACGTTGTTTTTACGTGAACGATTGCCAAACTTGATAATTGTTTATGGTGGTGTTTTTCCGACTTATCATTTTCATGACATCCTAACAAAGGAACCCCAAATTGATTTTATTGTTCGAGGTGAAGGTGAAGCTACTGTTGCCAAATTGATAGCCGCCCTTGAAAATCATAATGATTTAAATAAAGTAGATGGTATTGCCTTCCGTCGCGACGAACAAATTATTGAAACGCTTCCTGCTCCGATGATTCAAGACCTTGATGTCTATCGTGTGGGCTGGGAACTCGTAGACTTGAAAAAATATAGTTATTATGGCGGTAAACAGGCCGTGGTTATCCAGTTTTCCCGGGGTTGTCCCCATTTGTGTAACTATTGCGGACAAAGGGGATTTTGGGCCCGTTGGCGACATCGTGATCCTAAAAAATTTGCCCAGGAAATTGTCTGGCTCCATCGAACTCACGGCGTACAATTATTTAATTTAGCGGATGAAAATCCAACGGTAAATAAAGCCATTTGGCAAGAGTTTTGCGAAGCTATCATCGCCGAAAATATATCCATAACTATTATCGGTTCAACTCGAGCAGATGATATTGTACGGGATGCCGATATTCTACATCTTTACCGCAGGGCAGGAGTCGAGCGATTTTTGTTAGGTATGGAAAATACAAATGAAGCTACGCTCAAGCACATACGAAAAGGAAGTAAGACAAGCACTGATCGTGAAGCAATTCGATTATTAAGACAGCATAATATTCTCTCCCTTGCCACTTGGGTAACGGATTTTGAAGAGGTTAGAGATCGTGATTTTATTCAGGCTTTAAAGCAGTTACTGTATTACGATCCCGATCAAATTATGTCGTTGTACGTTACGCCCCATCGTTGGACTAGTTTCTATGGCATTGCATCGGAAAGGCGTGTCATCCAACTTGATCAAACCAAATGGGACTATAAGCACCAAGTTTTAGCAGCTACCCATATGCCTCCCTGGCGAATTTTTCTGTGGGTAAAGTTGATTGAAATTTTGCTACAAACTCGACCGAAAGCACTATGGCGTTTATTGTTTCAACCGAATAAAGCTTCGCGACGGGGAATGTATTGGTTTACCCTGATGGGTCGTCGCGTTTTAGTACATGAGCTGATTAATTTTTTCTTTGGCGATCGCCGAGTGAAAAATGGGCCCACACTACAGGAATTTTGGGGAATGCCACAAGAACATCAAGAAATTCCCTTGAGTATCACTCGTAAATAGCTAAAAACGGTCAGAATATTTTTTGCTCAACCCCATCACCTCTGCCATAGGTAAAATCGAAACCCCCAAGGCGATCGGCATTTTACTTTTTCCTTGTCACTAGCTTTTTGTAGTCATTTTTTCATTTGTTGTCCCTGGACCGGTAGACAGTAATCAAACCGACGGTGGAATCCGCACTTTGGAGTATTCCCCAAACTGATGAATTCAGCTTCGCTCACCCCCATCATCAGGTCAGCAACAAAAGTGTAGTCCCTGGCCATTCCATCGTGGCCGCGCCATGGGCGATCGCCAGTTTCTTATGGGAGCAAGGTGGGGCTAACCGCACCGTCCCTAGGTCATTCAAGCCCTTTGCCTATCCCCTGGACAGCTTGCAGAAATCCTGGCCGCTCGTTACAATCCTTCAAAATATTCTCACTTTGTAAGGGATAATGGATAAAACTTGACTCTGTCTGTCTTGTTCGGTTAACACAACCTATAGACAAGGGTTTTATTTACCCAACGCAGAATAAAAATTAAAACGTCTTTAAGACACAAAACACTATTCGTTACTAGAAGGAGCGTCAATGGGACTACCTTGGTATCGCGTTCATACAGTTGTCCTGAATGATCCAGGGCGACTCATCTCTGTCCATTTAATGCACACTGCCCTAGTGGCTGGCTGGGCTGGATCTATGGCTCTCTATGAGTTGGCCATTTTTGACTCCAGCGATGCTGTGCTTAACCCCATGTGGCGGCAAGGCATGTTTGTTTTGCCCTTCATGGCCCGCCTCGGTGTCACCAGTTCCTGGAATGGCTGGAGCGTCACCGGAGAAACTGGTTTGGATCCCGGTTTCTGGTCCTTTGAAGGGGTAGCTGCTGCCCACATCGTTCTATCTGGTCTGTTGTTCCTAGCCGCCGTATGGCACTGGGTATTTTGGGACCTGGAATTATTTGTTGACCCCCGTACCGGTGAATCCGCATTGGATTTGCCCAAAATGTTTGGTATTCACCTCTTCTTGTCTGGTTTGCTCTGCTTCGGTTTTGGTGCTTTCCACCTCACCGGCGTTTGGGGCCCTGGCATGTGGGTATCCGACCCCTATGGTCTGACGGGCCACGTACAGCCAGTGGCACCGGAATGGGGACCAGCTGGCTTTAACCCGTTTAACCCCGGTGGGGTAGTGGCTCACCACATTGCTGCTGGTATTGTCGGTATCATTGCCGGTCTTTTCCACCTTACGGTACGGCCCCCTGAGCGCTTGTATAAAGCCCTCCGCATGGGGAATATTGAGACCGTATTGTCCAGTAGTATTGCCGCTGTATTTTTTGCCGCTTTCGTCGTGGCCGGTACCATGTGGTACGGTAATGCCACCACCCCCATCGAACTCTTTGGCCCCACCCGTTATCAGTGGGATAAGGGTTATTTTCAAGAAGAAATCCAACGCCGGGTTGATAGCCAGTTAGCAGAAGGAGCTTCCCTATCTGAAGCCTGGTCCACCATCCCTGAAAAGTTGGCTTTCTACGATTACGTCGGTAACAGCCCCGCTAAAGGTGGTTTGTTTCGTACCGGTGCTATGAACAGTGGTGATGGCATTGCCCAGGAATGGATTGGTCACCCCATATTCAAAGACAAAGAAGGTCGGGAACTGGAGGTACGGCGTATGCCTAACTTCTTTGAAACTTTCCCCGTCATCATGACCGATGCGGATGGTGTAGTCCGGGCGGATATTCCCTTCCGTCGTTCCGAGTCTAAATTCAGTGTGGAACAAACCGGTGTTACCGTCAGCTTCTACGGTGGTGCTTTAGACGGCCAGACCTTCAGCAATCCCAGTGATGTGAAGAAGTTTGCCCGGAAAGCTCAGTTGGGTGAAGGCTTCGACTTCGATACGGAAACCTTCAACTCTGATGGTGTATTCCGCACCAGTCCCCGGGGTTGGTTTACCTTTGGCCACGCTGTCTTTGCCTTGCTCTTCTTCTTTGGTCACATCTGGCATGGTTCCCGGACTCTGTTCCGTGACGTATTTGCTGGGGTTGATCCTGGTTTGGAAGAACAAGTGGAATTTGGTGTGTTTGCTAAGGTTGGTGACCTTTCCACCCGGAAAGAAGCCTAGGTGCTTCTTGCACAGCTTTTAACCACAGCTTAAGAGCGTGTTTGAAAAGCCTCCCTGGTCACCCAAGTTTGGGGGGAAACTAAGTCAAAGTCCCCCAGCATCGGGAGATTTAGGGAGCAGAGTCAGACTTTACAAACAGGTTCTAAGTCTTGGGAGTTATCCCTCATAATTCGAGCTAACTCAATCAAAACTTAAAGTTTACAGAAACTATTTTTAAAGCGATTTCTTCTACAGGGGAAGTCGCTTTTTGTTGCTTTTTTGGAGTTATTAATAACCTTACCAGTGTGCTATGATGCCAGGGTCAAAGCCCCTGGTAAGCAATTGAAATTAGTTGCTTTTACTAATTTTTAACATCCCTTGATTATCACCATGGTCGAATTAACTGAAAATCACTACAACCTACAACAGGAACTGGCCGATGCCCTCCAATCCCTGGGCCGTAGTATTCATTCTTTGGAAAGGGACATAGTTATTAGCCATTGTGAAATTAATGCCGACCATGGGGTGGGGGTTTTACTGCAAAGGCTTTTTCCCAACTCAGATGAGCTATTGACAATTCGCTCCCATGATCTTTACGGCGGGCAACAGGAGTTTGGCGATCGCCATTTTTTAGTGCAGGGAGGAAGTTTTGTCACCATTGCCCAACAGGTGCAGTGGCTGTTGCACTATTATGCTCCCCGAAGATTTTTATCGGTACCTTATTTCCCAGAGGATTACCAAATTTCCATTGCCCTAAAGCGACTGTATAACTGTCCATTGTGTGTTTTCATTATGGACGATCAAAATATCTACTCTCCCCAGGTACCCGATAGTTTGGTAGATGAATTATTGTACCGGGCTGATATTTGCTTGGGCATTTCCCGTCCCCTCTGTGATGCCTATGAAGCTAAATTCAAGCGTAAGTTTTGGTTTGTGCCTCCGGTGGTGCAGGGACATTTAATTAAAACTGAACCGCCCCAGAGCTGGGACCGATCGCCGAGTAAGCGGCAGGGCGTGATGATTGGCAATGTCTGGAGTCAACAATGGTTAGATCAACTGCGTTCTTTGTGTCGAGCCACGGGGGTAAAAATTGATTGGTATGGTAACCCCAACCGGGATTGGCTGAATTTTAACGAAGCGGAGTTGGGAGAAGACGGCATTAACTTTAAGGGCTTTGTGCCAGAAGATGAGTTAATTGATATTCTTCGAACCGCTGATTTTGCCGTTATTCCCACAGGCATTTCTGACCAGAGCGGCGATCGCCCAGAATTAACAAAATTAAGCCTACCTTCCCGTAGTTGCTTTATCACTGCCACTGCCAATCTGCCAATTCTCGTTGTGGGCTCCCCCGAAAGTGCGGTGGCCCAATTTGTCCAGAGCCAGGGCATCGGTACTGTCTGTGCTTACCAACCAGAGGACTTTTCCGCCAAAATTGATTACTTATTAGAAAACCAAGGGCCCATGCGTAAACAAGCTTTTAAGCTGGGGCAAAACCTCAGTGCAGACGGCATTGCCCAATGGATTTGGGATTCCCTCGCCCAAGGTCAAGCTATGGATGCCCGTTTTGAAGCTCAGTCGGCCAAGATCATTGATGCCAGTGTGGTTGTCACCGCCAATGAAGTCACCCATCGCCACGGTACAGGGGCTTTGGTGCGGCGGGTGTTCCCCAACGATGGGCAAATTATTTCTGTGCGCTCCGACAATCATTACGGCGGTGAACATAACTTTGGTCTCGAGTCTTACTATCTTCCCCAGCGGGGCTGGAGCCGCAAGCAGGTTTTCACCAATATCACCCAGATTTTCGCTGACCATGAAGTTAGTCGGATCTTTTGTGTGCCCTATTACACCGAAGATGTGCTGACGGCGATCGCCATTAAGGAATTATTTGGGGTCCCCCTGGGAATTTGGATTATGGACGACCAAAATATTCGAGTCAACAATATTCCCGATGCTCTGATGGAGGAATTTTTGCAAAAGGCAGATGTGCGCTTTGCCACTCACCCAGAACTGCGGGATGCCTACGAAAATAAATTTGGTTTGAAGTTTTGGATTTTGCCAGCAGTGGTTCCCCACAATTTAATTAAAACGACAGTGTTTGAGCCCCGACAGGAAAACTGTCAACAAAAGCGGGGCGCCCTCCTGGGCAGTATCTGGAGTCAACGGTGGTTTGCCGACCTCTGTCACAGTGTGAAGGAAGCTGGTATGCAATTAGATTGGTACGGCAACTCCAAATATTATTGGCTAACGGAATCCGAACAGGACTTACAAGCCAAAGGTATTTATCCTCAAGGACTTTTTCCCGAAGATAAGTTGGTGGAAAAACTGAAGGAATATCCTTTTGTGGTGGTTCCCACCGGCACCATGGATGAGCGGGATGACCAGCCCCAGCTTTCTCAACTGAGTTTACCTGGACGGATCTTGTTTGCCCTGGCCACATCTAACACGCCAGTAATTTTGATGGGGAGCAAAAAAACCTCCGCCGCTAGTTTTATTAATCGTTTTCAGATTGGCGTGGTTTGTGACTATACCCCAGAAAGTTTTGGGGCTGCGGTGGCCGAAGTTTTAGACCCCCAACGTCAAAGGGTTCTTAGGGAAAATGCCGTGGCAGCAGCGGAAAAATTTAGTGATCACAATATTGACAGTTGGATTTGGAGTTCCCTTGCCGAAGGACAAGCCGCCGATGACCGCTTTGAATCCCTCTTCCGGCGATCGCCCATTGACTTAGTACATTTTATCGAGCCTCCAGTGCCCAGCCTGATCTACAAGGATTACACCCAAGTGTACCAAGTGATGCGGCGATTGAGAGTTAACCATTACCGCCCTGATTTTGTCATGGACGTGGGGGCTTCCCACGGTATTTGGTCCCACACCGCTAGTCAACTGTTTCCCGAAGCCCGCTTCATTTTAATTGATCCTCTGATTAATCGTTATGAACAGGCTGCCCGTAATTACTATCTTAAAAATATCCCCAAAGCTAAGTTTTTAGAAATTGCCGTTTCAAACGAATCGGGGCAGCTCAGTTTTCAGGTTTCCCCTGATCTTTACGGTAGTTCCCTGCTCACCCCAGCGGACTTTCGGGATTATGAAACAGTGACAGTGGCGGTTAAAACCCTTGACCAAGTGGCTGAGGAAGAAAATCTCCAAGGGCGGGGTATTCTTAAACTGGATGTGCAGTGCGCCGAACATCTTGTCTTGGCGGGGGCAAATACTTTCCTCGAGCAGGTGGATCTAGTGATGGCAGAACTTTCCTATGTCCGCTATGACGAAAATGCCCTGGTCTTTTTAGAGATGCTTAATCTCTTGGATCAATTGGGTTTCCGTTATTACGACGAAACCGGCGAATGGCGATCGCCCATTGATGGTACCCTATTGCAAAAAGAAGTCGTATTCATCCGTCAGGATTTGTTAATACCTGAAACCAGTCGTAAAATTTAGCTTTATTTTTTCTAGCTCTTCAATCTAATTCCTTTCTATTCCAAGCCTAATCATAATGATTAAACAATTATTAAAAAATAATCGTATCGTTCAGAGAATCAAGGTATTGAAAGATCTTTTTCTACAGAAATTAGATGACCTCCAGGCAAGTGTTGACCAAATTAAAATAACCACCGATCAAAACCTGGAAGAAATTAGATTAGAATTAGAGCAAAAAAATAGAAATATTAATCAGATTTTGGAAAATCAAATATTTCTAATTAAGTCTGCCCTCGATACAGCTAGAACCATTAAATATTTAGTTGAAAGTGGACAGCAAAGACAAATTATTGTCGAACAGATGATTAATGCTATCCATCAAGAATTTCAAAGAATTAGGGAAGAATCAGAGAGGAGTAACGGTTATATTCATCAAGAGTTTCAAAATATCAGGAGCGAATCCCAGCAAAGGTATCAACTGCTCCACCAAGAGTTCCAGGCTGTTTTGGGTAATCTGCAGCACTACCAAGAAATTTTAATTGATAAGTTCTTGGATTTACAGGAAAACAGCCAACAGCAAGACGTTTTCTTACGAGAAACCCTAGCTCAGATTGCCGCTGATGTCCATGATCAAAAATTCAAAGTAGTCACCGATCCCAGCTATTTCCAGGCGATCGACATTGAGTTGATGGTTTATCTCTACTCTTATCTTCCCCACCGACGGACGATCGATGTGGGCGCCAACCGGGGCGATGTCTCCGCCAGATTGTTACAGACTGGCTACGAAGTTTATGCCTTTGAACCTTTCCCGCCAGTATTAGCCAAATTGCAGGAAAGATTGGGACAAAATAGCAATTTCCATGCTCTTGGCTACGCCCTAGGATCCGCCAATGAGACTAGGAATTTACACCTAGTGGTGGATCAAACGGAAGACAAAATCTTTGATGATGCCACTTTTTATAGCAGTTTGACTCGCCATTCCCTCACTGAAGGCTTAGTCTTCCATGACAGTATTACAGTGGAAGTCAAAACCATCGCTAGTTTGCATGAAGCGGGAACTCTGCCTGATGATATTGGCTTAGTCAAAATTGATACAGAAGGATTTGACCTAGAAGTTATTAAGGGCATGGGAAATTTTCGTTACCCAGTGGTATTGGCCGAATTTTGGGATCCCACTTTCCCCTTTGGGCAAACCGGGGCCATGAACCATCTAGTGGATATGGTGCCAGCTATGCGACAAAGGGATTACCGCTGGCATATAATCATCTATCGCATCTGGGGGCAGCACGAGGTCAGTTATTACTGCAACTCGGACTATTCCTTAGAAAATTCTTGGGGCAATGTTTTCTTCTTTCAGGATTACGAAATCTTTAGCCAGGCTTTAAAATGGTGCAATTCAGTTATGCCCGCCACCTATTTTGCGGCGTAGCTTGTCCCTAAATACTAAATGGAGCAAAAAAATTCGTCAGTAGTCATAATCAACAAAGTTCACCTGGAGTTCCACATCATCCCCCATGCTATCACTTCAAGACAACTACTTGTATCTCTCTAAGCTAGGTGAATTTAAGCAATTGCAGGGGGGAATTGCCGGTTTTTTCTTGGAACAAAGTGCGGCTCTCTGGGATGCTTTGCTAAGTTTTCAAAATACCCATGGTATCCATGGCAATATGCTGGAAATTGGAGTTTACAAAGGTCTGTCAGCTTTGATGTCCTCCCTTCACCTTAAAGAAACAGAAAAATTTGTTCTAATCGATTGCACGCGCTATATTGAGGACGCAGAAGCCAACCTTGCTCCCATTTTGGGCACCAGAGGGAATTATATTCAGCAACCGTCTTATCAAGTAACACTCCACTCCCTTGGTGATTTGCGTTCTAGTTGCCGTTGGCTTCATATTGATGGTGAACATACGGGCAGGGCTGTGATTAATGATCTTGAATTGTGCGAACAACTATTGTCAGATGACGGCATCATAGTTTTAGATGATTTTTTTAATCCTATGTATCCTCAATTAACGGAGGCGGCCTTTTCTTTTTTGTCGGCTAATAAACATAAGTTATCCATGTTTTTATGTGGTTGGAACAAAGCTTATTTAGCCCGACCACTATTTGCCTTTAACTACAGAAATTTTATTCGACAGGCTTTAGCCGCGGAGCTTCATCAAAGGGAAATTGACGATTTTATACTGACCAAAACCACCACACTGGATGAATCGACTTCCTTTGGCATAGTTCATCGTTTTACAGATAGAGACTACTATGGTTTAGATTCCGATCCTGATTTTTTACCTTAAAGTCAAGCTAGCGTAATTAGTTGGGTTTTTATTTTTCGAAAAAATTGCTATCGAATCAAGAGTTTAATATATTTTAACTCATGAATAAGTTGCCAAAAATCACCAATACAAACAATGAGTTTTTTGTCAGTATCTTAGCCCTATTATTATTTATTGGCATATTTTTTATAACTGCATCCTATAGTGATTTATTGAACTCTGGCTTTCGTTATTTCATTGACGATCATCAGATTCCTGTGATGAAACAAGATCTCGATAATCACGGCTTTTGGGAAACAGCAAAAATATGGATTAATCATGACAGAAGTATCCAGCGATTTCGTCCTTATTTTCAGCTGCAAGTGGTGACCATCACCCAACTCCTGGGAGTTAACTCATTTTTGTGGTTTTCATATATTACTTTGCTGGGAGCTTTTACATCTTTTTTTCTGTTTGCTTTTGGACGAATCTTATTTTTTTCAATCCCGGTTTCTTTATTTTTTCCGATATCTACCTTGCTAGGAAAGCAATCAGAAATTTGGGTTAGGCCAATGATACCCGATGCTCAAGGTATGTTTTTTTTGTCGGCCGCCTTATTATTTATTGGTTTAAGCTGTAATCATAGTAAATATTCAAAAATCAACTCCGTAATTGCTATTATTTTAATTATAATAATGTCCTTGTGTAAAGAGTCTTACATTATCTTTATACCGACTTTAATTTCTCTTAAGGTTTGGCTTTATAGCGATTTTCAAAAAACTTCCCTGTGGAAATCAATTGATACCAATAGGATTTTTGTAGGAGTGTTATTAGCAGTAATGTTTTTAGAGCTTACCTATATAGTTTTTTTCTTGGGAACTAGCGGTATGGGGTACGCTGGCGTTGATAATGAAACATTAGATTTATTTGCTATTCTTAGAACATCAAAAGATCTATTACTACAAAGCTATTTTCTGCCTATCATAATAAGCATTGTAATTCTTTTTGTTACAACTCGCCTAACTCATCATTCATTATTAGTTACATTAAAAAAAATAATTCCTTTTATTATTCTGCTCTTCATTTCTCTAATTCCCCAAACTTTAATTTATACAAAATCAGGGATCATAGCTGCTTTTTATCTATTTCCTTTTATTCTTGTTTCCACCCTTTTATTGTCTAAGATTTTGTCGCTCATTGGTGATAGTTGTAGGTGGCTTGGTGTTTTGCTAGTCTCTTGTTTATTATTTACACTTGTCTTTAATCAATCACCATTAGCTTGGGATATTTATTCCCAACAATCTCAAGAAAAACAATATATGAATGAGCTGATAGACCAAATTGAAATATGCTCAGAGAAACCAGATCCAATTTTAGTGGTTCTTAATCCTAAAGTTCGTTATGAAGTATCAGACGCTCTACAAAAAGTTCTACGAAGTGTAAAGCATCGAGAACAATTGTTTATTGTTACTTATGGATTAGAAGGAAGTTTATTTTACTCTGATAAATTGGCTGATACTGAAGCTGTGTGGAACTTTTTAGACCCCAAGGCAATCTTGCCTAGCTATAACGGAACATTATTGGATATTCATGATAAAGGTGATATTAAGACAATAGTGATATTTGATGGCTTAGATGATGATTTTGCCAAAAGTAATATAGATTGGTTTTCTCCAAAAGAATATCAAATGAAACGGTTTGATATTAGTCTTGCCCCCAGTACTCTTTACTGCAAAAAATAAATTAACAATTATATATATTACGATCAATTTGTATGATTAACTTTTCCGAAAACAGGACTACCAATTATTTCAAGCACTTCAATATTCAGTTTATTTTTCCTTATCTTTTTATTATTTCCCTTGTATTTTTTTCTCGTTTTCTTTTCATTAATGATTTTGGACTTTACGAAGATGATTGGGCATTTAGTGGTACAGCTATCTCAAATAATTTAGCTCAAAACTGGATTAGGCTTAGGGCTTCCTTTGGTAGTTTTTGGCAGGGTCGTCCACTCCATATGACTTTTCTTACCTTTATCCCCTTTATCGGGGCAAAACTCGGAGGAATTAGGGCCCTATATTTAATTGGATTTACGATTTTAAGTTTAAATGCTTGTCTTTGGTATTCTTTATTAAAAAAAATTACAAAAAATAAAAATGTGGCAATCATTGCTAGTTTACTTTTTGTCCTATATCCTGCCGATACAACATTTGGTCTTTTACAACATTTAATCGGTATCCAAACCGCTCTGTTGTTTCTTCTCATTGCCTTTCACGTTTACGTTTCTTCTTCTGAAAAACATAAATTAAACTATTTTAGGAAGCCAATCAGCTATGTTTTTGCAACTCTATCTCTGCTAGATTACGAAAGCTTATTCTTGATTTTTTTGACTGCCCCCCTGCTTAATCACCCCAAAAGTACAAAAAAGGAAAAACTCTATCATTTTCTAACCTTAACAATAATTCTTGCCATCTATTTATTTCTCAGAAAATTAGCTGGGGAATCTAGGATAAGTGGGATAACGGGACTTCAGCTTATCCAAAAAGTTGTATATCAAGTTTTCTGGGGTCCCTTAATAGCTTTTTATTCGTTTTTCAAACGTCCCATCGAAGTAATTTCATCCCCAAGGGTAGAGAATATTATTATTTTTTGTATTGGATTAATATTATTTTTTATCGTTCTAAGGTATTTATTCAATAAACAGTTTTTACAAAATGATATCCCAGCAGATTTAAATACATTTCAAGAATTTTGGAAGTTGTCAGGGACAGGATTACTGATGACTATTCTAGGTTATTCATCTGCATTACTTTTATCTGTTCACGATATCAATGGTCGGGCTTCCCGAGTTCATTTTTCTGCAGCTTTGGGCATTACTTTGATTCTTGCTTGTATTTGGGGTATTGCTTTTTATATTACCCGCGTGCATAAATTTTGGCATACATTATTAATTTTATTATTGTCTGTCTACCTCAGTTTTTTGTTAACCTTCTCGATCAGCGTTCAGCAATATTATAAAATGAGTTGGCAATATCAACAGGCTTTTTGGCATGATGTTTTTACCTTAGTTCCTGACATCAAGGAGGGAACAATAATCCTTGTGCAAGCACCCAGTCTGGTCTGGGGTAAGCAAATTAATCCCTTTGACTGGAGCTTACCAGTTGTGTTGGAATCAATATATGACTTTCCCGATGATTGGCAATTTTCTCCAAGGACTTACCGTCTTAATTCAGATGTAGTTGAGCCTGAACAGTGGAAGGATAAAGTAATTAGCAATCGGAAGTTTGTTTTATCCGGTAAAAATGACGGCTTATTTTTTTACTTCCCCTGGGAACCAGAAAGAATAGTTGAACCCCAAGATGTTGTTTTACTAGTGGAAGAGCAAGGGCAATTAGTCAGGAAAGAGAAGTTCCAGACCACGGCTGGAGAAATAATTTATCTAAAGCCTAAGACAAACGATCAACCAACTCTAGATTTACCCACCACTGTTATTTTTGAACATTTGATGCCACCACCAGATTGTGATTATTGCGGTTCTGTTCCACGTATTTATTTTCAGCCTCAAGAGTAATTGACATTAGCTTGTTAGCAGGTTTGCTGGAGGCGGTTAAAGTAACAAAAAAATAGAATAAAGAGGATTAAGCGAATAAAGAAACATCTTTCTACGTTTGTAGCGTTTTTCAATCTAGCAATGCATAAAAAGTTTCTTATTTTTTTTACTTCTCTTTTGTCAGACTGGGCAAGTTGATTTTTTGCAAACCCTCAAAGCCCATTAACAACAATGTATTTAGATTGTGTACTTCATAAAATACTAGCGCCCATGGTTATCGAGTCTTGAAAATCTTGAAATGCCTCCACAGTAAGACTTTTTGTGTAGTACTGAAAAATATTCTTTCCGAGATTCAGGAAAGAGGGGTAGTTGAGTGACAGCTTGTTTGAAAATTAGGCTCTAAGCCCTACTAAATAGGGTTTTCAGCGTTTATTATCAAAACATACTCAAATGTTTGCTCAGCAAGGGATTGAGCAAAACTTTTCAAACACATTCTAATTTTGCTAGTGCAGGAAAACAGAAAATTAGTCCGTAAAGACTATATCAAGACCAGCTCGGGACAAAAAATTGCTCTTAAGCCAAAACCACAATCCACTTTGCCGCCGAATTTTGCGACTCTCCCCGTATTTGATCGCGTCATGTCATCTAGTTGTGACCATTGCAGTAAAGTACCGCCCGTATACTTCGAAAATCCCTAAAATTCTTACTCTTCAGTGCATAGACTATGGGATGAATCTGCCCTAAAAATAAAGTTTGGCAAAAATTCCCCCGATCAGTTATGATATTCGAAGCGACGCGGGATAGAGCAGTCTGGTAGCTCGTCGGGCTCAGGTCGCAAGATGTAAACCATGAGCACTAAGCTTAAGGGTGACATTGCAGAGCAAGCCGCCATTCTTCGTGCATTGAAGCTTGGTTGGGGGGTTCTGAAGCCATTGGGAGACCGTCTTTCTTACGATTTGGTCTTTGATGTCGAAGGGATCCTTCTGAAGGTGCAGGTTAAAAGCTCCTGGTTCAGCGAAAAGACTGGCAACTATGTTGTTGACAATCGCAGAACAAGGACAAACAGAAGAAACATTGTTAGATCTCCTTATCGTGGGAATGACTTTGATTTTGCTGTTGCCTACGTCGAAGAACTTGAGCTGTTTTACGTCTTCCCGGTTGATGTCTTTATCAGTTACGGCAGTGAAATTCACCTGGTCGAAACTGATAAGCGTCAGAGAAAACCAAGGTCATTCGGTTACCGAGAGGCTTGGCATCTCATCTTGCAAAAAGGGGCTGCGCAAAAGGAAACTTCTGCGTGATTATCTCTCAAATTCGGGGAAGCCTTTCAAATGGTAATCCCGAGCCAAACCTAGGAATGCTTGGTGTTTCTGGGAAGGTGTAGAGACTTAATGGGAGACACCCTAACAGAAAAGCTGAGGGTGAAGAGAAAGTCCAGACCACAAACTGACAGAGTCAGGCAGTGAAAACTGTAGTTGGTAAGCATAACCCGAAGGTCGGTGGTTCAAATCCGCCTCCCGCCATTAAAAAAAAAGAAAAAAATTCCCCCCGCCGGATAATGGTTGGGGGGTTTGTTTTATTCAATCTAAAGTTTATGGCTACTGGTTCCACTGCCTACACTTGGCTAGACGATGCTCTAGAAACTATTCAGCGGGCCCATTGGCATCGCCATCCCCAGATAATTACCCAAGGGCCAGGGCCAGAAATTAAGTTGGAGGGGCAACGGCTAGTTAATTTTGCTAGCAATGATTATCTTGGCTTAGCTAGCCATCCCCACCTAAAAACAGCGGCCATTAAGGCGATCGCCGAATGGGGAACCGGCAGTACAGGTTCCCGGTTGCTGAGTGGCCACCGTCAGCTCCATCAAGACTTGGAACAGGCCATTGCCCGCTGGAAGGGGACGGAAGCCGCTTTGGTGTTCAGTTCTGGCTATTTGGCTAATTTGGGCACCATCACGGCGTTGGTGGGTAAACGGGATTTGATTTTAGCGGACGAATATAACCATTCCAGTCTGAAGCGTGGAGCCCAGTTGAGTGGAGCCAAGGTAATTAACTATGACCATGGGTGCCCAGAGGTTTTGACCGATCTATTAATGAAACATCGAGACAATCACCGTCGTTGTTTGATTCTCAGTGATGGGGTGTTCAGTATGGATGGCGATTTATGTCCCTTGCCCCAGTTAGTGGCGATCGCCGAAGAATTTCAAAGCATGTTGCTAGTGGACGATGCCCATGGCACTGGCACTATGGGAAAAATGGGCACGGGCTGTCGAGAACACTTTCAGTTACCGGTGGGAGATTGGATTCAGGTGGGAACCCTCAGTAAAGCTCTGGGGAGCCTGGGGGGTTATGTGGCTGGTAGTGCATCTTTGATAGATTTTCTGCGCAATCGAGCTGCCACTTGGATTTATACCACCGGCCTTTCACCGGCTGACACCGCCGCTGCCCTGGCGGCCATCCAACTGATCCAACGGGAACCAGAACGCATTGTCCAACTCCAGCTCAACGTTGATTACCTAGCCACAGGGTTGGAAAGTCTGACAAAATTAAACTTTCGGCGATCGCCAATTAATTCCCCCATCCTCTGGGTAGGGGCCGCCAATCCAGCCATGGCTCTGGAAATGGCCAAGCATTTACGAGAACAGGGCATTTTTGCCCCGGCCATTCGTCCCCCCACGGTTCCCCACAGTCGAATACGTTTTTCGGTCATGGCCACCCACTCCCCAGGGCACATTGACCAACTATTAGAAGTACTGGACCACTATTACCCCAATTAGAGTTGCCTTTGACGGTGCATAGTTGTCAGTCTCCCTACTTACCCCTTGAACATCACATCCCCGCCATGGGACAGTGAACTCAGTAGAGGTTTTGGTTAAACTGAAAGTGAAACCAGCCATATCTTTTGA
This sequence comes from Synechocystis sp. PCC 6803 substr. PCC-P, assembly GCF_000284455.1. Classification (GTDB taxonomy): domain Bacteria; phylum Cyanobacteriota; class Cyanobacteriia; order Cyanobacteriales; family Microcystaceae; genus Synechocystis. The sequence continues at coordinate 2,790,959 of NC_017039.1, forward strand.
TTTTTCACAGTAAGAGTAAGCATTATCAATGGGCGACACTATTACCCTCCTTTCCCGCCGAGAAATAGAAAAAATGCGGCAGGCGGGCCAACTAGCGGCGGCCCTACTTGATCACCTAGCGCCAATGGTGCAACCGGGCATAACTACCCTAGAGCTGAATGACGAAGCGGAAAAATGGACGAAAGCCCACGGAGCCATCAGCGCCCCCCTTGGTTATAACGGTTTCCCCAAGTCTATTTGCACCAGCATCAATGAAGTTATCTGCCATGGCATTCCCCACCGCAAACGGGTATTGCAGGCAGGAGACATCATCAACGTTGACGTTACCCCCATTGTGGACGGCTACCATGGCGACTGTTCCCGCACCTTTTTTGTCGGTACTCCCAGCCCAGTGGCAGAAAAACTGGTCAAAGTCACCGAAGAATGTCTACGCCTAGGCATTGAAGCAGTTAAACCCGGCGGTAAAATTGGTGATATTGGGGCCGCCATTCAAAGCCACGCTGAAGCCCAGGGATTTTCCGTTGTTCGTGATTTTGTTGGCCACGGCATTAGCAAAATTTTCCATACCGCTCCCCAAATTCCCCATTATGGCAAAGCAGGCAAAGGCAAAAGATTACGCCCAGGGATGGTGTTTACCATTGAGCCCATGATCAATGAAGGCACCTGGGAAGCGGTATTACTAGATGATGGTTGGACTGCCATCACCAAGGACGGTAAGCTCTCCGCCCAGTTTGAGCACACCATTGCCGTCACTGAAGATGGAGTGGAAATTTTGACCCTAGGGGAGTAAATACGGTGAAAAGTTGGCAAATCGAACTTTTATACGACGGTGAATGTCCCCTTTGTCTGAGGGAAGTTAATTTTCTCCGTAGTAAAGACCAGGGCCGGGGCTTAGTTAACTTTGTGGACATTGCTCAGCCGGACTACAATCCCCTAGACCATGGCGGTGTCAGTTTTGAGGATGCCATGGCCCGTATCCATGGGGTGAAGGCTGACGGCAGTGTGGTAAAAAATGTGGCCGTTTTCCGAGAAGTTTACGAAATTCTCGGTATCGGCTGGCTATATGCTCCCACCCGTTGGCCCATTATCGGACCCTTGGTGGATAGAATTTACGACTTTTGGGCCGATCTCCGTTTGAGCTGGACTGGGCGGTCAAGCCTAGCGGAAATCCTTGCCCAGCGGGAAAAGGGAATGTGTGCCACCGATGGTTGTGCATTGCCGGTTACCAGTGGTGTTGAGGGTAAGCCCTAGGTTTTTGCGACAATAATTGAAGGCCATTGAAAAGAATACAGGCATAGTCGTGAATTTTCGTAACCCAGTTCCCACGGTGGATTTGATCATCGAAATGATTGATCAACCCCGCCGACCTATTTTATTAATTGAGCGGCAAAATCCGCCCCACGGCTGGGCCCTGCCCGGAGGCTTTGTGGACTACGGCGAAACCCTAGAAGCGGCAGCCCTGCGGGAAGCCAAGGAAGAAATTTCCCTGGACGTCCAGCTTATCGAAATGTTTTATGCCTACTCAGATCCCCGCCGGGATCCCCGGCAACACACCCTCAGTGTGGTATTCCTGGCGGCGGCCACCGGCAAACCCCAAGCGGCGGACGATGCTAAAACCGTTGGCTTTTTTGATTTGTGGGAATTTCCCGACCCAGTTTGCTTTGATCATGGACAAATTTTGCGGGATTATCGCCGCTACCGCTATTATCGTCAACGCCCCGATCCCCACCGGAATTATTTGGGGGACTAACGGGCAAAGCATTAGTTCCTTGGCTCCTTCTAGACCAATAGTGCAAATCTAACAAATTCAATGGGGGATGGCTTCCGAACAAATATTGTTGATGAATTTCACCCCATCTTCCTTGGGTATCAGTTCTTGTAAATAAAAATCCACCGTTTCATTACTTTCGTTGGTCACTAGCACCTTAGCTTGGTGCCCCTTTTGTAATACCTCACGGCGATCGCACAGTTCGTAGGCAAAAATAATCAGGCGATCGCCTGGTTGACAAAGCAAGGCGGCTCCACCGTTGGGGCAAATTTCCTTGGAATGGGCTTGACCGGGCAGGACATAGGTGGAAAAGCGATTACCGTTGCTGAGATTGATAATATCCACCTCCTCTAGGGGCAACAATCCCACCCGCTCCAACATTACTGGGTCAATGGTGATACTGCCCACATAATTAACATTGGCCTCCGTCACACAGACCCGATGTAATTTTGCGTGCATCAAACGAATGCTCCCCATTAAGCCCTAACCTCGGTGAAAAAACGGTATTGGCACTGTCCGTTATCGTGTTAACCGTCGCTAACCATGGCCAACGCCACATCAATATTAAGGCGAACTGCTTCTGCAGAAAGATGGAGGGCAGCTTTTTCTTCAGGGGTTAATTGCACTTCGAGAATATCTTCCACTCCTCGACACCCCAAACGGCAGGGCACTCCAAGGAAAATGTCCTTCAATCCATAGGCACCATCAAGGTAGGTGGCGGCGGGGAGAATTCTAGACTGATTGCGTAAAATGGACTCCACCATCACCGCAGCGGAAGAGGCCGGCGCATAATAGGCTGTGCCCGTTTGTAGTAAGGCGGCAATTTCAGCCCCACCGTTACGGGTACGCTCCACCAACTCTTCAATGGTTTGGGGGGGTATTAATTCGGTAATGGGAACCCCGCTGACGGTGCAGTATCGTGGCAAGGGCAGCATCAAATCTCCGTGCCCGCCCAGCACTAAGGTGTTGATATCAGAAGGACAGGCCCCTAATTTCATCGCAATGAAGGCCTTGAGCCGAGCCGAGTCCAACACCCCCGCCATGCCCATAACCCGTTGGGAAGGTAAACCAGTTACTTTCCAGGCCAAATAGGTCATTACATCCAGGGGATTGGTGACCACAATCAAAATGGCGTTGGGGGAATAACGCAATGCTTCCCGGGCCCCCTGGGCCACAATGTTGGCGTTTTTGCCCAACAAATCATCCCGACTCATGCCGGGCCTGCGGGGTAGACCAGCGGTAATTACCACCACATCGGAGCCGGCGGTGGCCTCGTATTCATTGGTGCCAATGATTTTGCTGTCGTATTCCTCCACGCTCTGGGCGGCCATCAAATCCAAGGCAATGCCCTGGGGTAAGCCTGGCACAATGTCCAACAAAACTACGTTGGCGACATTTTGCTGCACTAACCTCTGGGCAAGGGTCCGCCCCACATTGCCAGCGCCGACCACGGTAACCTGCCAGGACTGACAGGCGATCGGAGCATACTCCAAAATATTCATGGCACCCTCCGGGGTGTTGATGGTGGAGAAAAGCAACCTAAGCCAGGGCTTCGATTTGGTCTAAGCGCAGCCAGACGTTGGGGGTAGGGACATAAAATCGCACTAGGGCATATTCTTCGTTTAAATCCAACACTTCTCCTTTGCTATGGAAAAGGTAGTCGGGTAAACGGCGATCGCTGGCTTGGGCTTCAAGGCTGTTTTCCAATTGTGCGCGGATAACCCGCACTAAACTGCCCTTTTTCATTTTAGCGGCCATGGTTTTGCCCTCGTTGGGAGACTGGGAAATTAACTCTAAATTGTTACATAACCCCAAAATTTTGTAATTCTTATTTTTGGCTAGTTTCTCCCCAGGCCATTCCCCAGACTTTCCCCAGTGATTCCCCCAGTTAGCGGATTTTATCCCCAGGAGGTTAAGGTTTTTAGGCTATTTCTTAACCCTGACTGGGCCGTGGGCACCCTAGGGGTGGGGGAATTTTTTAGGGTTTTGACGCTAGGGATAGTAGGAATATTTTTCTGGCGATCGCCGCCTGGGGAATCCCAGAAAAAATTAGAGAGAGTTGGTTAAAGCCCTTTTATTGTTAAGTTGAGTTAAGTAAAAATAGCTCAAATTCCTATAGTTTCGTTAGCAAAAATGAGAAATGCCCACCGGGGCAAAATTTTCCGCCATTGACAGCCAGGGGAATTCCTCGATAAAACTATTGGGCACACAGCAGAAAAACTTTGGGTGTGGGGCCGTAATCTTCAGCCGGCCAAGTTATTCCCCAAAGCAGCTCCGCCCTTTGACAGAGAGAAGAACCATGGATACCTCCGTTAGTGTTTTTGCTGAAATTCCCGAAGACCTGCACCAGTCCTTGACCACCTATCTGGATAAACATCCCCATTGGGACCTAGACCGGGTGTTTTCCGCTGCCCTGTCCCTGTTCCTGCTGCAAAATGAGGGAGGCTACGGCACCAAACCCATGTCCACCAGTTACAAAGCCTGTGCCCGGGTCTATCTGGAAACTTTATTGCAAACTGCCGAATGATTCCCAAGTTAATTGTGGGTTTGGGTAACCCTGAGCCGAAATATGATCAAACTCGCCACAACATTGGTTTTGCGGTGGTGGATGCGTTGGCGATCACCTGGCAGTGTTCTTGGTATGACCATAAGCGCTTCCAGGGCTGGTTTGGCGAAGGGCTAATGGCCGGACAAAAAACCTGTTTGCTCAAACCCCGTACCTATATGAATCGCTCTGGCCAAGCTGTGCGGGCGGTGGTGGACTGGTACAAACTCGACCCCCAGTCGGTGCTGGTGGTCTATGACGATATGGATTTACCCCTGGGCCGATTACGCCTGAGACAAACGGGTTCCGCCGGGGGCCATAACGGGATGAAATCCCTGATTAGTCATTTGGGCACCCAGGATTTTCCCCGCCTCCGGTTAGGCATTGGCAAAAGTGACGGCAGTAAAGACACCATCGCCCATGTGCTAGGCAAATTTAGCCCGTCGGAATTACCCATCGTCGAGAAAAGCTTAGACCTGGCCACGGAGGCGATCGCCCATAGTCTGCACCATGGCATTGCCAAAACCATGAGTTTATTTAATAATCGTGACGTCTGCCCTTAGGTAATGGGATTAATGGGGTATGATGGGAAGTCGGCAAATTATTACATTTCTTGGGAATTTCGCTTGTGACTACAGCCGAAGCAGCATCTACCGTACACACCAGTTTCATTCTTAAAGTCCTCTGGCTCGATCAAAACGTGGCGATCGCCGTGGATCAAATTGTGGGCAAAGGCACTAGTCCCCTCACTTCCTACTTCTTCTGGCCCCGGGCCGATGCTTGGCAACAACTGAAAGACGAACTCGAAGCCAAACATTGGATCGCCGAAGCGGACCGCATTAACGTCCTCAATCAGGCCACCGAGGTGATCAACTTCTGGCAGGACTTGAAAAATCAAAATAAACAAATCTCCATGGCCGAGGCCCAGGGTAAATTCCCCGAAGTGGTGTTCAGCGGCAGTAACTAAATCCCCCCGGGGTGAGGAAGAAAAAATATTTTCATATTCCGATATCCACTGGCTGTGGCGGAGAAATTGTTTCCCTGGGGACAGTCAAAAAACAGCACTGTTCCCTCCCTGGGCGCCTCAAAAAATCGATATGCTACCGTAAGGTCGAGGGGAACTTCCCCATGGCCAGACTGTCATAGCCTCTGGTTTGGGAGGGCTGACCATGCCTTGGCTACAAACCTTTTCTTTTCGGCGATCGCCATTTTCCTTGGCCCGCAGACATTTAAAAAACAAGATTTTCGTGAAGATTAAATCAATATTTTTATTGTCATTACTTTTTGAGGCGACAGCAACAATGAAATCCTTACTCCGCATCGGCGCAACCCTCGGTCTGATTGGTACCACCGCGATTGGTACCTGGTTAGGTACCACCCTCCAGGCCTTAGCCTTGCCCACCGAAGAGGTAGTCAAAATTCTTCAAGGGGTGCCGGTTTTTACCATTGTGGATGCCCAGGGAGCCCCCTTAGTGGCCGTCGGTAATGACAACGAAAAAGTTACCGGTGTTTTCATTAGTCAACAAGAAGCCAATGGCTTTTTACAGGAACTGAAAAAACAAAAACCCGACGTTGGTTCCCAGGTCAGTGTTCAACCCGTTTCCCTGGGGGAAGTAGTGAAAATTGCCCAGGCCAATGCGAACCAGACCGACCCCCTGGGTTTTGCCTATGTGCCCATCCCGGCCCAGGTGCAAGCAGCTCAGCAAATGCCCAATTCTGAATACCAAGGGGGAGTACCCCTATTCGTAGCCAGAGGGGGAGAAGACCAAGGTTACCTTACTATCCAACAGGAAAACGAGCAAATTATTCCTTTCTTCCTGGAGGCTAGTCAAATTCAGCAAATGGTGGAACGGTTTAAGCAAGAGCAACCTGCCATGGCCGACAGCATCGTGATCGACGTGATTGCCATGGAGAATGTTATTTCTACCTTACAAACCAGTGACGATGCCATGCTCAAGCAAATCCGCATTGTGCCTACCCAGGAAGCCATTCAATTTATCCGTTCTTTATCCGCCCAACAACCTAAGTAATCCCTGGAGTTTATCTCTAATCTAAGGGCTTAATGGGGGCAAATAAATTACCACTTACCTCGAATCAGGGGGGAAGGATGGGAAATAACTTTGATGGATTATCCCCCCCTGGCCCTGCATTGATGAAGTCACCACACTGGGTTGCCGAAGGGACCATGGCTAACTATATTTAACCCATGAATAACCTTGTGGGAGATTTTTTCAGGATGCGTCTATTTTGGCCCCAGTCCCGTCGTCGGTTGACGGCGATCGCCTTGAATCTAGCCCTTGCTGGCACCACCGCCGGACTAATGTTTGCCTGTGCTGAACCAGAACCTACCCCTGGGGACGGAGCTAGTCAACCCAGCACCGGGGGAGAAGGAGGAGCGCTAAAACTAGGGGCCCTGCTGCCGGCTACGGGGGATCTATCTTCCATCGGGCAAAATATGCCTTTAGCGGTGCAATTGGCGGTGGATACCATCAATGCCTGTGGCGGCGTCAATGGCCAAGACGTAACGGTGGTGATTGAAGATGATCAAACCGATCCCACCGCAGGGGTTTCCGCCATGACCAAATTGGCAGAAGCGGATCAGGTAGCTGGCGTGGTAGGTTCCTTTGCCAGCAGCGTTTCCAGTGCGGCGGTGCCCATCGCAGTGAGAAACAACATTATGATGATTTCCCCGGGCAGCACTAGTCCTGTGTTTACTGACCAGGCCAAGAAGGGCGAATTTAAAGGCTTTTGGGCCCGTACCGCTCCTCCCGATACGTACCAAGCCCAGGCCCTAGCTGCCTTGGCCAAGAAACAAGGTTTTACCGACGCCGCCACCGTGGTTATCAACAATGACTATGGTGTGGGGTTTGAAAAAGTATTTGTGGAATCCTTCACCGCCGATGGCGGTAATGTGACCAATAAAGATAACCCGGTGCGCTACGATCCCAAGGCGGCAACGTTGGATACGGAAGCGGCCCAGGGCTTTGCCAATAGTCCTGACGCTGTGGCGGCTATTCTTTATGCTGATACGGGGAGTGTGTTGGTGCAATCGGCCTACCGCCAGGGCTTAATGGATGGAGTCACCCTACTATTAACGGATGGCGTTTATTCCCCCGATTTCGTTGAAAAAGTAGGCAAAGATGCCAATGGAGTTTCCCTTTTATCTGGGGCCCTGGGTACGGTACCCGGTGCCGATGGCAAATCCCTGGAAGCCTTCACTGCCCAATGGAAAGATGCCACTGGCGGTAAGGACGTAACTGCGTTTGTGCCCCACACCTACGATGCCACTGTTTTGATGATGTTGGCGGCAGAAGCTGCAAAATCTAATACAGGAGCGGGGATCCAGAGCAAAATCCGGGATGTCTCCAATGGTCCAGGGGAAGAAGTGACCGATGCCTGTGAGGCGATCGCCATGGTGCGGGAAGGCAAGGACATTAATTACCAAGGAGCCAGCGGCAATGTGGACATCGACGAAAATGGTGATGTGGTAGGTACTTACGATGTCTGGACGGTGAAAGGGGATGGCACCCTAGAGGTAATCGATAAAGTTACCCCCGGTTCCGGTTCCTAGTACTTCTCCGTAAATTGTCTTGACCAATTTGATCAGTTTTAATTAACCATTAATGGCCCCCATCGGTTGCTCCAGGGGGCTTTTCTTTTAGAGCGGTTTGGCGTTTTTCAACTTCGATCTTTCCCCTAGTAGATGGGGACTTCTTCCACTTCCGCCAGGGGTTCTGGGATCAATACATCCGGCGATCGGCTGCCGGAAAGTTGTTTTAACAATTGGGGGCGTGGGTCGTGGAGCAGGTAAAAAACTTCGTCCCCAATTTGGGCATTTTCAGTGGTCTTAGCTAGTTGCAAACTGCCCTGCCGTTTCAGCATTAAGGGCAGTAATTCCCCAGAGCGAATTAGGGCTTGGGTGTGGGCTTGCTGTAGGGCTAAGCCAGTTTCCTTAAACAGGGTTTTGCCCAGTTTAATTTGCCCATCCTTAAGGTACTGATTCCAGGTTTTGAAAGTTTTTTGCTCCATAAAAATTCTTACCCCTTTATTTTTCAGCAAGGGATTATCTTCCGGTAAGTTATCCGGAGCAATCACACACACCCGGGGGGGGTTAAATTCATTGATGGTATTTTGAGCCAGCACCAAATTTACTTCCCCGTTATTGGTCAGGGCCATAAATGCCCCCATCTCTTCAATGCCGGCCTTTTCCAACGCATGGGAATCCAACGCACTGGTTTGAATGGCCGTTAATCCTTCGGCGATCGCCGTCGCACAGGCTTCCGGGTCACTGTCAATCAATACCACCGATTCCCCTTGGGCTGTAAATAAACGGGCCACCAGTCGTCCCAGGGGAGTACAACCGATAATTACTGCGCCGGTGGTGTGGGTGTCGGTGATACGTAGCAGTTTAGCCAAGGGCTTCGCCGTTAAGCCCTGAATGAACACCGTCATCATAATGGTGAGAAACACAATCGATTTGATCGCATCGCCACCGTTAATGCCCCGTTCAGTCAACAGTAGGGAAAATAGGGAGGCAACGGATGCAGAAACAATACCCCGAGGGGCAATCCAAGCCACAAAAAGTTTCTGTCGCCAGTTAAAAGCGCTAGTCCAAGTACAAATAGCGATACTAATGGGACGAATGACTAGCATTAACACCGCCACAGTGAGCACACTGCCCCAGCCCAAAGCCCCAAAGCTACTCAGGGATAATTCCGCCGCCAGCAGAATAAATAGCACCGAGACACAAAGCAGGGTTAATTTACCTTTGAATCGTCGCAAAAGTCGGTTATCAGGCAGGGCAGAGGAGTTGAGGTAAATGCCCATGGCTACGGTGGCCATTAAGCCCGATTCACTCAGGGATGCTTGGGCCGCACCAAATACTCCCCACACCCCCGCTAGCACCACCAGATTACTGACATCTTCCGAGAGAAAGCTGGCCCGTTTGAGGAAATTACTCAATAGCCAACCGCCCCCCACCCCGATCGCCAGGCCAACCCCAAGGCGCAATATTAGGCCCATGGCAATTTCGATAATGTCGGTTTCAACGCTGACATTGGTATTAAAAATGGTTTCCAATACCACCACTGCCAGGATTGCTCCCACCGGATCGATCAGTACCCCTTCCCCCTCCAGTAGGGTAGCCACAGACTTCTGCACCTGGACCTGTTTAATTAGGGGGCCCACCACCGTTGGCCCGGTTACCACCACCAAGGAGCCGTATAAAAAAGCTAAATACCATGGGAACTCCGCCAACCAATGGGCCGCTAATCCCCCTCCCACTAGGGTAATTAGGGTGCCGATGGTGACCAAATTACGCAGACTACCGGAAACCTGGCCCAATTCCCGCAGGCCTAAATTTAAGCCCCCCTCAAACAAAATAATCGCCACGGAAAGGGAAACAATTACTTCCAAACCATCCCCAAAATTGGCGGGTTGAATCCAATGCAAGCCGCTGTTGCCGAGGATGACACCAAAAATAAGCAAAAAGACAATGCTTGGTAGTTTGAGAAATCCCGCCAATACTTGGGCCCCAATGCCAAACAGGACAGTGAGGATAATCTGGAGGGTAAGGGAAAATGATCCTTCCATAAGGCTCAAAGGAATTGGTTCTGCCTGTGGGTTAACGGTAAATCATTGCCAGGGTTGTGGCCCTTTAAGTTAAAAGGCCAAATAACTCCCCTCCAAAGTAAGGTAGTCTGCCACCAACTGGGGAGCTTGCTCCGGGAGAACTGTTTACCAACCTAAAATTTATCGCCAATTCACTCAAGTCTTTGGACTTTACACAATTTGTCGGTTAAACAATTAAAAAATTAAAGGCGGCACCCAGATTCGAACTGGGGGTAAAGATTTTGCAGACCTCTGCCTTACCACTTGGCTATGCCGCCATGTCCGGCCAATTATTATAACAGAGTTGGCAATCTAGACCAAACGGCGATCGGTCAGCAACTCATAGCCCGTGGCCGTTACCAACACCGTATGCTCAAACTGGGCCGAAAGGGCATTGTCCACCGTCACCACCGTCCATCGATCGCCAAGGGTACGGGTGAAACGGGAACCAGCATTGACAATTGGCTCGATCGCCAAGGTCATGCCCGGTTTAAGTTTAACGTTGGGCAAATCCCGGCAGCGGACGTTAAACACATGGGGGTCTTCGTGGAGGGCCTGGCCCACCCCATGGCCGGTGAACTCTTCCACAATGGTGTAACCGGTGGGCTTAACGTAATCCTCGATTGCCCCGGCAATGTCCATCAGGTAATTACCAGGCTTCACCTGTTCAATCCCCGCATACAAGGCCCCTTCCGCTACTTCCATCAACCGCTGGGCTTGGGGGGAAACCTTACCCACCGCAATGGTGATGCAGGAATCCCCGTGGTAGCCCTGGAAATAGGCTCCGGTATCTACTTTGAGCAAATCGCCGGAACGAATTTTCTTACGGCGACGGGGAATGCCATGGACCACTTCATTATTCACGCAAGCACAAATGGAAGCGGGAAAGCCGTGGTAACCCTTAAAACTGGGAGTGGCCCCCAGGGAGCGAATTCGTTCCTCTGCTAACTGGTCTAAATCCCCGGTGGTCATGCCCGGTTGCACCGTGGCGGCAATCTCCTTCAATACCTGGGCGGCGATCGCCCCGGCTTGGCGCATAATGGCAATTTCGGCGGGGGTTTTAATCTGTACTCCCCGGCGGGAACGTTTTTTTGCCTTTGGTGTCGGGGAGGGTACGGGGGAAGGGGGCGCAAATAACTGGCTGAGTAAATTCATAGGATGGGTGCCCAAAAATCTAGGCCATGCTGGCCTTGACTTCCTCCAAAGTTTCCATGGGAATATCCTGGGCATCCCCAGCAAAATCGTTATCTGGGGTTAAAAACAACATACAGTGACATTCCTTGCGCTCCCGCATAGGCACACAGGGGCAATTCCAAAAGGTATTTTTTACTTCCGCTTCCTTGTCTTCGTAGTGGCGACAGGGGCACAGGGGAGAACCCAATTCCTCTTTATGGCGAGCTAAACCCTCGATAACAACGGCGGTGACGGAAAGATCACTACAAAAATAGGTATCCGTACGTTTAGCATACTGCTCCGCAAAATTTTTCATTGCGGCCAGTGTTTTGTTGTTCTGGGTGTCACTGCTGGTCATAGATTCTCAAGGGAATTTAGATGGTCGGCACAAACGCCAATTTTGCCGTCGGTGTATTTATCTTGACACACTATTGGAGCAGAGCCAAAAACCGACGAATCACCCCAATTGTTACCCCAGGTAATTCCAAATGGGGCGTTAACCCCACGTCTTTAATTTCCACAAAAGCTTTAATGGCATTGGGGTTCAGCGCCGCTAAACGACGACCGATCGCCGGAGGGGTAAATTGGGCATATTCTCCCCAGAGGATAGCCGTAGTAACGGTTAAATCCGGCATAAATTGGGCCAAATCAAAGCAGAGATCCCCCCTAACAAAGGACAGGGCTGCATATTCCGCCCTGGGTTGGGTGGCGGACTCCAGATAGGCATCGATAATTTCGGGATAAATGCGCCGGGCTTGGGCAAATTGTCGTTGTTCCAAAAAATTCATAATGCCCGCTGTGTTGGCAATGCCGGTGGTGTAGATAAAACGATCCAGCACTGGCACACTGACCAATTGGGCAAAAAAGTTACTGCGGTAATCTTCACCAAAGTCCGATAGCCCTGTGGGGGTACTCAGAATTAAACCTGTAAATAGGTTGGGATGCTCTATGGCAGTGCGAACGGCGATCGCCGCCACCAAGGAAGAGGCAATCACCATCACAGGTTGGTCACAGGTTTGTTGCAAAAATTCCTGAATAACCTGGATATAGTCCTGGGGAGTGTAATTTTTCACCGGATGATCGGAGCGACCCCAACCCAACAAGTCCGGCGCTAACACCCGGTAGTCAGCAGCAAAAGCCGGATAAACCTTCGACCATTCGTAGGCAGAAGAACCACCCCCAAAGCCATGGAGAAATACCAACGTTTGGCGATCGCCGAGGGAATCTACCGCCTCTACCCAGGGGGCCTCCGTTGCTTCGTAGTAAACAATGGTTCCCAGGGAAGTAACTAGGGAATTGCGGGTAAAGCCAAGGGGTTCAATCATGCTGTCTCCTAATGGTTGTGGCATTGACCAAAGCGACTGGTCTTCTTCAGTATGGTTTAGTTTTTTTGCCCGTGGCGGGATTTGGGGCCAGAAATTGGACCGCTTTTCTTTTGTTCCCGTTGCAATAACTTTTGCCCCCACCGGGGATAAAAACTCAGATAAATGAGCAAATTGCCCCAAAATAACGCCCCCAGCAGCAAATAAGTTTTGAGCCAAAAATTACCCTGAAAATCCTCCATAATGCCCACACTAGCCATACTAAACGCTAGGGTTAACACCACTAACAGTAACCGTTTGGAAATCCTCAATTGCTTTCTTCGAGATGGTTGCTTGCCCACAAATTTTGCCCTTGATAGAATTTGGCACCGTTGAATTGGAACTGGGAGGTTGCCCCTAGAATGGTTAAAAGTCGCAGGGAAAGCCATGGCCGTTGGTGTTTGTAACCATGCCCCACCGGGGACTAGGGCGGTCAGCTTATCCCATGGCGGGTTTTTGCTAACCTGGTTGTAAATCAATTGCTCTTTTAATTTATGGTTCGTCGTCGTTCGGTGCCTTGGATTCATCGCTATTCCCGTTTCATTATGGGGGCGATCGCCGTCCTGGGGATCTTGATCACCTCCTACCTGGCCTATATTTCCTTCACCGGGGGAGAAGCCCTTTGTCCCGTGGACCAGGCCACCGGTAGCTCCAGTTGTGACCTGGTGTTACAGAGTGCCTACGCCAAAGTTTTTGACATTCCCCTCAGTGTTTTTGGGCTGGCAGCTTATCTGGCCATGGGCATTGCCGCTTTGGTGCCCTTTTTGGTCAGTGAGGAGAGCAACAAAAAACAGCGTAACTCCCTGGAAGATCTCACCGGAAAATTTCTCCTGGTGGGGGGTACGTCCATGGCGGTGTTCAGCGGTTACTTAATGTACATCTCCTTTTTCCGGCTCCAGGAAGCTTGCTGGTACTGCCTAACTTCTGCTATTTGTTCTTTGTTGTTGTTCATTTTGGCGATCGTTGGTCGGGAGTGGGAAGAAGTGAGTCAAGTATTTTTTACCACCGTCGTGGTGGCCATGGTAACCATTGTCGGCACCCTGGGTCTCTATGCCACTGCTGAAGGGCCTAAAGCCGGAGCCGATGGCACAATTCCCATTCCTGCCATTGCCGGTCAACCCAGACCCCCCAGTGGTTGGCCCATCACCACTCAGTCGGGACCAGCGGAAATTGAGTTGGCGGAATACCTCACTGCCAAAGGGGTACTCAACTATGGTGCCTTCTGGTGTCCCCACTGCTATGACCAAAAACTACTTTTCGGCAAAGAAGCATTTGAAAAAATTAGCTATATTGAGTGCGACCCGGCCGGGAAAAATCCCCAGACCCAAACCTGTGTGGATGTCGGTATTCAATCCTTCCCCACCTGGGGCATTGACGGAGAACTAAACCCTGGGGTCAAAACTCTCCGGGAATTGGCAGAGCTCACTGGCTATGAAGGCAATATGGATTTTAAATATGGCCTGAGAAATTAGTTAGACCTACCCAAGGATTAAGCCGACTAACAAAGTGATCCATCGTCTGGCGGTATAGCGACGCCATCATTCCCCGAACAAAATCCCCTCAAGCTAGAGATGGCCTGGGGGATTTTCCTTGATAGTTTTGCGGTTTGATTGCAGTTTTTTATTAGTAATAATTGCCGACTTTGCGATGGTGTACGGCGGTTAACCCTTCTGCTTTAGCTACCCGACCATTGGTTACTTGGCTGTAAACAATCCAGTGATCACTACATTCCATCCGACTAGCTACTTCACACTCCAAATAGGCTAGCGCATCGGTCAAAATAGGCGATCCGTTGCTTGCGGTTTGGGTTTTTACTCCAGCAAAACGATCAGCACCAGGGGGGAAACGTTTGAGGAAATGTTTCATCAAAATTTGATAGTTGCCTTCCTCCAAAATGTTCAACACAAAGCGATCACCGACTTGCATGAGGGATTCAATGGCCCGGTCCTTGGCCACAGCAACGGTGAAACCAGGGGGATTAAAGCTGGCTTGGGAAACCCAAGAGGCAAGCATGGCCCCTTTAACCTCTCCCTTTTGGGCAGTGATGATATACAGCCCCCCACTAATGCGACCGATCGCCTTTTCCAGATCGCTGTCCAGGGATTTGAGTTGTTTTATTTTGGCCGCCTGGATGAGATTTTGACCCAAGTCAGTGCCGGACTCATCACAAAGCTGATAGGTGCTTTCGCTGGGGGTGTCTTTGACCTTGATCACTTTGAAAGCCTCCCGCAAACCCAGGTCTAAAAATTTGGTGCGGAGGGGGTCAATGGGCTCGTCGTCCCCACCATAGGATTCGTATAAACCAAAGACCTGTTTCGGTTGCATGGCGGCCAACACTGCGCCGAAATTGGTGCTTAGATCAGCGTTAGCCTGTAAAGGCGGCATTCCCAGAACTACCCCGCTGGCATGGCCCACCAGTTCCTGGATTTCCTGAGGATCGGCGGAGCTTAGGTCCACCATGTCCACCCCCACGCCGGTTTTAGTAATTCCCTTGGCAATGGCCTGGGAAAGGCGATCGCCGTAGCCATAATCAGCCACATAGAAAACCACCACGGTTTTTTCTGCTTTACTTTGGGACTCGCTCCAATGGCGGTAGCGATGTAATAATTCGCCAACGTTATGGCGCAATAGGGGGCCATGGCCATTGGCAACGGTGCTAATGGTGCCCAGATTATCCATGCGTTTCATGGCGGCGAGAACGGAACGGGCGTTGGGACCCATCAAGCAATCGTAGTAAAACTGGTAATCCGGTGCGATTTTGCCCAAATCGATGTCAAAAACTGCATCGGAGCAATAGTGCATCCCAAACACGTCGCAGGTGAAGAGAATTTCCGTGGCGGGGTCATAGGTGAGCATGGTGTCCGGCCAGTGGAGATTCGGAGCACTGACAAATTCCAAATCATGGCCCTGGCCCAAATCCAGGCGATCGCCACTTTTAACTTGAATACGCTCAAAGGGTTGATGGACAAAATTGTCGAGAAATTGCAACGCTACTTTGGTGGCCACCACCGTAATGCGGGGATTGAGTTGCAAAATGTCTTTTACTAACCCACTGTGGTCTGGCTCAGTGTGGCTGACGATTAGGTAATCAATGCGCTGGGGATCGATTAATCCCTGTAATAAATCTAGATATAACTGGCGGAATTTCTCGTGGGAGCTATCTACTAGGGCAACCTTATCCGCTTGGATTAGATAGGAATTGTAAGTGGTGCCGTTTTGTAGGCCGAATTCAATATCAAACCGGTCCCGGTCCCAGTCCAAAGAACGGATAGCAGTAATATTTTTGGCGATCGCCTCAGTTTGGGTAGAAAGCCGCTTTTGGGGGGGGAGGGGGGTAGTGAACATGCCGTACTCCTAGGACTGGTAATGAAAACTCTCTGTCCAGTGTATCCCAGGGGCCAGAGCCGGGGAAAGTTAACAAACATTGATATTTTTAACTCTAACGATTACGACTTTCCCTAGAGACTTCAGAGACGATACATGATGCTTTCCCCATGGCTATCGGTGCCACAGGTGCGGAACAGATTATACAAATCCCCCAGGTAACAAACTTCTTCCATTTGGGGCACAGAACTCTGCCAAGGTTTGGGATTGCCATAGGCATAAAATGCCTCTACCCCATCAATGCCATGGCGGGCTGCCGCTGGGATCAAGTGACTGGCGGGCTGACGGTACCGGGCTGGATGGGCCAACACCACTAAGCCACCGGCATCATGGAGAGCCTTAATGACTTTGGGCGCTTGGGCATAGTACTTATCCGGGCGATCGCCGGTTAGATAGGGGTCTAGGACCGGGTGGGTAGGGTCAAAGTCATAGCCCAGGATGTGCACTTCAGTGCCGTCTAAATTGGCGGTAATTTCAATGCCAGTCCAAAGTTGGGGCCGGAGACTAGGATAATGGCAATGTTCGGTGAGCCAGCGCTGGGCCCGGTAATAACCCGCCACACAATGGTGGTCTGTGATCGCCAAACCCTGTAATTCTTGATGTATGGCCTGTTCGATCAAACCCTCCGGGGTCATCTGGCCGTCGGAACATCGGGTGTGGAGATGAAAATTATAAAACCGTGGACAACTGGTGGGGGTCAGGGACTGCCAAACAGTTGTAAGTTGGCGCTCCATCTGTTGAGACTGCGGAGAAATAAGGTCGTTAACCATGAATAAATGCCATCCTGACAACGGGTTGGTGCTGGATATAAATACATCCCACCCTTTTCCCACAATAACAAAACTTTACATAATTGGCTTTTTCCCTTCGTCCAGTCCTTGGGGGCAAAAGTTCCCCACCACCGACCATTAGTTTTCCCTTGTCAAGCCATCATCAATTTATCGGTAAGAATCAGCCTAAATAAAACCCGAAAAAAATCACAGCGCTCAGGCTGGGTTACATTAGGTGGAGATCGGAAATTATTTTCTTCCAAGACTCATGGGGCAATGGTTTAAGCGTAACATCGGTAGAGTGAACCCCGTGTACTTTTCTCTCTGCTCAGAACCTGCGTTTTAAGGTTGGGTTTCTATGGAGTCGGCCACCATGTCTTTTCCCATCAGCAAGACCTACTTTTTGGCAGGGTTGCACTGTCCAAAACGTCTATGGTTGTCTATCTGCCGTCCCGAAGATGCTTCCCCCATGTCCTTGGCCGCTGAACAAAGAATTAAACAAGGCAAGGCGATCGGAGTGGCGGCCCGGGAATCTTTTAAAAATGGCATATTGGTGGACGGAAATCTTAAACATTGCCTAGAGAAAAGTTGGGAATTGACGGTGGTGGGGGCAGGGCAAGGAGTGGAATGTTTATTTGAACCGGCTTTTTTGTACGACGATATTTTGGTGCGCTGTGATGTATTGCGGCGCTTACCTTCAGGAAATTGGGAAATTATTGAAGTAAAATCCGCCACTA
This sequence comes from Synechocystis sp. PCC 6803 substr. PCC-P, assembly GCF_000284455.1. Lineage (GTDB taxonomy): Bacteria > Cyanobacteriota > Cyanobacteriia > Cyanobacteriales > Microcystaceae > Synechocystis. The sequence goes on from NC_017039.1 coordinate 2,808,307, forward strand.
AGTTAAAAGACGAACACATTGCCGACTTGACCTTGCAACATTACGTGTTGGAGGGGTTGGGGTTAACGGTGGAAAAAACGAGCCTCATGGTGGTCAATCCCATGGCCAGGAATTGGAGTGTGGTGCAGGATAGATTTTGTTATCAGGATGTAACGGCGGCGGTGGTGCGTTGGCGTGGGCAGTTACCCCAAAAACTGGCAGAATTCCGCACATTGTTGACGGAACCGACCGCTCCCCAAGTGCCCATTGGCAGCCATTGCGATCGCCCTTACCGTTGTCCGTTTAAAGATCATTGCTGGCAGAATGTGCCGCCGATTTCCATTTTTGACATTCCTTTGTTGAAGCAGGATAAATTGCAAAATTTGATGAATTCTAATATCTGGAATCTGGAGGATATTCCGGCGGAGTTTCCCTTGACCCAAAAGCAAAGAACATTCATTGACCGGATGACGGCAGCAAAACCCCAAATAGACCAGGATTTATTGAGGCAATTGTTGGGGCAGATTCAACCCAATCAGCCTTTGTACTTTTTTGATGTGGAAACCCACAGTAGTGCCATTCCCCGTTTTGCCGGTCTGCACCCCTACGAACGCTGTATTTTTCAGTACAGTTGCCACCGCCTTAATCCCGACGGTTCCCTGGAACACTTTGAATATTTACACACGGAGGATTCCGATCCCCGACTCCCCCTACTTATTTCCCTAATACACCACATTGGCGATCGGGGGTCAGTGGTGGTTTATAACCAGTCCTTTGAAAAGGGAGTATTACAACAGTTGGCAGCGGCCTATCCCAACTATGGGGCCAAAATTAATCAGATTATCGATCGCCTCTGGGATTTACAGGTAATCTTTAAAAGGGCGTATTTCCATCCTGGTTTCCGGGGTTCCTATTCCCTCAAAAAAGTTCTGCCGGTGATGGCCCCCCAATTTTGCCACGACGACTTGGTCATCAAGTCCGGCAATGAAGCCCCTCTAGTGTGGGAAGCACTGCTGGAATGTTCCGCGCCGGATAAAAGGGCAGAAATGGCCCAACAACTACGGGAGTATTGTGGTTTAGATACCCTGGGTATGGTGAAAATTTATGAGGTTTTGCAACAGGAATTAAAAGATTGACCAGGACTAACAAGGATCGATTGCCATGGATAATCTAGTCGCTCTCCCCATCCTCTTTACCCTGACTTTGGTGATGGTCATCGAATAGGATCAGGGTTTCCGCTGCCTGACGGGGAGAATCAGTGTCTTTTCTCAATGAGGCTGGGATTATGGGGGGGAGATTTTCTCCTTTTTCGTTTGACAAAAGTTCATAGGTTTCTTTTGCTTGGGCTTCCACCAACTCAGGCGATCGCCATCGGGGAGTTTTCAATGGGGAAACTGGAGAAATTGGCAATTGGGGAACAGGCAAAACCAGGGCCGCCGAAGGAGTATCTTCCTGAGCTTCACGGACAATATTTTTAACAAAAAAGTTAATTGTTTCTTCCTTTAACCAACCCTTGAGCACCGCCACCGAACCGAAGCGGACCCCCAACCGTCGTTGTTCCCGCAAAATACGTTCGATCTGGTCTTCATCCAAAAGATGGGCCATCTTCAGATAGTAGCCAATGGGACCTTGCACTGGCTGACCAACCATTGCAGGCCAAAGATCAACAAAAAAGTCCGCCGTTTCCTGGGAAATCCAGCCATGGTGAGAAAGAATCTCCCCCAACAACATCTGGAATTGCTTTTGTTCGTACAAAGCCACCTCCAATTGCCCAGGGGTAATTAGTTTTGCTTCCTGAAGAATAATACCGATGGGCTTTTGGCTGCTGACCATGGTGAACGGGGGAGGAAAAGGGTCCAGAATCGGACAGAATAGACTCTGAATGAAGGAAAAAAGACGTAATTAGGCGTAATTGAACCCTAGTAATCTAACCACCACTAATTTTAGCCTTGTAGCCCTGCTTTAACAAATAAGCAAGAATTTTCTCCCGTTGATCCCCCTGGATTTCCACGCAGTCTTCTTTCAAGGTGCCCCCACTGCCACAAAAACTTTTCAGGGCCTTGAGTAGAGCTTGCTGTCCCATGGCCGATAATTGCAAACCACTCACTACCGTCACCGTTTTTCCTTTGCGGCCAGAACGAGTTGCTTGGATGCGGACATTTTGCTGTTGGGGGGGAAGATCAATTTGCTCCTCCGATAGGGGGTCTGCCACCGGACCAAATTCTTGATAAACAATGCGAGCTGGAGGTTTGGAACTGGCCATAGGACTGGAAAAAAATATTGGGCAACGCTAACAAGTAGGGAGTGATTGAGGAATTAGCGTCCGATCGCCGGGGTAAAATAGTACACATTACGCCTACTAATGAGATTACCAGATTCAACGCTGTTAGTGGGAGAGCTTATTTGTAAAGTTTTGATCTATGGCATGTTGGTAGAATCTTGAGGGCACTTTAGTTTTACTGAGATTTTAAATAGACATCAGGCTTTTCCCGCTTGAGCAAAAACAAACTGAGGGTTAACCAGATAAAGCCCACTCCGTAACCAGCCAAAATATCTGTTGCCCAATGAACCCGACAATACATACTGGCAATGCCAATGAAGCCGACCCAAAGGGTGGCACCAAGATAAATTTGCCAACGGTATTGGGGAAAATGGGCCGCCAACAAAAAAGCTAAGTAGAAGTAAAACACCACTCCGCCCGCCGCATGGCCACTAGGAAAACTACGCCCATCCACATCCACTAAACGGGGTAAAGGTCGAGTACGGTTAAAAAAGGGCTTCAACACTTGGTCAATTACCAAAAGAATGCCCAGGGTGGCAAAAACTAGATATTTAATCTCCGACCAATAGCGTTTCCAAGCTAAAAAACCTAGGGTGATGGCAATCATCGTGGCGGTCAATTCCACCCCCGTACCTTTATAGACTTTGATCCAAAAAGGGGCCATGGCCTCGGGAATTACCTTATGGAGGAAATCTAAAAAGGCAATGTCAAAGGCGATTTCCTTTAAATCGTTCACTTCCTTAAAATTGTGGCCTAGGGCGATTAATAATCCAACGATCGCCAAGCAGCAGAAAAAGGGAACCCGACCGACAATGGTTAACCAGGGAGGTAAAGAAGTATGGGCCGAAGACTTCATTGGCAAGGTGTAAGAATTGACAATTTTTAAGCATAGGGCCATTTGTCGACCGACGGAGATCAACGGCGACGGTGTATGGGCTGGAATAATGATGATAGTTCAATCACCTTAGTTTGTAGGCTCGAACAGGGGTCCGCTCCTCGCTTTAGTTGATATTCCAATTCCAACAACAGGGGTAAGGTTTTGAGCAATTGCCCGCCGGTAATGCCCCGCAATTCCTTCTTTAAAAAATACAAACGTTTGGGATTACTGAGATCGGCCTGGGCGGCGATCGCTTTGTCATCTTTTTCCCCTGCCTCCAAAGCAAGCTTGATCAATGTCCAAGTACGAAACTGGCCGGTGAGGGTAGCCAATATTTTTAAAGCCGGTTCGTTGTGGGTCAGCAATAAGTCTGCCACCAATTGCAATGCCTGGGGGGTTTCTCCATCCCGGATCGCCTGGGCTAATTGCAAACTATTTTGGGTGCTGGTATTGACCAACTGTTCTACCTGGGCCACCGTTAAGGGGCCCGTTTGACTCTCGCTATAGAGTTTGAGCTTGCCCAACTCATTCCAAATTAGCCTCGTGTCATTACCCAACGCTTCTGCCAAAAAACCTTCCGTTTCCGTTGCTAAGGGAAGTTGCAGATCCTGGGCGATCGCCTGAATTTGATGGATGAGAGCGTCCACATTCCAGGGTGAAATGAGGGCAAATTCCCGGATAGTGGCATTACCTTCCAAATATTTGGTCGATTTCAGTCGGCGATCGAGCTTTTTACTGGATGTGAATAGTAAATGGCAGTCGGTGGGAATGGCGGGCAAACTTTTTTGCAACCTAGCCAGCAAACCATCGTCGCAACTTTGTCCTAAGGTGGAGTCCACCACCCACACCAGGCGATCGCCACTACCAAAAGGGGGTGTCAAGGCTTGCTCCAGACCCCGTTGGGTAGCATCAGCTTGTTCCCCCGGAATTTTTTCAAAATTAAAGGCCTCCCATTGGGGATCTAAACAACGTTTCTGCAGTTGTTTGACTGCTTGGTGCAGGGTAAATTGGTCTTCGCCCCAATAGAAATATACGGGCATAGCAACACCGGGGGATTTTCATGTAGCTTCCCTTAAGCTTAGGCCAGGGGGCGTTTCACACAAACTTTTAACGACTAACGACCTTTGAGAGCTTTTTGAAAGTTTTTGCGATAGGAGGGATTGACCAGGAGCAGTCCAGGCCATAGCAATGCCAGGGAGATGCGGGTTGCTAAGCTACGATTAAAATTGGTGTGGCGATAGCCAGAAAGAAAACGCCAGACCCCGCCGACGTAGACCACCAAAAGAACAAACGAAACTAAATATCCCATAGTGCTTGAGACGCCGAGAGTGGAAACTGTGCTCAAAGGCGGTTACTGGGTTCATTTTAGCAAATTACCCACCAGGACACAGCATCCGACAAGGTGATTGCCTTTTAAATAGTTCAAAAGTTTTGTTAATTATCAATTTTGGTTGTGGATATTTTGGCACAACTTTTGTCGGAACTATTCATAAAAAGTTACTTATCCATGTCTAATAAGGTAATAAAAAAACAAACATTGACTATTTCTTGGTTAACACTTAGTCAAGTTTTGGGGGGAATAACTATGGTGTTGGCCCAATCCATTCCCCCGCGCTTCCAAGGCACATGGGTAGAAAATTTAAAAAACTGTGCTCTACCCATGGACGACACTAGATTAGTTCTATCAGATGGTTGGGTCGATTTCCATGAGTCGAGGGGAAAAATAACTGCCGTAACAGTGGATGATGAGCTAAATCTTCGTGTGACTGCTAAATTAGCGGGAGAAGGAGAAACTTGGAAAGATACCTTTCATTTTCGCCTTTCCGAGAATCATCAAAAATTAACTAGCATTCACGAAGATGGCATCAGTTTTACCCGTCACCGATGCCCATAAATCATTAGGATTAACACAATAAACACCTTTAATGTTTAATGTAGTTGGATTTTAAAACTACGGTGCCAACCAAGAGAAGGGTGCAAAGGGAATATTTCTGGCCACCCAATAAGCTAAAATCGCCTGTAGTATGAACCAGATTACCTTGGGGGGAACAAACCAAACTAATAAAGTCCGCCCATTAATAGTTTTTAAGCCATAGGCAACGTAGGAATAAATCATAAATGGGAGGGAAATCATCATCAAAGGATTTAGGCCAAAAGCTCCCACTAAGTTGCCATGCAATAATTGATGCAACGCCCGTAAAGTGCCGCAACCGGGGCAGTACAGCCCAGTTAAACTGCGAAAGGGGCTGGGGGGAAATAATTTCGATGAAGCAGGATCAAACAGGAACAGAAGAGTGCCAGCAACGACAATGGTTAGGGTTACCAAAGTGAATACTAAATATTCCTTGGCCTTAGCGGATAGTAATGGAGATGGGGAATAATTTTTCAAACTAAACATGGTATTCGTTAATGAATGGTGAACAAGGCAAAGTCAAAAAATGTAACTTTAATTACTGACCAAAGACGGCGGCAATAACCACTAGCACAAAATAGATGGCAATGAAAATTATGCCGGCACCAAAGGACCACCAACAAAACTTTTTCGCTTCCTTGGAAGCCTTTACAGCGCCTTCATAGTCCCCTGAAGCTAAACGAGAATTAACTTCCGATGCTTTGATAATGGCCACAATACCCAGGGGTAAGCAACAAAATAGAGTTACCAGGATCGATTGCGCCAAGTAATTTGGTACATACTGATTTGTCATAAAACAAACTCATTTCTGAGTAGACTGGAATATACCAGCCAGGATAGACAGAAATTATCTTAATGGTTCATTTTGTTGCGTTTTCTTCACAATTTGATCTTGCTTATTTGTTAGTTTCAGAGCACTATTAATAACAATAGGGGAATGAAGAGCGCCAAAAACAAGTAATTGTGTTTTTAAAGAAAAACTTGCGATCATGATTTTTATGAAATACAAAGCTGAACAATTTATCAGCTCTTCTGAATTTAGTCCTAGTTTCGCCAAGCTTTCAGAACACGGCAAAAACTCTTTGTCATGCAAAATAGTCAGAAATTACTATGTGATGGCTTCTACAAACTTAACTTCTATTCGTGAGTCTCTTAGGAGATGTCGCGATGAGAGTGGACAGCCACTTAGCTTAAGCCCTAGCGAATTAAAACCATCAAGTTATCGGCTGGAGTTTGAACTAGTAGCACTAATTGCTTCAAATTTGACACAGATGCCAGATTTAGAGAATTTTATCAAAGATGATAAAGAAACTACTAATGAAGATAAATTAATTTTGTTGACTGCTTATCAAGGTTTCAAAAATAAAGTTGATGGATTGTTTAAATTATTTGGTTGGCCATGCTTTGGATTTAAACAAGAAAAAGAAACTTAAAAAATCTTATATTTTTTATTGTTTAAATTGTCACCAATTTTTGTAGGGATGTTGGGCTAAATTGACGTTGTAATAGCGGGCATCATCCGTTACCTCTTCCCCGATCCAGGGAAGTAGACTTATTTTTTCACCAGTGTAGGTTAATTCCACTTCCGCTAAAATTAGACCCTGGTTATCCCCCAAAAACTCGTCTACTTCTCAGGTTTTACCATGGTAATCGAGGCAATAACGATATTTTCAATCAGGGGCGGTGAACAGAGTTCTGTCAAAATTTAATTGGCTTCCACTGCAAGAATTTCATACTCAAATCCAAGCGGGCAATGCTGGCATTTTTACCCTTAATGGTGAGATAGGCCCGATCGCCAATGGTACGGACTCGCAGCGTAGTTAAATCTGGGGTGGCAATGTAACCTTGACGGTACAAATAACCCTGGACTAAACTCCGCCAGCGGTCATCTTTAACCAGGAATTTATGTTCAATCTCGATGGCCACAACCTCCGCCCCCCGATGTTGCAAGTTTTATTTGATGATTACCGGTAAGCTCAACAATCCGATAGGTTTCCATTGTCCTATACATTTCTGGGCAAACGAGTGGGCTTTCATCTGTATTCTTCCATGGCCCACAAAATTTTGAAGGCCACCACTGACAGGATTGGTGTTGGGGGGCATCAACCCATTCTTTTCGCCGGACTACGTTAACCATAATGTGTCGGAAGGGAATGAATCTCCGGGTTATTCAAAAAATTAGTGGTCACAAGAATTTGAATGTGTTGTCCCACTATCTGGCGGCTTCTGAACAGGAGAAGGAGCAAGCTTTATCAATGATCTTGTTTTAAAATTGATTGATATGATGATGGCTTCGTAAGTACTAATATCGAACAAATCAACCTATTTCTTTCCATGATAACTTCTCCTACAAATTTAAATTCTTTACCTATTCCCCCCGGTGACTTTGGTTTACCGTGGTTAGGAGAAACTCTCAATTTTCTTAATGATGGGGACTTCGGTAAAAAGCGGCAGCAGCAATTTGGCCCAATTTTTAAAACCCGTTTATTTGGCAAAAATGTCATTTTTATTTCTGGGGCATTAGCGAATAGATTTTTATTCACCAAGGAGCAGGAAACTTTTCAGGCAACTTGGCCCCTCAGCACCAGAATTTTGTTAGGACCTAATGCGTTAGCGACTCAAATGGGAGAAATACATCGCTCGCGCCGTAAAATTCTATACCAAGCTTTTTTACCCAGGACATTGGACAGTTATCTCCCAAAAATGGATGGCATTGTTCAGGGATATTTGGAGCAATGGGGTAAAGCCAATGAAGTGATTTGGTATCCCCAATTAAGACGAATGACTTTTGATGTGGCGGCAACGTTGTTCATGGGGGAAAAAGTAAGTCAAAATCCTCAATTATTTCCCTGGTTTGAAACTTATATTCAAGGGCTATTTAGTCTGCCAATTCCTTTACCTAATACCCTATTTGGTAAATCCCAACGAGCAAGGGCTTTGTTATTGGCTGAGCTTGAAAAAATTATTAAAGCTCGACAACAGCAACCCCCCAGTGAAGAAGATGCATTGGGCATATTATTGGCCGCCCGAGATGATAATAACCAACCGTTATCTTTGCCGGAGCTGAAGGATCAAATTTTATTGCTATTGTTTGCCGGACATGAAACTTTAACTTCCGCATTATCTTCTTTTTGTCTATTGTTGGGACAACATTCTGACATTCGAGAAAGGGTCAGACAGGAACAGAACAAATTGCAGTTAAGCCAAGAGCTGACGGCAGAAACTCTTAAAAAAATGCCCTATCTAGACCAAGTGTTACAAGAAGTATTGCGGTTAATTCCTCCTGTGGGCGGTGGTTTTCGAGAATTAATCCAAGATTGTCAATTTCAGGGTTTTCATTTTCCCAAAGGCTGGTTAGTTTCTTATCAAATTAGCCAAACCCACGCCGATCCTGATTTATATCCTGACCCAGAAAAGTTTGATCCAGAACGGTTTACTCCTGATGGTAGTGCAACTCATAATCCTCCCTTTGCCCATGTTCCCTTTGGCGGTGGCTTACGGGAATGTTTAGGTAAGGAATTTGCTCGGCTGGAAATGAAATTATTTGCCACCCGATTAATCCAACAATTTGATTGGACATTGTTACCGGGGCAAAATTTAGAGTTGGTTGTTACCCCTAGTCCCCGGCCCAAAGATAATTTGCGAGTAAAGCTACATTCACTCATGTAATTATTTGGTAGTGAAATTATTATTGGCGATCGCCAATCCCAGTGGCTAGGGACCTCAGTTTTGGTAGATACTATTGCCGTGGGACAATTTGCCCATTTTTTTTCCTTGGTAAGGATATTGACTTAAATGCTTCCTAAAATTTCTTTGGCCGCAGTGGGGTTAACGGTGGGGGGAATCCTCACCATTACAGGCTTTGTGGCCTACGCCCTCGACTATGCCACCCTCAATCTGGCTGGCTTTTTCTATGGCATTCCCTTAGTGTTAGGGGGCTTGGCCCTTAAGGCGGCGGAGTTGAAACCTATTCCATTTAGTCAACCGACCTCAGAAAAAATTATCGCCCTGCGAAACCAACTGGCCACCCCCACCCAAAATCAAATTCGCAAAGATGTGACCCGTTACCGTTACGGCCAGGAAGCCCATCTGGACGAATCCCTAGAGCGCCTAGGTTTGAGTCCCACGGATGAAGAAAGACCAGTACTCACTAGTCTTTTGGAACAGGATTGGGAGGGAAAATACGTGCTTACCCTAACCTTTACCTCCCCCTTCATCAGCCTGGAAACTTGGCAGGAAAAGCAGGAAAAAATTGCCAAATTCTTCGGCCCAGACCTGGAAGTTACCGTCGCTGAGCCGGAAGAAAAAGTGGTGACAGTGAATCTAATTTCCCAATTAGCCCTCCCGTAATTTGTCCAACACGCTATTAGCCCTCCCGTAATTTGTCCAGCACTGTCCGGTCCTCCAGGGTGGAAGTGTCCCCGGAAATTTCCTGCCCGGAGGCTAAACTCCGCAACAGACGACGCATAATTTTGCCGGAACGGGTTTTGGGTAACACATCGGTGAAACGGATTTCCGCTGGCCTGGCGATCGCCCCAATTTCTTCAGTGACGTGCTTGACCAAATCTTTTTTCAACTCTTCACTGGGTTCAGCGTTACCCTCCAGAGAAACAAAGGCGAAAATGGCTTCCCCAGTCAATTCATCGGGGCGACCCACCACCGCCGCTTCCGCTACGAGGGGATGGGAAACCAAAGCCGATTCAATTTCCATAGTGCCTAAACGGTGACCAGAGACATTAATCACATCATCCACCCGGCCCATGACCCAAAAATAACCGTCTTTATCCCGGCGGGCCCCGTCCCCAGCAAAGTAGAGATATTGTCCCTCCTTGGGTTGAATATGTTCCCAATAGGTATGGCGGAAGCGATCGGTGTCGCCGTACACATCCCGAATCATGCTGGGCCAAGGTTGTTTAATCACTAAAAAGCCCCCTTGGTCTGACTCGACGGGATTGCCATCTAAATCAACAATTTCCGCCACAATGCCGGGAAAAGGTTTGGTACAAGAACCGGGTTTGGTAGGGATAGCTCCAGGTAGGGGAGTGAGCATAATGCCGCCGGTTTCCGTTTGCCACCAGGTATCGACAATGGGGCATTTACCGCCGCCAATGACCCGGTGGTACCACATCCAAGCTTCGGGGTTAATGGGTTCCCCCACAGTGCCCAGTAAACGGAGAGAGGATAAATCCCTGGCGTTGGGTACGGCTTCCCCCATGCGAATAAAGGCTCGGATGGCGGTGGGGGCGGTGTAGAAAATATTCACCCCATACCTTTCAATTACGTCCCAAAAACAACCGGGGTTGGAGGGGCGGGGCACCCCTTCATACATTACCGTTGTTGCACCGTTGGACAGGGGGCCGTAAACAATGTAGCTGTGGCCCGTAATCCAACCCACATCAGCGGTACACCAATAAACGTCCGTATCTTTGAGGTCAAAGATCCATTTGGTGGTCATGTGGGTGTAAAGGTTGTAACCCCCGGTGGTGTGGACCACGCCTTTTGGTTTGCCAGTACTGCCAGAGGTGTAGAGAATAAACAGCATATCTTCACTGTCTATGGGTTCCGCTGGGCAATGGGCCGACTGTTGAGGTTGGAGTTCGTGCCACCAGTGGTCCCGTCCCGCCGTCATGGTCACATCGGCTTTAGTTCTTTGCACGACGATGACGTTTTCCACGCTGGGGGCACCGTGTTCCAGGGCCTTATCCACTTCCTGCTTCAGGGCGATCGCCTTATCTTTACGAAAACCACCGTCGGCAGTTATGACCAATTTGGCTTCAGCATCCACTAATCGATCCCGCAGGGCTTCCGCACTAAACCCACCAAACACAACACTATGGGGCGCACCGATACGGGAACAGGCCAACATGGTGATCGCCGCTTCGGGAATCATGGGCAGATAAATTGCTACCCGATCACCTTTTTGCACGCCTAAACTTTTCAGGGCATTGGCAAACTGACACACTTCCCGATGGAGTTGGGCATAGGTAATTATCCGGGAATCTCCCGGTTCCCCCTCCCAAATAATGGCCGCCTTATTGCGCCGCCAGGTGGTTAAGTGCCGATCCAAACAGTTATGGGAAATATTTAACTGACCCCCCACAAACCATTTCGCAAAGGGAGGTTGCCAATCCAAAACCTGGTCCCATTTTTTAAACCAATGTAATTCCTGCTCCGCCAGCTCACCCCAAAACTTCTCCGGATTGCTGGCCGCCCGGCTGTACAGTTGCTCATACTCCCGCCCACTACGCACGTAAGCCCGCTCACTAAATTCTGTAGGGGGATCAAACAGTCGCTCTTCCTGCAGGATGGATTCAATGGTATCTGACATGGTTCTCCGTCAAAGTCTTTAATGGCTTGGGCCCAACGTTGATGATTGTCGCAAAAATTTTTCCCCTTTCCCCAGATTTGTAACCTTTTGTATTTCTTTGCCTCTGCTGTTTACCCTGGGGGCGATCTAGGATAGAAGAAGGAAACTAGTATTGGTCCGGGTTAATTGGACAGTGGGGAAAAGATCAAGAAAACATCGGACCCTTTACACGCAGCCCATAGCCCATTCACTCGGAGGATAAATCTATGAAACGGAACTATCTACTGACGGCGATCGCCACCCTTGGGATTTTGGCCAGTCTAGCCCCCAACGCCAACGCCCAATTTCGTAACTACAATCGCTACAACAACTACAATAACCCTGGCGATCGTATTGGCACTCCTGGTTTTAGCCAACCGATCTTTATGCCTAATCGCAGCGATACCTATCCTAATAGTTACTACAGAGGCCACAACCGTAATTACCGGGGCAAGGACGAATTAACCATCATCAATGGCGGTAGTAATTGCATCAACTGTAGGGTGGACGGTTGGGAGCGTCGGGATAGGGATAATAATTGGCACCATCAACGTTATCGCCAGGAGTATTTTTATTACTAATATTGCCCTAGTTAATAGCAACAAAAATCCCCGCTGAACTTAATGAAGTCAACAGGGAAACGGTTGCTTATGGGGAAACCTTAGTGATGATCAGAAAATGTCTGAATCATGTTCAAATCATTTCCTAGGCTTTGTTGGCCATCGCAGTTTCCGGAGGAAGTTTAATATCCTTGGCTAACCCCAGCAAAGATAGGAATTTAATGGTCATCCAAGTTAAATCCACTTCCCACCATTGCAAACCATGGCGAGCAGAGTACTGATAGGCGTGGTGATTATTGTGCCAACCTTCACCGAAAGTTAACAATGCTACCCACCAACAATTGCGGGAATAATCATTGGATTCATGGCTAACGTAGCCGAACTTATGGGTGGCACTGTTGACAAACCAAGTGAAGTGGAAAACAAACACTAGGCGGACAAAAATGCCCCAAATAACGAAGGGCCAGCCCCCTAAGGCAAATAAAATCAAGCCTAGGGCGACCTGGATAAGAATTAGATTATTCTGGCAAAATTGATAAAATTTATCGTCTTGGATATCCTTGGTGTAGCGGGGAATATCAGCTTTAGCAGGAATTTCAAACATCATCCAGCCGATGTGACTCCACCAAAAACCCTTATTAGAATCGTGGGGATCCGGGGTGGTGTCAGAAAATTTGTGGTGCATACGGTGTAAGCCGACCCACTCAAATACGCCCCCCTGACAGGCTAGGGTGCCACAGATTACGAAAATATACTCTAACCATTTAGGAACATTGAAACTGCGGTGGGAAATACAACGGTGAAAACCTAAAGTAATGCCAATGCCGCCGGTAATTACATAGAGCAAGAAAGCCATCCCCACTGCTTTCCAACTGAAAAACTGGGGCAGGAAAGCCAACAGGGCCACCAAATGAATGGAGGTAAAAAAGAAGATCACAGTCCAAGCTGGAGTCAACTTGGGCTTGGAATCGTTGGGAAGAGCAGCAGTCATGAAAAAAAACCTAACGAAAAAACGGAATAATTGGCGCTTGTTAAAAACGATTAAACTATTGTCAAAAAGTTTGCTTAAATATAGGTATTCAATGTTTAATGGGTTTAACATCGCCGGGATTTACCAACCATCCAAGAAAATCGAATCGGTGATGATCTCGAAGATTGAAAGATAGTTTAAGGGGAATTCCCAAATAACATCAAAAGTTAAATAATGTCTTAATGAAATATTCCAGCTTCCTTAAACAAGCAGAAGAAAACCTAGTCCCAATCTTTTCGGAAATCGACGCAAAGGTCAAGGAAAATCTGTACAAAGTCATAGAGGCATTTCGGCACCATCGGGTAGGGGTACAGCACTTCGCCGGGGTGAGTGGTTATGGCCATGATGACCTAGGCAGAGATACTCTGGACGGGGTTTTTGCTCAGGTGATGGGGGCAGAGTCGGCCGCTGTACGGGTACAGTTTGTGTCCGGAACCCATGCGATCGCCTGTGCGTTGTACGGCATTTTGCGACCGGGGGATGAACTACTGTCGGCGGTGGGCTCTCCCTACGACACCCTCGAAGAAGTGATTGGTCTTAGGGGAAGTTGTCAAGGCTCCCTCGCTGACTTTAACATTTCTTATCGTCAATTGCCCCTCACGGCGGCCGGCACGGTGGATTGGCAAGGGCTAGAAACTGCAGTGCGTCCGGAAACTCGCTTAGTTTTAATCCAACGTTCCTGTGGTTACAGTTGGCGCCCCAGTTTGGCGATCGCCGACATTGCCAGAATTATCGAAATTGTTAAAGCCCAAAATCCTCGCACCCTTTGTTTTGTGGACAATTGCTACGGGGAATTCATTGAGACAGTGGAACCGACGGCGATCGGAGTGGATCTGATGGCTGGGTCTTTGATTAAAAATCCTGGGGGCACCATTGTTACGGCAGGGGGTTACCTAGCCGGGAAAGAGGAATGGGTGGAAGCGGGGGCCTATAGATTGACTGCCCCAGGCATTGGCCGGGAAGGGGGAGCCACTTTTGACCAAAATCGTCTGTTATTCCAAGGCCTCTTCCTTGCCCCCCAAATGGTGGGGGAAGCGATGAAATGTAACCATCTGCTGGCCCATGTGTTTGACCAATTGGGTTACCCGGTTAATCCTGCGCCCCTATCTCCCCGCCGGGATGTGATCCAAGCCATTCAGTTGGGCAGTCCAGAAAAATTATTGGCTTTTTGCCGGGCTCTACAAGGAGCTTCCCCCATTAGTTCCTATCTTCAACCCGTACCCGCCGCTATGCCTGGTTACGCCAGTGAAGTGGTGATGGCTGGGGGCACATTTATTGACGGCAGTACTTCCGAGTTGTCCGCCGACGGACCATTGCGGGAACCCTACACCGTTTTTTGCCAAGGAGGCACCCACTGGACCCATATGGCGATCGCCTTGGAGGAAATTTTGGCCGCCTTTGAGGAGTTGGAGGACGGGAAAAAAGCCTAGATCGTCAACATATCAGCCGTTTAGGGAAGTGGTCTGTGGCAGGGCTAGGAAGACCATCGCCGGTCATAGAATCAGGGTAGCTGGTCAAAACAGCCACAGTATTTGGAGGCGTGATTGACACGATTAGTTATGAAAAATTCCTATTCCGCTCTCTGGGGTCGCCCAGCTAAAGTTGTCCTAGTGGCCCTAATTCTTGGTGGCTTGGGTTTAGCGATACCTAGCTATGCCCAGGAGACCCAAACTTACTACTGCTCCCCAACCGAAACATTGACAATTAAAATGGTGGAAGGATCTGCCATTCAGGTTACCCTGCCGGATGGTCGCACAGTGGTTTTACCCCAAGCGGAATCGGCCTCTGGGAATAAATACAGCAATGGTTTCATCACCGTTTGGTCCAAGGGCAACACTGCCTTGGTGGAAGAGGGCGGCAACGTTAAATGGCAGGATTGCGTCAAAATTTGATCATGTTCATCCCTTCAGAGGACATTAACGCCATGGTTACTACTTCCACCGATCAAACCCGGCGATCGCCTACTTTTTTGTTGGTAACTTTACTGAGTTTGTTAACTGCGGCGTTGGTGTTCTTTCCCGTGCTGGCCCAGGCGGGAGAAGAGGAAAATCCCAATAATCCCATGGGTTACGAAGATGCGGACCGGAAGGATTACGAAAATATGAATCAGGAAAATTATCAGGATTTAACTGACGAAAAATCCGTCGATGATAATAGCTTAGATTACGAACAAGACGATCAGTATGAGAATGACAACCAGTATGAATATGAAAATCAAGATGATGTAAAGTACCGCAATATGAACTAATTAGACCTATTCAAAGGCATTGGTGATCGCCTGTTGACCCTGGGGGCTAGTGGCAAAACCCAAAAATGCTTCCACCTGGGGTGAGGGAGGCGTTTTGTAAAAATAAAATAATTGTCGTCGCAGGGGGTAATTTTCCTGGTTGGGGCTAAGGCTGTCAATGGGCACAATCCTGGCAGTTTGCTGGTTCTCTACCTGTCCATAGGTGGCGTAGCTGATGCCATTGCTACCCAAAGCCCGAATGATCGGGGTGGTGGCATCCCTGGGCATAGTTTGGAAATTTGCGCCCTGGCCAAACGCTTGTCCTTGCAACACTTGGGCGGCAAAGGTTTGTTGGGTGCCACTTTCAGAAGGTCGATTGATTACTTGAATAGTGTTGTTTGGCCCCCCAACCTCAGACCAGTTACTAATTTTTCCCGTAAAAATATCCCGCAACTGAGCCGAAGTTAACCCTCCAGCAAAGGGATTTTGCCTGCCCACCATAACGGCGATCGTGTCACTGGCCACCGGCACCGCCGCAAGGCCTTGGGCCTGTTCCTGGGAAGTGAGGGGACGGGAACTAGCAGATAGATCAACTTTGCCCAAAATTAGGTTCACAACGCCCTTGTCGGTGCCCTGGGCATCGGTTTGCACCACTGTGCCGGGGAAAGTTTGCTGAAATTGAGCCTTCAGGGCCTCATTGATGTTGACCATACTAGTAGAGCCATCAATGGTAACTTTTGTCCCCGCTGGAACTTGGGTTGGCGCCACAAACGCATCGGAAGCTTGCAATTCTGGGGGAGGAGGTAACTGCCCTGGTTCGTTAACCATCTCTCCTGGGTTTTCACCACCTGTTTGGAAGCGTTGCCATAGCCACCAACCGCCCCCTGCCACCACCACTCCGGTAATGGCTAAAGCTCCGATTAAGATAACCGCTTCATTTTTTTGCCCCATGGGTCATTGCTCCCAACTCTGTGCCATCGAAGTGGACAGATCATAGCCCATTTAGCTTTCGTTAACCTGTACTTAACCTCCCATCAATTTTGTCTAGTTCCCTCGATGAATTTTAAAGAAAACCCCAAGATTGAAGTAGCTCAAGAACAGCCGGCTCCTCCTCGTAATGACCAATAGCATTCACCTCATCAGGCGCAATTAATCCCCTTGTCCGCAGGGCTTCCGCCGACTTGTCTGGATGGATAGTTCCATTTGTCCAAGGGGGCCACAAACAATCTGGCTGAAACTGATGGCCCTTGGCATACTCAAGCAACCTAAACTGCCCATTCGTGCAATTCCGCTCCGTGAGCAAATAGTGCTTATTTAGGCGACTCTCTGACGAAATACGAAGAAATTTGTCTATATATCTATTGATTTCGTTATGGTTCAACTGAAGAGGATACTGATTAATATTTGCATTTTTCAACCGCGCATACGTGTCCCATAGGCGAAATTCCCTTGTGTGGATCGCGAAAACAAGTAAACGGGAGCCGTCAAGCACACTTAAAAGAAGTTTCGGGTTGTAATTAATTCGTCCTATTTCCTGGCCAGAGCCCACGCCGTGAATAGAAAAAAACAACTCATCAACAATCTTGTAAGGCACTGCTTCATATGGCCATTGGTGATGGAGTAAAACCTGGTGACCGGGTTTAAGCCTCATGCGAACCTGGGAGTGAATGCCTAAACGACCTAATACTGGTACATCCGCCTCAACAACTTGAAAAATCATGTCTGCAATTGAATCGCGAGAAAAGACCGCAATGGCAAAACCATCTAAGTCCCGCACATTGGCAATAACAACCTGATTTTCAGTTGGTTTTAATCCCAAAAAATTCAGCTCCCCTGGCGTTATTCCTATAACGGGCCTGAAGTGCTCAACATTCACACACTGTCCAGCGTCGGCCGGATTTGCTCCGGGAGGAGTGGCCGTTGACCAAAAAAGCCTACCATCTTCATTCTGCCAACGGCGAACACGGTCCGGATCTGGACGAATAAACACTCGCGAAGGAAATTCATAAGGGTCATCGGTCTGGCGGCAACTGTCATCCTCGTTGAAAGTCATTCCATGGGACATTAAAACCTCCCGATTGATCGCCTTACATTCTGGTTCTGCACCAGTAGCTTCCGACCCCATGAACACAACAGCAAGCGCACTAACTAGAAGTTTAATTACCGTCGATTTGGCTAACTTACCCTTCGAGAAAATTGTACTTGGACTATAAACACATAAGTTCTGATTTCGAAGGAAAAAATTGAGTTCCATCATTCATTTCTCTCCATTATCTGGATGCAAGCCAGAAAAAAGAAAAGACACGAGGAAATATTAAAGAGTGAAATATAAAAGACAATAATACTTATTATAATTAAAATGGCATGGTCACAGATGTGAAATAGTCCAACGCTCTCTCTTGTATGATGATAGGGCAAGAAAAGTTTCAGTATTTTTAAGGATAAACGGATGAAAATTTTGGTCACCGGCGGCACGGGCTTTTTAGGCACAACCCTCTGCAATCAACTAGAGGCCCAGGGTCATGAGCTAACCAAAATCAATTCCCGTAACTGTGACCTGACCCAACCGGATTCCCTACATCAGTTTACCAAGGGCAGTTTTGACCAAATTTATCACCTGGCTGCTTGGACCCAAGCGGGGGATTTTTGTTTGTCCCATCCGGGGGAACAGTGGCTGATCAACCAAAAATTAAACACTAACGTTCTAGATTGGTGGCATAGTCAACAACCCCAGGCGAAGTTGATTTTTATGGGCACTAGTTGCGCCTATGATCCTAATTTGCCCTTGGAGGAGGAATATTACCTCACTGGTTTACCCATTGATAGTTTGTTCACCTACGCCATGACCAAAAGGATGCTTTATGCGGGGGCGTTGGCATTGCAAAAACAGTATGGGCTCAAATATCTCTGCTTAGTACCTTCTACCCTATACGGCCCCGGATACCATACCGATGGGCGGCAGATGCATTTTATTTTTGACCTGATTCGCAAAATTATTCGGGGTAAGCTCTACGGCGAAACGGTTACTCTCTGGGGGGACGGTTATCAGCGGCGGGAATTGGTCTTTGTAGAGGATTTTGCCCGCATTGCCCTGGAACTGGCGGCCATGGTGGATAACGATTTAGTCAATATTGGCGCGGGGGAAGAATTTACCATTCGTCGCTTTGCGGAATTAATTTGCCAGGAAGTGGACTACGACTTTAACCTGATTGAATTCGATACCAGCCGTTACGTGGGGGCCAAATCAAAATGCTTGGGGGTGAAAAAACTCCATGGCCTAATGCCGGATTTACAACTGACCAGTTTGGATCAGGGTTTGGCCAAAACCATTAAGTGGTTCTGGAGCGAACAGGAAAAGTTGGTGCCTGCTTCTGTATCCTGAAAGGGTAACTAGTTTCCCCTCTCCTGTGATTTCCATGACCACTAAACAGATTGCCCCCTATGGTTCCTGGCGATCGCCAATTACGGCCGATGCGTTGTTGGCGGGGAGTATTGGTTTGGGGGCAGTGCAAAACAGCGGTGAAGATGTCTTTTGGCTAGAAGCGAGGCCGGCAGAAAAAGGGCGTAATGTTCTAGTTCACCGGCAACCCGATGGCACTGTGCGGGATGTCACTCCGGCCCCTTTCAATGTCCGCACCAGGGTACACGAATATGGTGGCGGAGCCTTTTTGGTCACGGCGGATGGGGTTTATTTCAGTAATTTCAGCGATCAACAGGTTTACGTCCAAGGCGTTGGGCAAGAACCGCAACGATTGACCAACAGACCAGACTGTCGTTTTGCTGATTTTGTTTTGGATCAACCCAGACAAAGATTAATTGCCGTTGGTGAACGTCATCACTCAGAAGCAAAGGAGCCGGAAAATTTTCTCGCCGCCATTAGTCTAGAAAATGGAGAGGTCACGACGATCGCCACGGTCCATGATTTTTATTCTTCCCCACGCCTCAGTCCTGACGGGCAGAAATTGGCTTGGATTACCTGGGACCATCCCCATATGCCCTGGGATGCGACCCAACTATGGTTGGCCGACATTGACCAAGCAGGGAACCTCAGTAATCTTAAAATCATTGCTGGCCAGGCAGGTAATGAATCCATCCATGAACCCCAATGGTCCCCCGACGGCAGTTTATATTTTGTTGGCGATCGGACTGATTGGTGGAACCTATACCGCTATCACAAAGGGGAAGTGGATAACGTTTTTCCCCTCGATGCAGAATTTGCCTATCCCCATTGGGTATTTGGTTTACGGAGCTATACCTTTGTCGATACCGACACGATTCTTTGTACTTTCACCCAGGATGGCGCTTGGCAGTTGGGCAAACTGAAACCCTCCCGTAAACAGTTAAGCATTTTGGGACTGCCCTACAGCAATTACTCTTCTTTATGTAGTGACGGCAAAACTCTCTGGTTCATTGGCAGTGGTCCCACCACATCATCCGCCGTGGTTGCCCTAGCAGTGGAGGCCCAAGAAACAGAAATTCTCAAAGTGGCTAGTGATTTTACCCTTGACCCAGCCTACCTTGCCCAGCCCCAAGCCATCAGTTTTTCCGGTGATGATGGTCAAACCGCCCACGCCTGGTACTATCCCCCCACCAACGGTGATTTCCGAGGCCCCTCCGATGCCCTGCCTCCCCTGTTGGTCAAAAGCCATGGTGGTCCTACGGCGGCGGCCGGTAATTCTCTGAGTTTAAAAATTCAGTATTGGACTAGTCGAGGCTTTGCCTATGTGGATGTCAATTACGGTGGCAGTACGGGTTATGGCCGGGATTATCGTCAACGGCTAAATGGTCAGTGGGGCATTGTTGATGTGGCGGATTGCGTCAATGCGGCCCGTTACCTGGCAGACCAAGGTTTGGTGGATGGGGAGCAACTGGCCATTTCCGGTGGTAGTGCGGGGGGCTACACTACCCTGGCAGCCCTGACTTTCCACAACGTTTTTAAAGCCGGGGCTAGTTATTACGGTGTGAGCGATTTGACTGCCCTGGCCACCGATACCCACAAATTTGAGGCCCGTTACCTCGACGGCCTAATTGGCCCCTATCCAGAAAGAAAGGATTTATACGAACGGCGATCGCCAGTGAACCATGCAGACCAGCTTACTTGCCCGGTGATTTTCTTCCAGGGCTTGGAGGACAAAGTTGTGCCCCCTAACCAAACGGAAATGATGGTGCAAGCCCTCAAAGCCAAAGGCATTAAGGTGGAATATGTGGCCTTTCCCGAAGAACAACATGGCTTCCGCATGGCCGCCAACATTAAAAAAGCCCTGGAGTCAGAACTTGCTTTCTACGGCGAAGTGTTCGGCTTTACCCCTGCCAAAAATTGACGGCCAATGACCAGGGGCAGATTTTGTCCCAAGACTAATTTGTGCAATAATCAGAGTTTGCGTATAAATTACCGTATTCCTTCCCGCAACAGTTATGGCTAAAAAAGGTAAGGGGGCACGCCTCGTCATCACCCTAGAATGCACCGAGTGCCGCAGTAACCCCGACAAGCGTTCCAATGGCGTTAATCGTTACACCACGATGAAAAATCGTCGTAACACCACCGCCCGGTTGGAACTGAAAAAATTCTGCACCCACTGCAACAAACACACTATCCACAAGGAAACCAAATAATTTCCCTGGTCTGTGAACATTTTCCTTAGTTCGGTATCCGCTTTGTAACCGAGATGCCCAAACTAGCACCCTATCAAGTCATCTTCGCTAATCTCCATGAACTACTACCGTAAACGCCTTTCTCCCCTGCCCCCCAATCAGCCGATTGACTATAAAGACACGGAATTATTGCGTAAATTCATCACTGAACGGGGTAAAATTCTCCCCCGACGCATCACTGGTTTGACTGCTAAACAACAACGGGACTTGACCACCGCAGTGAAACGCTCCCGTTTGGTGGCTCTCTTACCTTTCGTCAACAAAGAAATTTAGTTTTTCCGTCTTTGGGCTAAGAATAGTCTGAGAATAAGAATAAGTAGATATTCTTTATGCGTCTTTCTACCTCAGGGTAGCAAATACGGGGAAATGCAGTGGCTTTTGTGGTTGCTGCATTTTTCTTTACTCGTGAAATTCATCGGTCAGAGAAATTTTGGTCGGAGTAAGCCAATTTCTATCCTAGGGAACTGGAACTTTTCCAACTTTGCCCTTATCTTAGGCGTATCCCCTTGGGGAATTTGGGTGCAGAGGAGTAAACTTTATGGTCTTGAGTCGAGACGTTAAATCTTCCCCGGAGCAAGCCTCTAGGGTTTCGTCAACGTTATCCGGCTACCGTTTAGCTGAATTGATTCGTCAGCGGGCTTGGGTGGAAATTGACCAAGCGGCGTTGGTGCATAACGTCCGGCAGTTCCGCCAGTATGTGGGGCCAAAAACTAATTTGATGGCGGTGGTCAAAGCCGATGCCTATGGCCATGGAGCAGTCCGGGTAGCCCAAACTGCTTTACAGGCCGGGGCTGATTGGTTGGCGATCGCCACTTTGGGGGAGGGCATCGAACTGAGGGAAGCGGGCATCACCGCCCCGATTTTGCTTTTGGGAGGTATTAATAGCCCAGAGGAAATTGAAGCCATTGCCCATTGGCGACTACAGCCCACCCTCTGCTCCCCGGAACAGGCCCAATTGTTCAACGATATTTTGCTTAAGTTGGGTAAGGTTTTACCCGTACATCTCAAGCTGGATACGGGCATGACTAGGTTGGGTACTCCCTGGCCCCAGGCGGCGAACTTTGTTGGTTTGGTGCAATCTTTGCCCCAGCTACGGCTAGCTAGTTTATATTCCCATCTGGCCACAGCGGACGACCCCAACACCGCCACCATGCTCCAGCAACAGGAAAGATTTGCCAAGGCGATCGCCAGTTTGCGTCAAGCCCGATTACCCATACCCAAATTACATTTAGCTAATTCTGCGGCCACCCTCCACGGCCAGGCTTGGCACTACGACATGGTCCGGGTAGGTTTAGGTTTGTATGGCCTTTATCCTGCTCCCCACCTAGGCGATTGCCTGGACCTAAAACCCGTATTAACAGTGCGGGCCAAAATCACCCAGATCAGAACCATTCCCCCCGGCACCGGCGTTAGTTACGGTCACCAATTCGTTAGTGAAGAAACCATGCCCATGGCAGTAGTGGGCATTGGCTATGCGGACGGTGTCCCCCGTAATCTTTCCAATCAATTGGAAGTGCTTTTGCGGGGCCAACCAGTGCGACAAATCGGGGCCATCACCATGGATCAAATGATGGTGGATTTACGGGGCATTGATGATCCCCAAGTGGGGGAAGTGGTTACCCTGATTGGCCAAGACGGCGATCGCCAAATCACCGCAGACCATTGGGCCTCTACTTTGGGCACCATATCCTGGGAAATTCTCTGTGGCTTCAAACACCGTCTACCCCGTATTCTTATCTAATCAGCCATGGTGAATCCCTTGCAACCATAATTGCTGACCGGAAAAACTGCCCAGTTGCCAAGCCCCCAGAATTTCGCTCGAAGGTCAACTAAATGGGGCCGATTCGCTCTGTAAATTAATTCTTTACCCACAGGCGATCGCCCGAAAAACAAATTACCATAGTGGTGGATGACTGCCATTAACTTTTCAGTCGTTTTGTTTTATTTATTGACATACAAATTTTCCTAACCGGCATTGGCTGATTTTTTGCCCAAAAAACATATTCCTTTGTATTGGGTACTAATTCTCCCCTTAGTGCTGCAAGTTTTGCTGGTTATGGCAGTTTTGGTCTTTTCCGCGCTATCGTTAGATTTTTTCGGTCAACTTAATAATAATGTCTATCTTTTTCTAGTTCTGGGCATTATCATTTTTTTAATTCCCGCCCTGACTAGTCTCTACATTGCTCGTTTAGTCATTGAACCCCTACGAAAACTAGTTACTACCAGTCAAAATTTAGCCCAAGGCACTTCCCACGGCACCATAACACAACCAGTGGCCATTGCCGAAATTCAGCAGCTTGCCAAAGCCATCAATGGTATGGCCCTCCGGTTACAACAATCCCTGGCACAAACCAAGGAAGAACTCCAAGGCTCCAAAGAACTATATCGGCAAGTAGTACAAAGTCAGACAGATTTTATTTTACGCTCCCAACCAGATACCACCATCACCTTTGCCAACGATGCCCTTTGTCAAGCCCTAGGGCTTGCTTTACCCGAGGTAATCGGCTTGCAATGGCTAGACTTCATTGTTGAAGAAGACTTGAAAATAGTGCTGGACAAAATAGCCTGCTTAACCCCAGAACAGCCACAATTTATCAATGAAAATCAGGATAAAAGGGCAGGAGGAGTATTAGGTTACACCCAATGGGTTAGTCGGGGAATTTTCAATGACAAGGGTCAATTAATTGAAATTCAGTCCGTTGGTCGGGATATTTCAGCCCTGAAAGAAACCCAACTGGAATTAAGACAAAGTCAAAAATTTATTGAAAGCATTGCCGAAGCAACCCCCAGCCTTCTATACATATATGACCATATTAAGCAAGCCAATATCTATAGTAATCGTTCTGTTGCTGAATTTTTAGGTTATTCTCCAGAAGAAATTAAAACAATGGGGGCCAGCTTGTTTACAAATATTTGCCATCCAGAAGACTTGCCACGAATTTTAGCCGCCATTGAAAATTGTCAAAAATTAAGGGACGGTGAAATACTTGAAATTGAGTATCGTGTCCGAGATGCTAGACAACAATGGCGCTGGCTCCTAAGCCGAGACTTAGTTTTTACCCGCACAGAAACAGGACAACTTTGGCAAACCTTAGGCACAGCTCAGGATATTACCCAACGGAAAGAAGCGGAAATAGAGTTGGAAAAAATTAAAACTTTTCTTGCTTCCATTGTGGAAAATATTCCTGACATGATCTTTGTTAAAGATGCAAAAACTCTGAGATTTTTAGAATTAAATAAAGCTGGTGAAAGTTTAATCGGTTATACGAAAGAAGAAGTGTTAGGAAAAAATGATTATGAGCTATTTCCTCAGGAGCGGGCTGAATGGTTTATCCAAGAGGATAGGCAAGTTTTACTATCTGGAGAAGTTCAAGATATCCCCATGGAAGTTATCCAAACCTGCCACGAAGGGATACGTATTTTACACACTAAAAAAATCCCTATTTGTGACGCATCCGGTCAAGCGCAATATTTATTGGGTATTTCCGCTGATATTACTGATCTGTTGGAATCCCAACAACGTTTGCAGGAATTAGCTCGCCATATTCCGGGGGTAATCTATCAGTTTCGCATGCGTCCCGATGGTACTTTTCACTTTCCCTATGCCAGTGAGGGGATTCGGAAAATTTATGGAGTTAGCCCTGAGGAGGTAAAAGAAGATGCCACCCCAGTTTTTAACGTGTTGCACCCTGATGAATTGCCAGGAGTTTCCCGATCCATTTATGAGTCTGCAGCAAACCTAACTCCCTGGTATTACGAGTATCGAGTTTGTTTTGCTGATGGACGAGTGATCTGGGTATTAGGCTACGCCACGCCCCGGAGGGAAAGCGATGGAGGAACCATTTGGCATGGCTATATTAAAGACATTACTGATCGCAAAGAAGAAGAATATTTATTAATTAAAGCCAAAGAAAGGGCAGAAACAGCGGAGCAAACCTTACAAAAAGCTCAAATTCGGCTAGAAAGGTTTAATAAAAAACTAAGTCAATTAATAGATATTGATGGGTTGACGAAGATTGCTAACCGTCGTTGCTTTAATGTCCGCATTAAACAAGAGTGGCGGAGATTATCTAGGGCTCAAGTGCCCATATCCTTAATCATGTTTGATATAGATTGCTTCAAAAATTACAATGACCGCTATGGCCATCCGGAGGGGGATCTGTGCTTAATTAGGGTGGCCCAAGCAGCTAGAAAAGCTGCCAGTCGGCCAGCGGACTTAGTGGCCCGTTTTGGGGGGGAAGAATTTGCGGTGCTTTTGCCCGAAACCGACACCAAGGGGGCAATTATGGTTGCCGAGAAAATCATTCAAGCCATCAGCCAATTGGCGATCGCCCATGAAGCTTCCCCCATTAGTGGGCAAATCACAATCAGTTTGGGCATCGGCACCCAGTTTCCCTCCAAGGAACTCATCTCCAGGACCCTTATCAAACAAGCGGATATGGCCCTGTATGAAGCAAAACGCCGGGGCAGAAATCAGTATGTGGTCTGGACGGAAGAACTGGAAGGGGAGTCCTCACTTTCATGAGGTCCCAAAGCTAGGACAGCGTCCTTGAGAGCTTCAGAACGGTCGTCATAGCAATTACTTTCAGGAACAAAGCGGAACACTTGCAATTTTTCCAAGCGTCGCTTGGTTTGCCCTGTTGCCCCCACAATGTAAACGGCCCGACCTTTTTCCGCCGCTTCTTCAATGGCATTTTCCAGGGCCAGGGAAGCGGTTACTCCCAAATGGGGCACATCGCTCAGATCAAAAACAATGGCGGCACATTCTTGAATGGCATTATGTTCCCTGGCGATCGCCTTGGCCACCCCAAAAATCATTGGGCCACTGAGTTGGAAAAGCAAGACCCGGCCATTGCCCTCATCTAGCCAACGTTTCTCATTGGCGGAAAGGAGAATTTCGTCGTCGGCATCGCTAATACTTTTCACAGCTTTGGACTGCAACGCACTCATACGGTCAATGGTGAGAATATTGGCAATAAATACACCAATACCTACTGCCGCAATTAAATCCACCAACACCGTCAGGACAATGACGGCATACATAATCAAGGCCCCTTTGATGGAGACATGGTGAGCCCGCTTGAGGAACCCCCAATCAATAATGTCCACCCCAACTTTGAACGCAATACCAGCCAATACGGCTAGGGGAATGGTAGCCGCCAATTTAGCTGCGCCTAAAATTACCACCAGCAACACCATCGCCCGGATCAAGCCAGACAGAGCTGTGCGTCCCCCGGACTGGATATTTACCACCGTCCCCATGGTGGCCCCAGCTCCCCCCAAGCCACCAAATAAACCGGACATTACATTGCCGATGCCCTGGCCGACTAATTCCTTGTTGGAGTTATGTTCTGTGCGGGTCAAGCTATCAGCCACCACCGAAGTCAGGAGGGCATCAATACAGCCCAGCATTCCCAGAACAGCCGCATCAATCAGCATTCTCTGTAATTGATCAGCCTGAAACACTGGTAGCTGTAGAGCGGGCAAACCGGCCTGAATTTCCCCAATGCGACGGATATCCAGATCGCCAAATAGGGTGATGGAAATAATTGTCCCCAACACTAAAGCCACCAATTGGGGCGGAGCAAACTTTTTCCAACGGGAAGGCATAAACCAAATAATGCCCACCGTCATGAGCGCCAATAGGGTTTCCACCGGCCTGACATTGCTTACTAGGTTAGGGAGGGCCTGGAGGGTGCCGATTACCCCTCCCTTGGGACTAGCTTGGCCAAGAAAGGGAGCCAGTTGCAAAATCACCAAAATAATCCCAATGCCGGACATAAAGCCGGAAATGACTGTGTAGGGCATCATGGTGACATATTTGCCCAATTTGAGCAGACCAAAGGCAATCTGGAACAACCCCGCCATCATTACCACAGTGAAGGCCATGGCCAAGCCATTGTCGGGATCTGCCGCCACTAAACTAGCAATAACCGCCGTTTGCACCACCGTCATGGGCCCAGTCGGTTCGGAAATTAAGGTGGGGGTGCCGCCAAATAAGGCCGCGAAAAACCCTACGATCACCGCCCCCCAGAGTCCGGCCGTAGCCCCTGCTCCGGAAGCAATCCCGAAGGCTAAGGCCATGGGCAGGGCAATAACCGCCGCTGTAACCCCGCCAAAAAGGTCCCCCTGCAGGTTCCTAAAATGAATTTTGTTAGTTATTTGCATTATTCAATATCCCCAAAAATGGGTTAGTCATAGTCTTTAGTCTATTTAAAATAGATTTCCATAGAGAATATTCTAGGGCTGGTTTTTACTTCAGGCAATGATACAGATAGATAAAATCTATACCAAATGTCAAAAGAGGACTCCCGTTAGAGCCTGAGCGGTGAGATCAATTTTGGCCAATGATTAAACTAAATCTTTTTAGGGATAGGGATTGATCGGTGCTCTGCTGTCGAGCTTGGCAACCATAAATCTTCCCCAGCCCCCATTGAGCAAATTTTTCTCTATTATTCCCCTAAACTGCGGGGATCTAGGGCATCTCGCAGGCCGTCTCCCAATAGATTAAAGGCCAAGACAGTCAAAATAATTAGTACTGCGGGGGGCCAGACCAACCAAGGTTGCAACACCAAGATAGAAGCATTGGTGGCAATGGAAAGTAAATTTCCCCAACTAGGATCCGGTTGTTGAATGCCCAGGCCGATCAAGCTCAACACTGATTCGGCCACAATAAATCCGGGCACTGCCAACGTGGCGGAAATAATAATGTAACTGGCGGTTTGGGGCAAAATGTGGCGCACAATAATCCTTGGTGCCCCGGCCCCCATGGCTTTGGCGGCTTGGACGTATTCCTGTTGTTTGAGGGAAAGCACTTGACCTCGAATTACCCTAGCTAACCCAGACCAACTAATGAAAGAAGTAATTACCACAATGAGCAAAAACCTTTGGGCACTGCTCAGACCAGGAGGTAACACCGCCGCTAGGGCCACCAACAGGTAAATGCCAGGGATGGTCATCAGCACTTCTACTAGACGCATTAAAACCACGTCTAACCAACCACCGAAGTATCCAGCAATGCCTCCCACCACCATGCCCAGGGGAAAGGAAATGGTAATCCCAATCAAGCCAATGAATAAACTAATGCGGCCACCAAATAATAAACGGCTAAATTGATCCCTTCCTTGTTCGTCTGTCCCCAATAAGTTGAGCTTACCCGGCCCTAAGGTACCAATTAAATGGCGATCGCCTGGGATACCCGGAAAAATTTCCACTGGGGCAAAACTGGGGGGTAAGGGTAATTTAATTTGTCCCCAGACGTAACTATCCCCTTGGACCCAAAGGCGGACTGGGGAAGGTTGGCTGAAATCTATCTCTAAAGGTCTTAATCCCGTTTCTAAATCGGTGGGTAACTGGCGGGTGGGGTAAACGGTGGGCCCGATCCATTTCCCCCCCGGCGATCGCCAATGGATTTGGGTGGGAGGCAGTAGGGAACCATCCACTTGGGCGTTGTAGGGATTATAGGGGGCAAAAATATCCGCTCCAATGACAGCGACGTAAAACAACAATAGTAGTATGGCACCCCAACGAGCCAGGCTATTGCGCCGCAGTTTTTTCCACCAATCCATAAAAATTTGTCCCCTAGCAACGGCCGCTATCCAAATCCAGATAACGCTCAATCAACAAAATAGCAACAATATCATCCACCGGGCGGGGGGGAGTCCTCAAACCCAAGGGCACCAAACGCCCTAATCCCTGAGGAGGATACATTTGCCAATATCTTTGCCTGGCTTCCACAGTACTGTTTTTTTCGTTCACCAATGCCAGGGCCATGGCTGGGAGTAAGTAACTTTGCAATTGTTTTTGCCATTGTTTAGCGGTGGTTTGATTCCCCATTACTACTTGCTCCACTTGATACTGCTCACACAGGGCCGGCAGTCGCTGGGGCACTTCCTGGGCCGCAATGGTTTCATGGTACAAAATTTGGCGATCGCCAGTCATCACCGCCACCCCGCATTTATCCCGACCAGGATCAAATCCTAAATAATTCATACAACTTGGTAATTTATTTAATTTTCCAGTGGGCCAACGTCCCATGGTAATGGTTAGGCTGTCATCCAAAAACTTGGTCTTTAACCTAGTCCGAGAAAATCTTTGGAAAAGCGTCGTACCATTGAAAAATCTATCGGAATTCCTTTGCAAAGGAGAATTTTCACAAAACTTCTTGACCGGGGTTGAAAGTGAATTTTTCCCTGGGCAGTCAGTCTAGGGTGTGATAGAGAGAAAAGGCGGTTGAGTATATCATGGGCATATAAGACGTTTTTGTTGGTTGCCACTGCCTTGCATAGCGAAGTTATTTGTTTTCCTCAACTACCCCTCGCTGTTTACCGGGAAATCGCGGCCCATGTGCAACAGCTTGCCGGTGTGACCGCGACCCTTCTGACTCCCACTTTTACCCAGTTTGACTATTTCAACAGTCAGGTGGGGGGCCTGGAGCTGACCCTACAGGATGATTTTTCCCCCGGCGATCGCCAAATTATTGAGGAAATTCTCGCCTTCTATGCCAAAAGATACGGCACTCCCGAGCGACGGCCCGCCATGGTTTCTTCCTACACCGCTTAGAATATCTGCTCCACTGGTCGAGAACTAGACTGTCCCCAATCATTCCAACTTGATGGCTGCTAACCCTGCCCTGCCCCCCCAAAACATTGAAGCTGAAGAGTGCATCCTGGGGGGGATTCTCCTCGATCCAGAGGCCATGGGGCGCATCATTGACCTCCTGGTAGTAGACGCTTTTTACGTCAAGGCCCATCGTTTGATCTATGAGGCCATGCTTAGTCTCCATGGCCAAAGTCAGCCCACGGATTTGATGTCTGTCAGCAGTTGGCTCCAAGATCACCATCATTTCGAGGCGATCGGGGGCATGGTGAAATTAACTCAATTATTAGATCGCACCATTTCAGCGGTGAACATTGACCGTTTTGCCGCCCTAATCATGGATAAATATTTGCGTCGCCAATTAATTGCAGCGGGGCATGACATCGTTGATTTGGGTTACGAAACTAGCAAAGAATTAGAAACAATTTTCGATGAATCGGAACAAAAAATATTTCGCCTCACCCAATCTCGTCCCCAAGCAGGGCTAGTACCGTTATCAGAAACCTTAGTTAATACTTTCATTGAATTAGATAAATTACACGAAAAACTTTCCAGTCCAGGGGTAGAAACCCAATTCTATGATCTTGATGCAATGACAGGGGGATTACAGCGGGCAGATTTAATTATTTTGGCCGGCAGGCCGTCGATGGGAAAAACGGCATTCGGTTTAGGAATTGCCGCTAACATCGCTAAAAACCAGAATTTGCCTGTGGCTATTTTTAGCTTAGAAATGTCCAAGGAACAGTTGGCATTAAGACTAGTGGCTAGTGAATCCTTAATTGATAGTAACCGTTTACGGACAGGGCACTTTAGCCAAGCAGAATTTGAACCTTTAACGGCGGCCATGGGCACCCTTTCCAGTTTACCTATCTACATTGACGATACGGCAAGTATTTCCGTAACCCAAATGCGTTCCCAGGTGCGTCGCCTCCAAAGTGAACAAAAAGGTCCATTGGGTATGGTTCTAATTGATTATTTGCAACTGATGGAAGGAGGCAGTGATAATCGGGTACAGGAATTATCAAAAATTACCCGTTCTCTCAAAGGTTTAGCCAGGGAAATTAACGCGCCAGTAATTGCTTTATCTCAGTTAAGTCGAGCGGTGGAATCTAGAACTAACAAACGGCCAATGATGTCAGATTTAAGAGAGAGTGGCTGCATCAGTGGAGATAGTTTGATCAGCTTGGCGAGCACAGGAAAAAGAGTTTCTATTAAAGATTTGTTAGATGAAAAAGATTTTGAAATATGGGCAATTAATGAACAGACGATGAAGCTAGAATCAGCTAAAGTTAGTCGTGTATTTTGTACTGGCAAAAAGCTAGTTTATATTTTAAAAACTCGACTAGGTAGAACTATCAAGGCAACAGCAAATCATAGATTTTTAACTATTGATGGTTGGAAAAGATTAGATGAGCTATCTTTAAAAGAGCATATTGCTCTACCCCGTAAACTAGAAAGCTCCTCTTTACAATTAATGAGTGATGAGGAACTAGGATTACTAGGGCATCTAATTGGTGATGGCTGTACTTTACCTCGCCATGCTATTCAATATACAAGCAATAAAATAGAATTAGCTGAAAAGGTAGTCGAATTAGCAAAAGCAGTTTTTGGCGACCAAATTAATCCTCGTATCAGCCAAGAAAGGCAATGGTACCAAGTTTATATCCCTGCTAGTTATCGGCTAACCCATAACAAAAAAAATCCGATTACAAAATGGCTAGAGAATTTAGACGTATTCGGACTGCGTTCCTACGAAAAATTTGTTCCTAATCAAGTTTTTGAACAACCACAGAGGGCGATCGCCATTTTTCTAAGACATTTATGGAGTACAGATGGTTGCGTCAAATTAATAGTAGAAAAATCATCTAGACCGGTAGCTTATTACGCAACTAGTAGCGAGAAGTTAGCAAAGGATGTACAGTCGTTACTCTTGAAATTAGGCATTAACGCACGTCTATCAAAAATAAGTCAGAATGGCAAAGGCAGGGATAACTATCATGTAACCATTACAGGGCAAGCTGATTTACAAATCTTTGTTGATCAAATTGGCGCTGTTGACAAAGACAAACAGGCAAGTGTTGAGGAAATTAAAACCCATATCGCTCAACATCAAGCAAACACTAACAGGGATGTCATTCCAAAACAAATTTGGAAGACCTATGTGTTGCCACAAATTCAAATAAAAGGGATAACTACTCGCGACTTGCAAATGAGACTTGGTAATGCCTACTGTGGGACAGCTCTTTATAAACATAATTTGAGTAGGGAAAGAGCAGCAAAAATAGCCACTATTACCCAATCACCAGAAATAGAAAAGTTGTCTCAGAGTGATATTTACTGGGACTCCATCGTTTCTATTACGGAGACTGGAGTCGAAGAGGTTTTTGATTTGACTGTGCCAGGACCACATAACTTTGTCGCCAATGACATCATTGTCCATAACAGTATCGAACAAGACGCAGATTTAATTATGATGATTTATCGAGATGAATATTATAATCCCGACACGCCGGACCCAGGGGTAGCAGAATTGCTAATTGTTAAACATAGAAATGGACCCACTGGCGTAGTTAAATTGTTATTTAAACCGGAATTTACCCAATTTTTAAATTTGCAACGAAGTAATGATTACTAGATTGAGTAAAGAAAGTTTTACCCACAAAGTTTCTGGTAAATTGATTGCCAAAAGCTTTTCCCTGCTTTTTATCCATCAATGGTGAACCAATGGGATTCGCAAATACACAGTCACCTTGGGCACATCGGGTGAGGTACAGTAAAAGCTGTTAATTTGTTATCCAAATCCCCCTAGCCTGCGGCGCTATGCTTCCCCTATGCGAGAACAGATTTCTGTCCTTACCCAAAATCTTAGTCAAACCATTGTGGGCAAGGATGAGGCTATTCGTTTGGTGTTGGTGGCCCTGTTGAGTGGGGGCCATGCTTTGCTGGAAGATGTGCCCGGTGTGGGCAAAACCCTCTTAGCTAAGTCCCTGGCCCGTTCCATTAACGGCAAGTTTCAGCGGGTGCAGTGTACCCCCGATTTATTACCAACAGATATTACCGGCACTAACATTTGGAACCCCAGTAGTCGTGAGTTTGAGTTTTTGCCCGGCCCGGCGTTTGCCAATATTCTCTTAGCCGATGAAATTAACCGGGCTACCCCCCGCACCCAGGCTGCTTTGTTGGAGGTGATGGAAGAAAAACAGGTCACAGTGGACGGTGAAACCCGTTTGGTGCCCCATCCGTTTTTTGTCATTGCTACCCAAAATCCCATTGAGTACCAGGGCACTTTTCCCTTGCCAGAGGCCCAGTTAGATCGTTTTGCCCTTTCCCTCAGTTTGGGTTATCCGTCGGAAGCAGAAGAACTGAAAATGCTCCAGCGGCAACAAAATCCAGAGGCGATCGCCGTGGGAGATTTAGAGTCTTGCATTTCCTTGGAAGAAGTGGAGGCATTACAAAAAGCGGTGCGGCAGGTAAAACTAACGGAGGATTTGCAACAGTATCTCCTACGCTTAGTGCGGGCCTCCCGGACTGATGAGGACGTTACTTTGGGGGTTAGTCCCCGGGGCACAACAGCTCTACAACGGGCAACCCAAGCCTTTGCCTTTTTGGAAGAACGGGATTATGCCATTGACGACGATGTGAAATTTGTTGCTCCCCATGTGTTAGCCCACCGCTTAATTCCTGCGAGCGGCAAAGATCCCAAGGCAATTTTGCAAAGACTTTTGGACAGCGTACCCATTTAATTTATTTAACCAAATCGTTCTTTCTTTCCCATGGCAAAAACTCCCATTTTGGTCACCGGTGGGGCCGGTTTTATCGGTGCCAACTTTGTTTACCATTGCGTTCAAACCTGCGGCGATCGCCGTATTGTTGTCCTCGATGCCCTCACCTATGCTGGGAACCGAGCCACTTTAGCACCATTGGAAAAACTGCCCAATTTTCGCTTTGTCCAGGGAGATATTGGCGATCGCCATTTGGTGGATCAACTATTGAGGGAAGAGCAGATTGAGACCATAGCCCATTTTGCGGCGGAATCCCATGTGGACCGTTCCATCCTTGGCCCTGGAGCCTTTGTACAAACCAATGTGGTGGGTACTTTCACCCTGTTGGAAGCTTTTCGAGAACATTGGCAAAGGCGGGGAAACCCAGCCCAATTTCGCTTTCTCCACGTTTCCACCGATGAAGTTTACGGCAGTTTAACCCCCAATGAACCGGGTTTTTCGGAAACCACCCCCTATTCCCCCAACAGTCCCTATTCCGCTTCCAAGGCCGGCAGTGATCATTTGGTGCGGGCCTATTTTCACACCTACGGCTTGCCCACTTTAATTACTAATTGTTCCAACAATTATGGCCCCTACCAATTTCCCGAAAAGTTAATTCCCCTCATGTGCCTCAACATTCTGCGTGGGGAAAAGTTGCCGGTGTATGGTGACGGTCAAAATGTGCGGGATTGGCTTTATGTCACAGACCACTGCCAAGCTCTGGACTTAGTTTTGCACCAAGCCTTGCCAGGGGCAACCTACAACATTGGCGGCAACAATGAAGTTAAAAATATTGAATTGGTAGAAATTTTATGCGACTTGATGGACGAATTAGCTCCTGATTTACCAGTTAAGCCGGCACGACAACTGATTAGCTATGTGACCGATCGCCCTGGGCATGATCGCCGCTACGCCATTGATGCCAGCAAGATTAAACGGGAGTTGGGCTGGGAACCAAAAGTAACAGTGGAACGGGGCTTAAGACAAACAGTGCAATGGTATTTAGACCATGAAGCCTGGTGGAGGCCCCTGTTGGGTTAGTGAATATCAACCAAAGGCGATCGCCTAGTCCATTGGGTAACAGGGATTGCAGAGATTGACAAAATCCTATTGCTGGGGTGGATTTTCCCGCTCCATCTCAATGCGGAGGGGAGCATCAGGTTTTTCCGTTAATCCCAAGCTATTGAGAACCTGCACCACGCCAAAGGCCACCACTACCCCCAGCACCAGTCCTCCCACCACCAAAATGACAAACCAGTTGCGGGCTTTTTTCAGAGCCTCTTCCCGACGAGCTCCCGTGATGTCGTCGTATTCGTCAAAATTAGAGTTACCTTGATCGGAGCCACCACCATTGGGGGAAGGGAAAACCATAAAATTTTAGGGCGATCGCCAAAATAGCCCCTTAAGGTTATCCTGATTTTCCGCCTTGGCAAAGGCCAAAATTACCTAATCCCCCAAGCATCTCTTAAGGAAGACAATCAATCTGGACGTAAATTAGGCGCAAACTTATCCGGCACTTCCTGGAGATGGTCAGATTGCCAAGTAAAATTCCCCACCCCCAAGGTCAAAGAACGCAGTTCAATAATGAAGTTCTGCATTTCTGCTTGGGGTAAATGGGCAGCCACCTGGTCCCAACTTTTCCAGTCGGAACGGGCTTCGTAACCAAGAATTTGGCCCCGATGGCCGCTTACTAGTTGCAACACCCGAGAGGTAAATTCCGTTGGGGTGGTGACGTTAACGCTCAAAATTGGCTCCAACAACACCGGATTACATTGGGGCATTCCTTCCGTCATGGCTAGGCGGGCGGCCTGTTTAAAAGCCTGTTCAGAACTGTCAACATTATGGTAGGAACCGTCAGTTAAAGTAACGGCGATATCCACCACAGGGTAGCCAAGGGGGCCTTTAGCTAAATATTCTCGTACCCCCATTTCCACCCCAGGAATATATTGTTTGGGCACCACTCCCCCCACAATGGTTTCACTGAAGCTAAAGCCGTTACCCCGTTCCAGGGGTTTAATGGTAAGGTACACATCGCCAAATGCGCCATGGCCACCGGTTTGATGTTTGTAGCGGCCGTGAACTTCTGTGCCTTTACGAATGGTTTCTTTATAGGGAACTTGGGGTTGTTGGCTGACCATGGGCAGTTTATATTGCCTTTCCAATCTTTCCAGTGCCACTTTGAGATGAATCTCCCCTTGGCCCCAAAGGATTACTTCTTGGGTTTCGGTATTTTGCTCCCAAGTTAGGGAAGGGTCCTCCTCCACTAATTTTCCCAGGGCAGTGCTGAGTTTGACTTCATCTTTCCTCTGTTCCGGGGCGATCGCCAGACCATAGACCGGGGGCAAAGGCTCAACAAAGGGCAGGGGTTTGACATCAGCAGTAGAAAGGGTAGTCCCGGTGTTGATATTTTCTAACCGAGCTAGACCCACAATTTCCCCCACCGTGGCGGTTTGTACCGGTGTTTGCTGATTACCAAAAAGACGATAAATGCCCCCCAGCCTTTGACCATTTAGGGAGTCAGCTTCCCGTAAAGTTCCCTGCCAAATGCGAGCCAGGGATAATCGACCCTGGGGAGTGAAATAGGTTTTTAATACCTGGGCAATGACGGGGCCGGAACCATCGGTGCTCAAACTCCGGCGGGCCGCCGTCACACTGGGGTCCGGTGCTTCCTTAATCAACACATCCAGCAATGGTCGGACACCGAAATCCTGCTCCGCCGCCCCCAGCACCACCGGCACAATTAAATCTGCCCCCAATTCCTGTTTGAAATCCGCTTCGATTTCCGCCTGGGGCGGTTCCACTTCCTCCAACAATTCCTCCAACAGGCGATCGTCAAAGTCCGCCAACGCCTCCAACATTTCCTGGCGGGCCTGGTGTTCAGCCCCGGCTAATTCCGCTGGCAACGCAATGGGATCGGCGGCACTGCCAGTGTGGTATTGATAGGCTTGCTCCGTAATGAGGTCAATATAGCCCTGTAACTCCTCCCCTTTGTAAATGGGATACTGCTGGGGAATTAGGGGCCGGGAAGAAACACTTTTCAGGGCCTGTAAAACTTCCCCAAAGGGTTGTTTAGCCCGGTCCATTTTATTGATAAACACCAGATGGGGAATGGCCCAATCATCCAAAAATTTAAACAAAGGGGCGAGGGTCAAAACCCGACTCACATCCGCCTCACAAACGATGACCGCAGTACCGGCGCCGACCAACGCTCCATAGGTTTCCTGGGCAAACTCGATGGAACCTGGACAATCGAGGAAATTTAAGCGCAAATTTTCATAATCAATCCCTGCCACACTCACTTCCACACTCATTTGGCGGGCCTTGGCCTCAGGGCTGCTATCGCTCACTGTGTTGCCGTCTTTGATATTCCCCTTACGGCTGACACTGCCACTAACCCACAAAACACTTTCAAGCAGGGTGGTTTTACCACTGCCATAGGGGCCAACAATGGCCACGTTGCGGAGGGATTCATTGGTGGGGTTGTTCATAAAAAAATACCTGAAAGGCTCTTATTGCTGAGCCTAACCCAGAATTCCCGGCCTCAAACCTCTCCGCAATCTCTTGTAAAATTCGGGCAGGAGATTGTTAACTCTGGTTAAGTTTCAGTGGGTAAAAAACGACATGGATTATCGGCAAGCGGGCGTAGATGTGGAAGCAGGCAGGGAATTTGTCAGCCGCATTCGGCAACAGGTGGAAAGTACCTTTCGCCCAGAGGTTATGGGGGGCATTGGCGGTTTTGCCGGGCTGTTTGAGATTCCCGCTGGCTATAAAGCACCGGTGTTGGTTTCCGGCACAGACGGGGTGGGTACAAAACTGAAGATTGCCCAGGCCATGGACCAACACCACACCATTGGCATTGATTTGGTGGCTATGTGTGTAAATGATATTTTGACCACCGGAGCAGAACCCCTATATTTTCTCGATTATTTAGCCACGGGCAAGTTGGAACCGGCCCAATTGGCCGATGTGGTCACCGGCATTGTGGAAGGCTGTAAACAATCTGGCTGTGCTTTGTTGGGGGGGGAAACAGCGGAAATGCCTGGTTTTTACGGGGCAGGAGAATATGATGCGGCGGGCTTTGCGGTGGGCATTGTGGAAAAGTCCCAATTACTCAACGGCTCCCAGGTAAACATTGGCGATGTGGCGATCGCCGTGGAGAGTTCGGGGGTCCACAGTAATGGTTTTAGTCTGGTGCGGAAAATCATTGAAAGCAATGGCTGGCAATGGTCTGATTGTTTACCAGAGTGGGGAGGCCAGTCCTTAGGAGAAATCTTTTTAGAACCCACCAGGATCTACGTCAAACCTATCCAGGCGTTATTGAAGTCAGGCATTAACATCCACGGCATGGCCCACATTACCGGCGGCGGATTGCCAGAAAATCTCCCCCGCTGTTTGGGGCAGGGGCAATCCATCCAAGTCAAAGCTGGAAGTTGGCAACCCTTACCCGTATTTAACTGGTTAGCTGACAAAGGCCAAGTCAACTCCACTGCCATGCTGGAAACCTTTAATTTGGGGGTAGGTTTTGTGGTGCTTGTCTCTCCGGAGCAGAGGCAGACAACCCTAGATTTTTTCTCCGGGCAGGGGCTGGTGGCTAATCAGATTGGGACAGTAATCGAAGGCGATGGCGCTTTTGTTTGGCTAGATTAGTTAACAGTCTTATTTGCTCTGGCCTGGATTACCTGTAAACTGCCCCCCGCATAGAGATGCTTACGAACAACTGTGAAACCAGCTTGGTCCAGTAATGACCCTAAATCGGTGTTAATTAACTGCCAGGCGGTTTCCGTTTCAAACAGGCCCATAAAAATTGCCAAGGGCGGCCAAAATAGCCAATTACTGGGGCGATGTAAATCCACTAAGGCAAAAATTCCTCCTGGTTTGAGCACACGGTGTACGCCGCTGATAATGCTCTGTAGTTGTGCCGGAGTCATTTCGTGCAGGGCGACGCTGGTGTGCACTAGGTCGAATTCCCCTTCCCCAAAGGGTAAATCCTCGGCCAAACCCTGAACATAGGTCGCCTGGGGTACATTAATTTTCGCCCTGCCCAGGGCCTTGGGGGAAGCATCCAGCCCCACCACCGTGGCTCCAGATTGAGCTAGGTAAACAGTGGCTTGGCCACCCCCGCAACACAAATCCAGCACCTTCTGTCCCGGTGAAATTGCTAAATTCTCCAATGGCAATTGATGGAAACGCTCTTCTCCCCCCACATTCAAAGTCGCTAGGCGGGAAACTAGGGCGTAAACCCACGGATACTGATAACTCCAAGTGCGGAAAATAGTTGCCATAACCTAGAAAGAAATTGGGACGCCGTTTGTAGGTTGGGATTCTTTCCTTTTCGCCATCTATTGTTACACTTGGTAAAGAAACTGAAAAATCATTCTACTAAGCTTAACAATTATGGGTCGTGTTGGGGTCTTACTGCTAAATCTTGGCGGACCGGAGAAGTTAGAGGATGTACGCCCCTTCCTTTTTAACCTGTTTGCGGATCCGGAAATCATTCGTCTCCCTTTTCCTTGGTTGCAAAAACCCCTGGCATGGCTGATTTCTACCCTACGGGCGAAAAAATCCCAGGCCAACTACGCCGAAATCGGTGGTGGTTCCCCCCTGTTGCAGATTACCGAAGCCCAAGCCTCCGCCCTCACGACCCGTCTGGAACGCCTTGGCCAGGATGCAAAAGTGTACATTGGCATGCGCTACTGGCACCCCTTTACGGAGGAAGCCGTCGAAAAAATTAAAGGCGATCGCCTGCAACGGCTGGTGATTTTGCCTCTATATCCCCATTTTTCCATTAGCACTAGCGGCTCCAGTTTCCGGGTGTTGGAGGAAATGTGGCATAACGACCCCAGTTTGCGGCAATTGGACTATAGCCTGATCCCCTCTTGGTACGACCATCCGGGCTATCTCCAGGCCATGGCGGATTTGATTGCTCAAGAATTAAAGAAATTCCCCAATCCAGACCAAGCCCATATTTTCTTCAGTGCCCACGGTGTGCCCCAAAGCTATGTGGATGAAGCGGGAGACCCCTACCAGGCAGAAATTGAAGCCTGTACCCGTTTGATAATGCGGACTCTCGATCGTCCGAACCAATACACGTTGGCCTACCAAAGTCGGGTGGGGCCAGTGGAATGGCTCAAGCCCTACACGGAAGAAGCTCTGCAAAAACTGGGGGCGGAGGGCATTGACGATCTATTGGTGGTGCCCATTAGCTTTGTGTCAGAACATATTGAAACCCTCCAGGAAATTGACATCGAGTATCGGGAAATTGCCGAAGAAGCCGGCATTGATAATTTTCAGCGGGTACCGGCCCTAAACACCCATCCAGTTTTCATCGACGCCTTGGCCCAGATGGTGATGGATTCCCTCAACGATCCTCCCTGCACCTTTGAAACGGTGCCCCATCCCAAAAAGAACATGAAAATGTATCCCCAGGAAAGATGGGAATGGGGTTTGACTACGGCGGCGGAAGTATGGAATGGTCGCCTCGCCATGTTGGGTTTCATTGCCCTGTTGGTGGAGTTGATCAGCGGCCAGGGCCCGTTGCATTTTGTCGGCTTGCTTTAGAAAACTTTTGAAAGTCCCCAAACCCCCAATGATGGGGGAATTAGATTATTGCAACCGATCTTGACACTGCGTTAGGGCATAAATTGGAGCGGTAGTTGGCGGGGCTGGTTCCCTTGCAACTGTTGCTCCATTTGATGTGCCAACGCTAGGACTAAAGCATCGGCGGCGGGCTTACCAATAATTTGCACACTGAGGGGTAAACCCTGGTCATCAAATCCCACCGGAATGGCGATCGCCGGTAGGCCGGCCGCATTGGCGGGGGGGCAGGGGGCAATCCATTCAATAATTTTCTGCACCACGTCGGGGGGCGATAGATGGGTCCATTCCCCGATTTTTGGGGGCCGATGATTAAAAACGGGCAAAATTAGGGCGTCATACTGTTCCATAAAGCCGACAATTTGGCGGGAAATCACCTGCATATTCCTTACCCCCCGCAGATAGTCCCCCGCAGTGCCACTGGTTTCCCCTAACCACTGATTAACCGATTCCAACAGGGGTAAAGGAATGCCGGAAGCCCCCACCCCAGCTTTCCAAATTTGGGCAAAGGGTTCAATTAAACTAGTGACATCAAAACAGGCTTCCTCCAATTGATGCCCTAGATTTTCGCAAACGGCGATCACCTTGGCCACAGCCCCTTGAATCTCAGAAGAACTGCTAAAGGGAGGTAGGGAAAAAGCATAGGCCAGGCGCAGTTGCCCAGGGGTTTCCCCCGTGGTCTCCACAAAAGGGCGATCGGGGGACGGTAGCCAATAGGGATCCCCTGTGATGTAACCTTCCATGACGTCCAACAGAGCCGCCGCCTCCAACACAGTGCGACTGAGGGGACCATGGCAGGCAATGCCACTCTGGTAATCTCCCACTGGAGCCTGGGATACCCGGCCACGACTGGGTTTAAAGCCCACTAAGCTGCAACAAGCTGCTGGAGTTCTCACAGAGCCGCCACCGTCGGAGCCCTGGGCAATGGGCACCAAACCCGCCGCCACCGCCGCCGCACTGCCACCGCTAGATCCCCCCGCGTTATAGTCCAAATGCCAAGGATTGCGGGCCGGTAAAAATCCTGGGGGTTCGGTGTAGGGAAATGACCCCAGTTGGGAAGTGACGGTTTTACCCACGATGGTGAATCCCGCCGCTTTCATTTTGGCCACAACACCGTCATCGTAGGTGGCTAAATTTTCCTTCAGGGCTGACACCCCGTAGCTCACCGGCATGTCAGCAACGCAGTTTAAATCCTTCACCGCAATGGGTACGCCAAAAAATGGTGGCAAAGGTTCAGAATTACCCATTCCCGCTAAATATTTGGTTTTCTGCTTCGCATCGGCGATCGCCGACTCCCAGGCCACGTGGGCAAAACTGCCTACTGTTTGATCATATTTCCCCAGGCGATCGAGATAATACTGGGTGATTTCCAAAGGAGAAACCTGGCGAGTGCGGACTAATTGGGCTAAGTCGAGGGCGCTTAGTAAACAAAAATCAGTCATTTTAAAATTGGCAAATAATTGGCGGTTAGAAAAATTAGAAAAATTAAAAGGCAAAGGCTTTAAAACCTTAACGTAATCCGGCAGCACTGACTCCCTATCAGCCTGTCTCCGCATAATCAACTAACTGTATTACCCAAAATTCGTTCAATATCCGCTTCGGAAAGTTTTTGCAGATAATTAATTTTAAATTCTTCGAGGAAATCAATTAATAATTCTTCAATGTCTTCTAGGTGGTGTTGTTGATTCAATTCCACATTAAGTTCCATGGTCAGCTTAGTCAGTAAATTTTCCAGTAGTCGATCAAATTCCTTATCCTGTTCTAGAAAGCTCTGTAGAGTAGTCAGTATGCGCTCGTAGGATATTGCAATCATATTGGCCATTATTTCCCGCTGCATATTTTTTACTCCAGGCAAACTCTGTAACTGGGTGTAACCCTGAATTTGTCCTAGGGAAGACTGCATATTATATAGCATAAAATCTCGTACTTCTGGTTCTACTTCTGGCAATACTTTTTGCAATAAAACCTGGGAAACAATTCTAATGACTTCTACTAACTCATTGCGGTTATTAATATCAATATATTGGGTGGTTTTGGCTCGGTCTAAAAATTTTCGCAGGGCTCCTTCCCGCACTAATTGTTGCATTTGTTCCACCAGCCGCACCACAATTACCTCTGTCATATCTTCAGCAATGATGGCAACAAAACCCTGGGTAGCCTGCCCTTTAACTTTATTCAAATCCATTAATTTAGCTTTATCTAGCCGCACGGTGAGGGGAATAATGCGCAGCCAACGGAAAAATGGTAAAAACAAAAAGAAATCATACCAACGCCACAGCATGGCATCGACCCAACTGACCCCCCGGTAACGCAGGCTAATTAAACGGGTACGTCCCAGAAAGTCTATTAAGAAAATCAGGAAAAAGGGAAAATCAATTAAGGCAAAATTATCCACTGGCTGGCCATTTTCCCCAATTTCTCGGAAATAGTTAGTGGCAATCAGAGGTCTAATTTCTTGGTCAAAAAATACTAGCTGGTTAGTTAGTCCGTTTTTAAGCAGGTAATCCTTAGACCAAAAGGTTTCAAAGGATTCGGTGGCAGATGCATCGGTGGAACCAAAAACATGGAGCCGCATAAGATTTTTGATCCGCTCAAAAGTGCCGGTTTTATTGGCAATTTGGAAGGGATTTTCGATAATCAT
The DNA here is from genome assembly GCF_000284455.1 of Synechocystis sp. PCC 6803 substr. PCC-P. GTDB lineage: Bacteria > Cyanobacteriota > Cyanobacteriia > Cyanobacteriales > Microcystaceae > Synechocystis. Next base: position 2,850,765 of record NC_017039.1, read on the forward strand.
TTGGGCACTGTCTTGGCGTAATTCCGCGAGAATGTTATCAATTTCCTGCGCCTGTTGTACGTTGCCAGCCCCATCCAAGGCCTGTTCATCTAGTTTGCTATTTAATTCATCCACCAGTTCTAAATAGGCAGCGGTGGAACGGTAAGGTTCAATGCCTTTTACCCAATCGTAGTATGGGGTAATGTTGAAAGGAAAAATCCGCACGGGCCGCTTGGGAAATACCCGCTGGAAAGGGCCGACTTTAACTGAAAGCTGCACTGTCCCCTGTAACCAAAAATCCCGCAATGGGATATAGGTCAAATCAAACAAAACTAAACTGTAATTGGCAAGCAAAATTAGAGCCAATATACGCTCATACCAAAGAGGTACTGCTAGATGTTTTTTGGATCGGTCAAAGGGACGGGGCATAGTTGGAAATGGCAAAATGCTTGAATGATGGCCGCTAACCAGACTTTAAGGTTAGCCATGGAAAGCCTCCCTGGCAGAAGTTTTGGGAGATTAGCTCGGAGTGCTCACCATTGCAGGGAAAAATAAGGTTTCAGCAATAGCCTCTAATGGCAAAGGCAAAAACAATTGGGAAACTGTTCCGTCCCAATTCTAGGCAAGAAATTCCCAATGGTAAAATCATGGGGGTATAGATATCTTGTTTTTTAGCTAATTGCAATACTCCAACCATGCGCCTGAACTTTTCCCGGACTTTGTTTTTTGCCGCCATTATGGGTGGATTTGCGTTGGCTATGGGTAAGGCCCAGCCCTTTTTTCCTAGCAATTCTGTTCAAGCCATGGAAACTTCCAAGTCCCAATCCCTTCAAGGTACTACTTGGTATATTAGCGGTTGGCCTAGCGCCCCAGTGCCAGGCAGTGCTCCGATTACTTTGCAGTTCAAGGGCGCACCGCATAGCGGATCTCTGCGAGATCGCCTGACGGGAACAGCAGGTTGCAATACTTTTAATGGTGCCTATACCAGCGGTGATGGTAACTTGACCATTAACCAAGCTCTGGCCACAACCCGTAAAGCCTGTACCGCCGAGGTGATGGCCCAGGAACAAAGATTTTTACAACTTCTGCCCCAAGTAACGTCCTATAGCATCGGGAACGATGGGCAACTGACATTAACGTATCTAAAGGATGGGGAACAGGGTAGCATTAGTTTCATTCCCGCCAATCAGTACAGCGCTCTCCACAACAGTCAATGGGAACTGGTGACCATGGCCGGTGTGGAACCCATTGCTAACGAAAACTCCCGAGCCATACCACAACTTCAATTCCTTGGCGATCGCCTGACCGGGACAGGGGGCTGTAATCGGTTGATGGGACAATTCACCATTGATGGGGACAATTTGACGGTGGATGAACGCATGGCTTCCACCATGATGGCCTGCTCCGAACCTTTAATGGCCCAGGAACAGCAATTTATTCAAGCCTTAGTTAATGCCCAGAAGTATGAAATTTTGACTAGCGGAGAATTGGTGATCGACTATCTCATGGGAGAGAAAACTGAACAGTTAGTCTTTTTGCCTTTAACCGAGGAAGATTCAGCCCCAAGATAATAATTCCCAACGAAGGCAAGCTATAGACAAAGCATGGGACAGAGGGGAAAAGCTCTCCTCCGGTTCACCGCCGTTGGGGAATGGAGGCGTCAATCCATGTGGAACGCGAACCACACTGACCAGACTAGAATTCCAACAAAGAGAACTGTTCCCAACACAAAGGCGGCATTATGGAGGCTGTTGGTGTCGATGAGCGTCATACAATCAAGGAGGTGTTAGGGTTTAGGGCCTTTGGCGCCGATTAAATCCGTTAACCTTCAACCATGGGGGCAAAGCAACAAGCCCTCCAAGTTTAGCCCCTGTTTGCCCAGGAATATTAACTTGGCAGAGGAACAGTCACAATTTTTGACAATTGCACCGTCAGAAGGAGTTAATTTAGCTTGATTGCTGATTAATCCCACCATTTCATCGCAAAATCCCATCACCGCCATGAATCCCTCCAATGCCCAACTTACCGCTCGTCGTTACCGAGCCGGTGATCCCATTTTCAGTGAAGGAGATCAAGGTAATTTTGCCTATATTATCGAGGAAGGGCAGGTGGAAATCTGGACAGAACTCAATGGCGATCGCCGGGTGCTGAATGTGCTCCAACCGGGCAGTTTATTTGGGGAATTGGCCCTGGTGGATGCCAAACCTCGTTCCGCTTCCGCTTCCGCCCTCACGGATTGCATTCTTTCCCTGGTTACTCCCGATCAAGTTAACCAACGCATCGACACGGCCGACCCGATTTTGCGCCTACTATTGTTGGTGGTAATCGGCCATTTTCGTTCTGAAAGCAATAATTTTCGTGGCACCACTGAGCCAGCTTTGGTCCTAGATGCGGCCCTAACTAAAACTAAACTTTCCCTCAAAGAACGCATCACCGATGCAGTGGACATGATCCGTTTAGAGGGGGAAATGAAAGAGGCGATCGCCAAAGAGCAATTCCATTTGGTGTACCAGCCCATTGTCTTCATGGACGACCTCCGCATCGAAGGATTTGAAGCTCTAATCCGTTGGCAAAGTCCTAAGCGGGGCTTTGTCCGCCCTGATCGTTTTATCGAAGTGGCGGAGGCAACAGACCTAATCATTCCCATCGGTCAATGGGTAATTGAACAAGGATTAAAAGATTTAAAAACTTTCCAGACAAAATTTAACCCCCATTTGTTGATGAGTTTTAATATTGTTGGTCGGCAAACCAACAGTGAAGATTTTGTTCCCTGGCTACTAGAAAAAGTAGACCACTATGGGTTAACCCCCGATAAGGTAAAACTGGAAATCATCGAGCGTACCCTTTTTAGCGGTGAAAGTTCCGCCCCCTGGATTGAAAACTGTCGTTCCCAAGGCTTTGCGTTAGTGTTGGACGATTTTGGTACGGGTTATTCTAGCTTGCAATATCTGAATGAGTACAAAATTGACCGGGTAAAAATTGATAAATCCTTTGTGGATGGCTTGGGCACCAATCAAAACAGTGAAAGTATTTGCTCTGCCATTTTGCAACTCTCCCACGCCCTGGGCATGACAGTGGTGGCGGAAGGCATTGAAACCCAAGCACAATTGGAGATTTTGCAATCCCTCGGTTGTGACTATGGTCAAGGTTATCTATTTTCTCGACCTCTACGCTTTGACCAAGTAATGGTCTTGGATCAAGATGCTTTCCGTTAGGGGAAAATATCCTTCAAATTTGCCCCGGTTCAAGATTTTCCCAGTTCTTGAGCATAGGCTAAAGCTTCCTGCTCATTACTAATTTTTCCTTCGATGTGGGCAATGTTGATTTCCGTTAGCAGTTGGCCGATCAAAGGACTAGGTTTAATGTGCAACTTGTCGATTAAATCCTTGCCGGTAATTAAGGGTTGGGGATGGGCTAGGCGATCGCCCGAATTCAGATAATGAGTCAACAGTTCAAAGATAAAACTGTGGTAATTATGGGGACAGTGGGCCAGGGCATAGAGGACAAAATGGGGTAGATATTTACCCAACTCGACAAAGAAAAAGTACAGTTGTCGCACCGTGGGGCTATTTTCTAAACAACTTAACTGGGGATAGCCCTGCAAAATTGCCTGCACAGAGCGCAGTTCGTGGCGGGAATATTTCAACCGTTGTAATTCCCCTTCGGCGATTTTCACGTCGGCACAGACTAGGCTGGCCAACTTAGCAATGGCAATGCCCTTTTTCCCCAATGCTTGAAAAAATTGTTGACGTTCCACCAGGGTTAACTGGTTTTTGATGGCGGCGATCGCCAAATCGATGCAACCAATGGCATTGAGGGAACTGAGGTTAGCATGGGAGAACCAGTGAGCTAATATACCATCTTGCCAAGCGGCCAAAAGCCACTGACTACCCCGGGGGCTGCCCAGCAAATAGTTAAATTCCGCTTGCACCCGTTCTGCGGCCACCGTTTTAATGCGGGGAGCTAATTCCCGTAAAACTGTTCTTGTGTCAGGATCGAGGGTGAATTGTAGCTGGGCCGCCTGACGGTAAGCCCGTAGTAGCCGCAAAGGATCATCAGCCAGGTTTACGGCCGCCACCATTTTCAGTTGACCCCGTTGCAAATCCCCCACCCCCGCCATGGGGTCAATTAATTTGTTTTGCTGGAAGTTATAGGCGATGGCGTTAACGGTGAAATCCCGCCGGGCCAGATCCTGTTCCAAGCTCATGCCCTCCTGTTGGGCAAAATCCACTGTGCCATGGGCAAATACCACCCTGGCAATGTGTCGAGCCTTATCCAACACCACAAATCCCGCCCGGTATCGACTGGCGATCGCCGAAGCCGTTTCAATGGCTCCACTAGGCACGACAAAATCCCAATCCAAATATTCCCGTCGTCTCCCCAAAAGGGCATCCCGCACTGCACCACCGACCAAACAGGCTTGGGGAGGAAGTAGAGCCAGATCAAAGGGAACCTGTTGACGTAAATCAGCCAGGTGGCTCACAGGACAAAGCATAATCAATAACCGTTACCCCAGCACAGTTTGCAGTTTAGGCACAATCTCTAAGTCTAAGCTAGAGTAGCGAAAAATAGGCAAAAATTGAGGTTTACCATGTGTATTTGTGTGAACTGCCATTACGTGGACCGCTGTATCACCTACCATGCAGTGGAACATCAACATCAACAACCCCATTTGAGCGATCGCCCGGATTTTGATCCGGTCAACCCTTCTATCAACGTAAATATTCGTACCCCCGACCATGGCATCGAAATGGAATGGGATGTGGTGGGTTGCGACAGTTTTTTACAAGAAATGGGCAAATGGAGCCGTTTACGCCCCAATGAATTAGTCCCCACCTAGCTTTTTTTGGCCAAAACTAGTTTCCCCTGACAGCGAAACGCGGCAAAAATAACGCTCCGTGCAACAATGAACGCGGTATCAATAACATATAGGCAACTTCGTTAACCAAGGTTTCAAGATGGAATTACTCTATCAATTAGCCTGGCTAATTCCCGTCCTGCCCCTATTTGGCGCAACGGTAGTTGGCATTGGCCTCATTTCTTTCAATCAAGCAACCAATAAACTACGGCAAATCAACGCTGTTTTCATCATTTCCTGTTTGGGGGCTGCATTGGTAATGTCTGGGGCTTTGCTCTGGGATCAAATCCAAGGCCATGCCAGCTATGCCCAAATGATCGAATGGGCATCGGCGGGGAGTTTCCATTTGGAAATGGGTTATGTGATCGATCACCTCAGTGCTTTGATGCTGGTGATTGTAACCTCCGTGGCCCTGTTGGTGATGATCTACACCGATGGCTACATGGCCCACGATCCGGGTTATGTGCGTTTCTATGCCTATCTCAGTCTTTTTGCTTCCTCCATGCTGGGGTTGGTAATTAGCCCCAATTTGGTGCAGGTTTATATCTTTTGGGAATTGGTGGGGATGTGTTCCTACCTGCTGATCGGTTTTTGGTATGACCGTAAAGCCGCTGCCGATGCTTGCCAAAAGGCCTTTGTCACCAACCGGGTGGGGGATTTTGGCTTATTACTAGGTATCCTTGGCCTTTATTGGGCCACTGGCAGTTTTGATTTCGGGACCATTGGGGAACGCCTGGAGGGTTTAGTATCCTCCGGAGTCCTCAGCGGGGCGATCGCCGCCATTCTGGCCATTTTGGTTTTCCTTGGTCCTGTGGCCAAATCGGCCCAATTTCCCCTCCATGTCTGGCTACCGGACGCCATGGAAGGTCCCACCCCCATTTCTGCTTTGATCCATGCAGCTACCATGGTGGCGGCGGGGGTATTCCTGGTCGCCCGGATGTATCCGGTGTTTGAACCGATTCCAGTGGTGATGAATACCATTGCCTTCACCGGTTGCTTCACTGCCTTTTTGGGGGCCACCATTGCTTTAACCCAAAATGACATTAAAAAAGGTTTGGCTTACTCCACCATTTCCCAGTTGGGCTATATGGTGATGGCCATGGGCATTGGGGCCTATTCCGCTGGGCTATTTCACCTGATGACCCACGCCTATTTCAAAGCCATGCTGTTCCTCTGTTCCGGCTCCGTGATCCACGGTATGGAAGGGGTGGTGGGCCACGACCCAATCCTGGCCCAAGATATGCGCATTATGGGCGGATTGCGGAAATATATGCCCATCACGGCCACCTGTTTCCTGATTGGAACTTTAGCTATTTGCGGTATTCCCCCCTTTGCGGGCTTCTGGTCTAAGGACGAAATTCTCGGCCTCGCTTTTCAGGCCAATCCCCTACTCTGGTTTGTGGGTTGGGCCACCGCCGGTATGACTGCTTTTTACATGTTCCGGATGTATTTCATGACCTTTGAAGGGGGTTTTCGGGGCAATGACCAGGAAGCGAAAGACGGGGTTTTACAGTTCTACGGTTTACTGCCCAACTTTGGCCCAGGAGCCATGAACGTGAAGGAATTGGACCATGAAGCCGGGCACGACGACCATGGCCACAGCAGTGAACCCCATGAATCCCCTTTGACCATGACGTTTCCCCTCATGGCCCTAGCCGTGCCTTCGGTGTTAATTGGTCTGTTGGGACGGCCCTGGGCCAACCAGTTTGAAGCGTTTATCCATGCGCCGGGGGAAGTGGTGGAACACGCCGCTGAATTTGAATGGGGCGAGTTTTACGTCATGGCTGGAAATTCCATCGGCATTGCTTTAATTGGCATTACCGTGGCTTCCTTAATGTATTGGCAACACAAATTTGACCCCAAAGTGTTGGCAGAAAAGTTTCCATCCTTGTACCAACTGTCCTTGAACAAATGGTACTTTGACGACCTTTACGACAAGCTGTTTGTCCAGGGTTCCCGTCGAGTGGCCCGTCAGATTATGGAAGTGGACTACAAGGTCATTGACGGAGCGGTCAACCTCACTGGTTTAGTCACCCTAGTCAGTGGGGAAGGTTTGAAATATCTAGAAAATGGCCGGGCCCAATTCTACGCCCTCATTGTGTTTGGGGCGGTGTTAGGCTTTGTAATTGTTTTTAGCCTCACCTAGGTTGGGAGAACTAGTTAATTGGCATAGTTAATTAGCATTGTCTCCCCCCAAAAAGGGGCTAAGCTTTCCAGCCAAACCCGGTAAATATTTTTTTTATGACCATTTGGTTACTCTGCCAGATGGTTTTTTATTGTTTCAAAGTCAGACAAAATTAATAACTATCTTCCCCTTGGACGGTTTTGAGCACTAAACGCTGATTGGCCTGCATCAACAGGTCGGCGATCGCCGTTTTGAATCTTAGAGCGACGGAGGAATTGGCCAAGAAAGCCTGGGCTTGTTCCCGGTATTCTGCCCCCTGTAACGTTTCTGCTTGGTCTAGGGTTTCCAAAGCTTGGCAGAGGTCATTAATCTGGGCGGTGTGGTCAGACATGGTCTTATTTCTCCAATGCTGTTTCCGCCATGGTAACCCAGCTAACTAAAAACAGAACCTTGCTTCATGAAACTTTTGCCTTGTTGCCGTTGCCACTTCCCCCATTGCAAAGCTAAGCAAAAAATAGTTTTCGTTGCTACCGAACAAGGCGAGAACTAGCCATCGTTAAAATGGGGTAAGCCGAGATTCTAACCAGGAGGTGTTGATTCCGTGTCCGGTAAAAAAAATGATTACGATGCTCTCTTAGCAGATTTCACCGATCGGGAAGGGGCGATCGCCCTACTGCGCCAACATCGACCCTACCTAGAAAAGCTACCCAGTTTGCGGCGGCCAGAACGAAGCATTATCACCATCCCCCTGCCCATTGTCCGTTTGCGCCATCTTCCCCTCAACGATGCTGACCAAGGGGGCCGACAAACCACTCCCTTGGCCAAGGTAATTCCCTGTGACCTGGCAATTTTGATGTGTGACCCAGAATGGCAGGTGAAATTAGGCTCGGAAATTTTGGTCTTTATCCACCGCCCAGAGGAAAACTTTTCTGATCTACTCAGTCGTTGGCGTCGGAGTCAAATTTATCTGGACCAAGACTATGAATGGTTGATGCCCCCCCAGGAAAAACATATGTTTAGTGAAGCGGCGGAGGAAATCTGTCCCCTATTCATTATTTTTGAGCAAACTCCCCACCATATCCAAAAGGGTCTGGCCGGAGCCGGGTTGCCCTTTGTGCTCCACAGTGAAGGCAATTTAACAATGGCGGAAACCCTAGAACTAATTTCTGAATAATGGTTTAAGTAAACTTAAATTTAGGAATTTAAAGGGGATCCATCAAGTCAAATAAACGAATTTTTAAGGCTTCAATCTGGGACAGAGGAGCCACCCCAGTGGGGCAAGAATCACTACACATGCGGCAGTTGTTGCATCCCCACACCCCCTGTTTATCTTTGCCCAGGGCTTCGAGGCGGGCCTTAGTGGCCATATCCCGATTATCTAAAATCAAACGGTTAGCTTTGGCTAGGGCATGGGGCCCGACAAAATTTTCGTTTTTCTTTTTGGCGTCGCAGTCGGAATAACAAACTCCACAAAGAACACAATTGCTCACATCGTTGAGGGCAGCCCGCTGCTCTGGGGATTGGGAAAATTCTGCTCCTTTTTCCCCTTGGTGCTTATTAATCAAATAGGGATAAACCGCATCTAACCCGGCAAAAAATTTCTCCATATCCACCACCAAGTCTTTAATAACGGGTAAATTCCCCAGGGGACTGATGGTGAAAACTCCGGTATTTTCCTGGTTACTTTCGGCTAACCACTGGCCCAAGCTTTTAATACTTTCTTTGCAGGCCAACACCGGGCGATCGTTCACCCTCACGGCGCAGCTACCACAGATGGCATTACGGCAATTCTTGCGGAAGGCCAAGCTGCCATCCTGTTGCCATTTGATCTGATTTAAACAATTTAGGATGCTGGTTTGGGGATCAACATCCAAATAATAATTCTGCCAATGGCGATCGCCATCAGTTAGTTGTCGTTGTATTTTGCAAACAATTTCCATGGTATGAGGAAATCAACAGGGCAAAAAAGGCTCGACCTTCCTATTACGGAAGGGCCGGGGGCAATAATTTTTATTCCTGGTCCCGGCAAAATTCCATAGATCAATGGGGAATTGTAGGAGGATGTCCCCCTTAAATTTTATCCCCATTAGTCCCAGCAAATTAGCCTTACTCTTCTTCGTCGTCAGCCCCCACCTGTTTGAGGTGAATGTGTTTGCGACCGAGGGTAATTTCAAATTCATCTCCCACGTTGAGGCTCATTTTTTTTGTGTAGGCGGCTCCAATGAGAAGATTGCCGTTGGATTGCACGCTAATGCGGTAACTAGCGGAGCGGCCACCCCGACCTTGACCGGAAGCAGAACTGTCTAAATCAATGCCTTGGGCATCCATTAAGGCGTTGTAGAACTTCATCATATTGACCCGGGGCAGGCCTTTTTTTGTGGAAGTTACATAACCGCAGATTTTAGCTTTCTCTTCTTTGGGCAGATCGCCTAATTCTTTAACTTTCTCGAGCAATGCTTCGCCAGTTAGGGGCTTGGTTGCGTTTGATTTAGCCATTCAAGTTTTCGGTGATTGAGATTGATCAGAATTGGTAAGCAAGGGAAGATTAGTCGAAGGAATGGTTGACTCTTTTGCTCCTTGCTACCCTGCTTATATTACACGTTTCTTGGAATAATTATCTAGTTTGTTCAAATAAATAGTTAATTTAATGGGATAGTTGATGGGCAAGGATGGCTTCTATACTAAAGGGATGAAGTTGACAACAAAAAGCCATTACAGTGTTAAAGCCTTACTGGATTTAGCTCTACAACCGGACTACGGCCCTGCTTCGGTGAAGGCGATCGCCGAGCGACAGAATATCCCTGGGCCCTATCTGGAAAAACTGTTGATTACCCTGCGACGGGCGGGCATAGTTAATGCCTATCGGGGGGTGAGGGGAGGATATCAATTGGCCCAGGCCCCGGATCAAATTTCCCTGGGGCAAATATTAGCGGCCCTGGAAGAAAGCCTGGAACCATTTCCCCAATATGGGGATGACCAAAGTTTGGCGGAGGATTGGGTTACCCTCAGTGTGTGGCGACAACTACACCAAAAATTTGTCAAAGCTCTCTATTCAATTACTTTGGCTGACCTTTATTACGATGCCCGCAGTTGGCAGGCGGCCCAAGGGGAAGGGATTAATTTTATTGTTTGATTGATCGAAAAATAAAGGCGGGATATCAATCTTCAAACCGCTTAATTGTTAGGCGATCGGGCTAAACTTCCCCATCAACATGGGGCAACTGGGACCCTTCATAGGCCAGCCATTGGTTGCGACCTTTTGCTTTGGCTTCATACAGCGCCAAATCCGCCGCTTTGACCAGAGCGTTGGGATTGATATGGCGTTCGGGAGTATAAACGGCAATGCCAATGCTGAGGGTGACATGGCCCGTGCCGGATACCGTGTGGGGAATGGCCAAATTAGCCACTTCCACCTGGAGAGCTTCCGTTACATTGATTGCCCCTTCTAGGCTAGTTTCGGAAAGAATAATAGCAAATTCTTCTCCCCCGTAGCGAGCCACTAAATCCGTTGGTCTTTTGGCAACTTTGGCCATGGCATCGGCAATTTTTTTCAGACATCGATCGCCAGCAGGATGACCATAATTGTCGTTAAAACCTTTGAAAAAATCCACGTCACAAAGCAGCAGAGCTAAGGGTTCCCTAATCCGTTGTAATCGTTGCCATTCCCGTTCCAGGGTGGAATCAAATAAGTAGCGGTTACCCACTTGGGTGAGGGCATCCAAGGAGGAAATTTGCTGTAACCGAATGTTGGCCGTTTCCAATTGTTCATACAGTTCCCCCTGGTGAATGGCGATCGCCACCTGGGTTGCCAACTCCATCAACAGTTGCAGATCCTCTTCTTGCCAATAACGGGGGGTTTTGCATTCATGGGCAATGAGCAAACCCCAAAGATTTTCATTGAAAACCACCGGCACTACCAAATTAGCTTTGACCTGGTAATGGCGCAGTAACTCCTTGTGGCAGTCCGCCAAGTCAGCCTTTTCAATGTCAGATACAGCCCGCACCCTACCTTCTCGATACAGCCGCAGATAATGGCCCTTAAAACAGGGATCGTCAATTTCATCGTTAATAATTGATCGGCAAAAATCATTGTGGGATTCCGTCACCACCTGCCCCGACCACTGGGAATTAAATTTAAATAACACCACCCGGTCAGTATTTAGGAATTGCCTCACTTCGGTGACGGTGGAGTACAAAATGTCGTTGATGTTGAGGGAAGCGCGAATTTTATTGGCAATTTTCAACACTAATTTTTCCTTGACATTGCGCTGTTGCAACCGTTCCTTGAGCAAAACGTAATCGTGCAGTTTTTCTGTCCAAGGATTTTCCCGATTGAGGGAATTGGGCAAGGGGCGATCGCCAACATTACCCTGGCCCGCCTCTGTTTCTGTTTCCGGCAGAGCAACCTTGGGCAGGGGCGGAGTGGGGCCAAAATCAAGAATCTGTGGATAGTAAAGATAGGTCATCATCGCTTCTGCTGGAAGGGGCCTAGTGAGGAAATAGCCCTGGCCCAGATGGCAACCCATTTTCTGCAAACGTTGCAGTTGGGCTTCCGATTCGATCCCTTCGGCCACAGTTTCCAGATTTAAACCATTGGCCAAATCAATCACGTACTGAATAATGGCGGTGTCTGCCCCCTCATTGAGCAAATCATTCACAAAGGATTTATCAATTTTCAGGCGGTGAATGGGCAATTGCTTGAGAATGCTGAGGGAAGAATAGCCGGTGCCAAAGTCGTCGATCGCCACCTGTACCCCCTCTTCCCGCAGACGATGGAGCAGCACCACTGTCCCTTTAATATCCTCCATCATCAAACTTTCGGTAATTTCGAGTTCCAAGTCCTCCGGCGGCATGCCTGTGCGTTTCAAACATTCCAGCACCGAATTAAGCCATTTTTCGTCCTGGAATTGACGGGCCGAGATATTTACTGCCATGCGTAGCCGACGCCCCGTTTCCCGGAAAAAATGTTGGTGGGTAGCACAGGCCGTTTCCAGCACCCATTGCCCTAAATGATTGATCAGCCCCAATTCCTCTGCTAGGGGAATAAACACATCGGGGGCCACCTGCCCCAGTCGGGGATGCTGCCAACGCACCAAGGCTTCTACCCCTAACAATTTACCCGTATCAAGGGCCACCTGGGGTTGGAAGTAGAGTACAAACTCTTGATTAGTCAAGGCCTGCCGCAGGTCTGACTCCAACGTCAGGCGATCGAGCATGGGGGCTGAATCCTGGGGGCGGTAAAACTGGTAAGTGTTTTTGCCCTGACATTTCGCCCTAGTGAGGGCAATTTCTGCAAACTTCAGCAAAGATTCCGCCGTTTCCCCATCGTAGGGAGCGGTGCTAATGCCCATACTGGCGGTGAGATAAATGGGTTGGCCCTGGAGGAAAAAGGGTTCTTGAAAGGTGCTCAACAGTCTTTCACACAGGGGAATCATTTCCTGGTTATCACTAATTTGGGTCAGCAAAATAGTGAAGCCATCCCCATGCCAACGGGACAGAAGGGGGCTATAGGCCGCTAGGGGGCTAAGTTTTTGATTGAGGCGATCGGCCACTTCCTGCAACAGACCATCCCCGGTTTTATGGCCAAAGCTTTCATTAATGCGTTTAAATCTATCCATGGCAATAACCAAAACCCCCACCATTTTCCCTTCATAGAGAGCATCCAACAGAGCTAGGGTGAGTTGACGATTAAAAATGATCCAATTGGGCAATTGGGTCAGGGGATCGTAGGCAGTTTGCTGGGTAATCAGTCTAGTCACAAACTGTTGGGTAATGGCCATGTACAGTTGGGTGCTGGCCACTTGGGCTAATTTCCGTTCTGAGCGATTCCAGGTGGGCACCAATTTTTGGGTTTCTTCCCAAGCCTCGAAGGAAAGACGGGGCAGAATATTGCGGCGGTCAATGCCCCGTTTCCCGGCCCAGTGTTTTACCAAAGATTTCTCCTTCCGCAGCAGAATTAAGCTCCCCACCCATTGCTGATCCGCCGCCAGGGGCACAATCAGGAAAGATTGGAAATTTTCTGCGCTTAGGGATTCCGGCGGGGCAATCCAATCGGAGCGCTGTTCTAATTCCCCCAAAGTGTAACCATGGGGCACACAGTTAGTGGGAGGTAGCGGTGCCACACTGGTGAACGGTCGAGGTTTTTCCCAGGTGGACTGTACTGCGGCCATCGGCTCCATCGCTGCTGAAGGTTGGCCCCGCATTAGCTCCTGCCACAGGGACGTTTCCAGCCAATTGCCCCAGTCAAATCTGAGGTTCCATTGGTAATGCTGGGCAACAGAACCGGTTAAATCCGGGGCAATGTAGAGCACAGCTCCATCGGCTTCCACGGCTTGCCCCACTGTTTCCAATGCATACTGCCAGGTTTCCGGACGATCGCCATACTGAGCCACCGTTGTTTCTAGCCTTTGTACCAGCGCTTCCTGTACCTGTTGCTGATGTACCTGCCGGCTTAACTGGGACTGGGTAATGGCCAGGGAAACTTCCTTGCTCAACAGGGCCATGGTTTCCCACTCCTGCTCGGTAAATCGCCGGGGTTTACTGTGGTGTACCGCCATAATGCCCCACAGTTGCTGATCCTGCATTACGGGCACCGTTAGGGAGGATAACACCCCCATGGCAAGGAGATATTGAATATGACAACTATCCACTGTTGTGTAATGGCCATTACTATGCTCCGTCGGACTAATGCGACCGGACAACTCGTGGGATTTTTTCCGACGGTGGGCCACATCCACGGCGATCATCTTCCTTTGGTTACCCAACTCTTCCCTGGCCTGGGGCGGAATGTCCTCCACCGGAAAATGTAGCCCCAACAAGGATGGCAAAGCAGCTCTGTTAACTGCCTCTGCCAACACTTCCCCGCTGCCATCGCTGGCAAATTTGTAAATTTTTACCCGGTCCACTCCTAAAAAGATACGAGCCTCTTCCACAATTACCTGGAGGGTTTCCCGTAAAGTCAAAGCCCGGTGGAACTTATTGATGACGTTACGGAGAAAATCTTCTAAGGATCGATTAGGGTTCATGTTTTGACTCGGCGGGGATTAAGCGGTGGGAAGGATCTCGTTGTAACGACCAACAACCCAAGACCCGAAAGAACAAATTACTAGGAACAGCAAAATCGATCAAAATCCTGGCTTATCCCTTTGGCAACCATGGCTGCAAGGGCAAACCTTAAAATTTTGATGACTCTGACCGTCTATGTTTACCCTATCCTCTAAGCAATTAGACTTATGGGAAAGGAAGATAAAATTTAACCTATTGAATAAAGTAAATGTAAAAAATTTACTCAGCTAAATTGTCTCTATATCTTAACAAAATTGAGGCCAGAACTAGGGTCATGGTATTTCCCCTCGGTTGGGAAAGTTGCACCTTGGTCGGCTAGCCCCCACAATAAAGCCAATTTGCGGGGCTTCATTTCCCCGGTCTTGGTTCCGATAGTTTATACACCCGTAACTTGAAATTACCTCTTCTGTGATCGCCATTTATCCCGGTAGTTTTGACCCCATCACCCTCGGCCATTTGGACATTATTGAGCGGGGTAGTGGTTTGTTTGAACAAATCATTGTCGCTGTGCTCTGTAATCCCAGCAAGCAACCCCTATTTTCGGTGGAAAAGCGGCTGGAACAGATCCGCCACTGTACCCAACATCTGACCAATGTGACCGTGGATAGCTTTAACGGACTGACGGTGGACTACGCTAAGCAAAAACAGGCAACGGTATTACTACGGGGTCTGCGAGTCCTGTCGGACTTTGAGAAGGAACTACAAATGGCCCACACTAACCAAACTCTTTGGGACGGAGTGGAAACCGTATTTTTGGCCACCGCCAAGGAATATAGCTTTTTAAGTAGTAGTATTGTCAAAGAAATTGCCAAGTTCGGTGGTAGTGTGGATCATCTTGTTCCCCCCTCAATCTTGGCCGATATTTGCTCTTCCTATCCATCCCCCTAGATAAATTGCGTTAAAACTGTTTTAAATTTCGTTCTATTTGCCCCGTCAAGCGCCTAGATAACCCTATGACCCGCCGAGAGAGTGCCAATCCTGAAGTAACTGAGAATAGCGCCGTTGTGCCCGGCCAGACGGTGGATTTTGATATTCAACAACAACTAGCTGAGCTGCAAGAATTACTCTATGACAGCTTCCACATTCCCCTAACAGCCTGGAGTGTGGTGGATGAGGAAAAAATCCTGGACCAAATTGATGTCATTGCTGAATTTATTCCAGGGGCGGTTCATCGGGCGATCGCCATTTTGGAAAGGGAACAGCAAATTTTGCAGGGGGCGGAGTTAGAAGCCCAACGGATGATTGAAGTGGCCCACCAGGAGGCCCAGCGCATTAAGGATGAATCGGGCATTATCCAAAAGGCCCAATACGAAGCCGACCAATACAAAGCCCAAGTTCAACAGGATTGCGATGCCCTCCAGCGCCAGGTGCAACAGGAATGTGAAGCTTTGCAAAGGCAAACCCAACAGGAGTGCGACACCCTACGGCGACAGACCATGGGGGAACTAGAGCAAATCAAGCAAGTTACCCATCAGGAAATCCAACAGTTTCGTCAGCAAACTGTGCAGGAATGTGAAGCCCTACAAAAACAAACGGAACAGGAAGCCACCGAAATGCAGAGGGATGTGGATACCTATGCCGATCGCCTGTTGAGCCGCCTGGAAGGAGAATTAGGGCAAATGATGCGCAGTGTGAGCCAAAGCCGCCAGATCCTCTACGAAAATTCCGCTGAACATAACGCCACCATCACCAACCGTCCCCCCGTGGCCACCCCCAGCCCAGTGCTCCCGCCTTCCCCTGGCCCCAAACCCCCCAGAGGCGATCGCCCCCGCCGCCGTTCCCGTTAAGCTGAAGTAAGTTATTGTGTCATTGAATCTAGACAAAGATAATCGCGACCTATCGTCAAACCAGGGGCATTTAGGGGAATTTCGTCGGGGGTTAGAAAATTGGCCCCCAGGTTTGGTTTGGCAACCTGACGGGGAACAGATTGAGGCCATGGTCAAGCTCTACCAAGGAGTCCTGGTCGGTAATGCCCGCTTGAATTTGACCCGCATTACCGCTCCCCTGGATTTCCTAGAAAAACACCTTTGGGATTCCCTGGCGGGGGTTTTATTGTCGGACCATAGCCGTAATTGCCCCCAAGCTCGGGTGATCGACATTGGCACTGGGGGAGGATTCCCTGGATTGCCAGTGGCCTTGGTGTGGCCCCAGTGGTCTGTGGCCCTGTTGGATTCCACCCATAAAAAAATTAACTATCTAGAGGAATTGGGGCACCGTTTGGGCTTAGCTAATTTGGCCTATCTGGTGGCCAGGGCGGAAGCTGTGGGGAACCAGCCCCAGCATCGCTCCCAGTATGATTTGGCTTTAATTCGGGCCGTGGGAGAGGGGGTTGTCTGTGCGGAATATGCCCTACCTTTGGTGAAGGTGGGGGGCACGGTGGTGCTTTACCGGGGTCAATGGTCAGCGGCGGAAGCAGAACAATTGGAACGGGCCTGCGCTCTATTGGGGGGCAAAGTCAGTGCCACGGTGGCAGCCGTTACCCCCTGGAGTGGGGCCCAGCGACACTTTATCTATCTAACCAAGGAAAAACCTACTCCCAGTGATTTTCCCCGGGCGATCGGAGTACCCCGTTCCCATCCCTTGGGGGTGGAGAATTAACTTCGTTATCCCCGGAGATTTGTTGTCATAAATTGCTGACAGAAAATTTTTCTGAGGGAAAAGTGTCATTGAAGCTAAAATTTGCCGTATAAGATAATAAAGCATCCTACTCAGGCGGCCCGCTGCACCTTTTTTGGACTAGAGTTAACTTTTACTGCGTTCATTGTTATCTTTAGCTCGCTGGCGGTATATGCTAGGGGAGTGGCCATCCAAATTTGAGGGTACGACCTTGGATCAGCAAAAAATCCTCGGCTATTTTATCGAAGAAGCTCAGGAGCATTTGGAAACCCTGGAACGGGGCATCCTTGACTTGGGTAAGGTGGTGCAGGACTCGGAACAGGTCAACGAAATGTTTCGGGCGGCCCATTCCATTAAAGGGGGGGCGGCCATGTTGGGCTACACCAGCATCCAAAAAACGGCCCATCGTTTGGAAGATGCCTTCAAGGTGTTGAAGGAGCATCAATTGCCCGTGGATCAAAAATTGGAGTCCCTATTCCTCAACGGCTACGATGTCTTGCAGGATTTGGTGGAAAAATTGCAGAGTCCCGCTGGACTTCAGCCAGAAGAGGCAGATTCCATTGTGGATGGGGCAGCATATCAGTTTGAAGAGTTACAGAATTATCTGAATTATCTCCTCAACCAGGGCAGTGCCACGGCCACTTCTACCCAAACTATGGCGGCCAAGTCCACCAGTACAGGTACGTTCAATGAGAGTGATGTGCCGGAGGAAATTAAGGTCCTGCTACATAAAATGTTGCAGTTGTTTAAGCAGGAACCATCGGCCACTTCTCGGGAAAAACTTCAGGAATATTGCACTCGTCTGGGTCGCCTAGCCCCCAAGCAAGAAAATTGGCAGCATTTGCTCTCCCTCAGTAAACAGGCGATCGCCAATCCATTGCATTCCTACCGTACCTTGGCCCCGGTGGTGCTGAAGGATCTTAAACAGGGCTATGACTGTTTTGTGTTAGCCAAGCCTGGAAACATTCGGGTCAGCGATGGTCTTAAACAATTGGCCTCTAGCCAAGTGGCCCAGGTTCTCATTCCAGCAGACCCAGCGGCGGCAGCTAGCGTTCTCATGAAGGTATTCAACGACAGCCAACTGCGTCAATTGATTAAAAATCTTTCTGCCGCCCGTTAGTTCGGGGTTTTAGACTGGATCAAATAACCACAGGTGTGTTCCCCATCATTAAGCCAATGGGTTCTTTCGATGGCACAGTCCGGCAGAATAGCGGCAAACATTTCCAACTCATGGCCACAAACGGTGGGGTAGGATTCGGCCACATCGGCGATCGCACAGTGGTGCTCCGACAAAATAAATTTTTCCGCTTGCTCCACCGAAAGGGGATGAATTTCCGCCATATAACCTTCCTGCCGCCGTAGCTCCACCAGTTTATGTACCCTTTTGGATAAGGGGCCCTGGCCAATTTGTTGGCGATAGGCTTCCGCCTTCCGTTGCCATTGTTTTTTCAACACTGCCCCCAACTGTTCTTCCCCCACTGTTTCCACCAGGGAGTCGATGAACGAAAGGGCAAATTCACCGTAACGTTGGGGAAATTGTTCCCGCCCCTGTTTACTCAACTGATAGAGAAATTGGGGTCTGCCCATGCTCTGTCTTTCCTGTTGATGCTCAATTAGGCCATCATTTTCTAAATCCTTGAGGTGCTTACGCATGGCCTGGGGACTAATGCCCAACTCTTCAGCCATGGCGATCGCCGATCCTTGCCCCTCTTTGAGGAGATAGCAGAGGATATCTTCTTTGGTGGAGTGGGAAGAACTGAGGGTCATGGTCAACAACAGGAGAAGGAAATTTTGGAACCGATGCGTGGCAGTCCAGTAAACTGAAAGGACAACCCCCATGCTAAGCAGGATTACCTAAATTAATTGTCGGCTAATTATCAATTAGTTAACCCTAGTCCATGGCCAAGGGACTTCCCGTAGGAGCACCGACCTTGGCACTTTGACAACAATCGGGTTGCTAATCTATTCTAGAATAGATTAAAACAACTTACCTGTTGTTTTAGTTTCGCTCCTTGAGATTTATTTCGTCCCACTGCCAATCTACCTTGCCTTGGGCAGTTCCCTATCTGAATTCCCCGGAGAACACTGCATTCGATGAGTTCCACCACTGTTAAAAACCTGGTCAACCAACCCTACAAATATGGCTTTGTCACCAACATTGAAGCGGATGCTATCCCCCGTGGTCTGAGTGAAGACGTGGTGCGACTCATTTCTGCTAAGAAAAATGAACCCGAATTCATGTTGGATTTTCGCCTCCGGGCCTACCGGCATTGGCTGACCATGGCGGAACCCACTTGGCCGGCGGTGCATTATCCCCCCATTGATTACCAAGATATTATTTACTACTCCGCCCCTAAGCAAAGTAAGAAAAAACTAGAAAGCTTAGATGAAGTGGACCCAGCTTTGTTGGAAACCTTTGAAAAATTAGGGATTCCCCTATCGGAGCAAAAACGTTTAAGTAATGTGGCGGTAGATGCCATTTTTGACAGTGTTTCCATTGGCACAACTTTTAAGGAAAAGCTAGCGGAAGACGGGGTAATTTTCTGTTCTATTTCTGAAGCATTGCAGGAACATCCCGACCTGGTGCAAAAATATTTGGGCAGTGTGGTGCCCACCGCCGACAACTTCTTTGCCGCCTTAAACTCTGCTGTATTTAGTGACGGTTCCTTTGTTTTTATTCCCAAAGGGGTGAAGTGTCCCATGGAATTGTCCACCTATTTCCGCATTAATAATGGGGATACGGGGCAGTTTGAGCGGACATTAATTATTGCCGAAGAAGGGGCTTCCGTTAGCTATTTGGAAGGTTGTACTGCGCCCATGTATGACACCAATCAACTTCATGCGGCGGTGGTGGAATTGGTAGCTCTAGATAATGCTGACATTAAATATTCCACCGTACAAAACTGGTACGCTGGGGACGAAAATGGCAAGGGCGGAATTTACAACTTTGTGACTAAACGGGGTCTATGTAAAGGAGTTAATTCCAAAATTTCCTGGACCCAAGTAGAAACCGGTTCCGCCATTACCTGGAAATACCCCAGTTGTGTGCTAGTTGGGGATAATTCCGTCGGGGAATTCTACTCTATTGCTTTAACTAACAACAAACAGCAAGCTGATACGGGAACTAAAATGATTCACATCGGTAAAAATACCCGTAGTATCATTATTTCCAAAGGCATTTCCGCTGGTAATTCCGCCAACAGTTACCGGGGTTTGGTGAAAATGGGACCTAAAGCCCAGGGCGCTCGCAATTATTCCCAGTGTGATTCCATGCTCATTGGCGATCGGGCAGCGGCTAATACTTTTCCCTATATTCAAGTGGACAATAATACCGCCAAAGTAGAACATGAAGCTTCCACTTCCAAAATTGGCGAGGATCAACTCTTTTACTTTGCCCAACGGGGAATTTCTGAGGAAGATGCGGTGTCCATGCTAGTCAGCGGTTTCTGTAAGGATGTGCTAAACGAATTACCCATGGAATTTGCGGCGGAGGCTGATAAATTACTGAGTCTCAAACTAGAAGGTACTGTGGGTTAATAATTGTCGAAGGGGGGTAACTGCTAGGTTTAAGTTTGACCTATTTTTCTCCTGAATAATTAACTATTCTAGCCAGAGTAGAACCTAGATTTTTTCATTCTTCACCAAGCTATCTTTCATTAAGTTATTTCTGATACGTTTATGAGCCAGACTATTCTTTCCATTAAAAATCTCACTGCCTCTGTTGATGGAAATCAAATTCTCAAAGGAGTTAACCTAGAAATTAAAGCAGGGGAAGTCCACGCCATTATGGGACGCAACGGTTCTGGTAAAAGTACTCTTTCTAAAGTAATTACTGGGCATCCCGACTATGAAATTACTGGCGGTGAAATTATCTACCAGGGGCAAGATTTATCAGCTTTGGAACCCCATGAGCGGGCCTTAGCGGGAATTTTTCTTGCCTTCCAATATCCTTTGGAAATTCCTGGCGTAAGCAATTTAGATTTCCTCCGCATTGCCTATAATGCTAAACGCAAACATTTAGGTTTAGAAGAATTAGACACCTTTGATTTTGAAGATCTAATTCAAGAAAAGTTAGACGTGGTGAAAATGAATCCCGCTTTTCTAGAAAGGAGCTTAAATGAAGGATTTTCTGGAGGAGAAAAGAAGCGCAATGAAATTTTGCAAATGGCAATCCTAGAGCCAACTTTATCCATCCTTGATGAAATTGATTCGGGGTTGGATATTGATGCCCTCCGCATTGTCTCTGAGGGGGTCAATTTTCTTAAAAATCCTGACAATGCCACCTTGGTTATTACCCACTACCAACGCTTGTTAAATTACATTATTCCTGACCATATCCATGTGATGTATGACGGTAAAATTGTCATGAGTGGAGGCAAGGAGTTAGCCCTGGAATTGGAAGAGAAGGGGTACGATTTCCTCGATGAACAGGTTTTGGCTCCCATTTAAACTTCTGTTTCAGCTTGGTTGCGTTATTTTCCATTCTGCTAGGCAAGTTGGCCGATCGCCAGGCATTATTGAGACAATTTGAGCTACTGCACTAACTAAACTAATCCACTTTGCCCATCTCCAAGGATACTGCCCATGACCGCCGCGATTTTAGCCGATGCCCTGACTCAAAAAGTTCACCAAACAGAGATAGACAAAGAACTGCAAGCCCTTAAGGAGCAAGCCATGGTCTCCGGGACGGAGGACTCCATTTTGGTGAATAAACGACAGGGAGCAGCCGATTTGTTGGGTAGTTTGCGGTTGCCCCATAAGCGGGATGAGGAATGGCAATTTACGGATTTAAGCGAGCTAAAAGCAATTGATTTTGTGGCCGCTGGTAAAGTTAGTCTGGATGTGGCGGCGGCGGAAAATTTCTACTTACCGGAAGCCCATCAAAGTCGCCTGGTATTTATCAATGGCTTTTTTACTCCAGAGTTGTCGAATACTAATGATTTACCCAGCGCCATTACTTGTCAATCCTGGACTAATCTTGCCGCCCATCAAAGGGAGCAGTTAGCCAACTATTTGGGGCAAAAAACGGACGGTAACGAAGTTTTTAGTAACCTTAATACTGCCGGGATGACAGATAGTGCGGTAGTCTGGATTCCCGCCAATACTGAACTGAAAAGTCCCATCCACTTACTGTTTTTAACGGTGGTTGATCCAACCCCTATCATGGTGCAACCCCGTTTGTTAGTGGTAGTAGAAAATAACGCCCAAGTAACCATCGCCGAGTCCTACGGAGCGATCAGCACCAATTGCACGGATCGCCCGCAGCAACAGCCCTACTTTAACAACATCGTCAGCGAAATTTATTTAGGGGAAAATGCCCAGGTTACCCATATCCGTAACCAACGGGACTCCGGTGATAGCTTCCACATTGCCACCACGGCGATCGCCCAGGGGAAACAAAGTCGTTACCGATTAATTGATGTTAACTTAGGCGCAAAATTATCCCGTCATAATTTGCAAATGACACAGCAGGAAGAAGCCACGAAAACTGAATTTTTGGCCTTAACTATCCTGGCGGGACGGCAGGTGAGCGACACCCACAGTACCATAGCTTTAAACCATCCCCATGGGGCAACCAATCAACTCCATAAATGTATTGTGGATGAATATGCCCAGGCAGTTTTTAGCGGTAAGGTTTTAGTACCCCAGGCGGCCCAATTGACCAACGCCCAACAGTTAAACCGTAATTTGGTGTTATCTTCCAAAGCCCGTATTAATACAAAACCTGAGCTACAAATCACCGCTGATAATGTTAAATGTTCCCACGGAGCTACCATTAGCCAGTTGGAGGCGGACGAGGTCTTTTATCTCCGTAGTCGGGGCCTAAATGATTATGATGCTCGCCATTTATTGATTGATGCCTTTGCTGGGGAAATTCTGGATCAAATTCCCTTAGCCTCTTTGCAAGGACGTTTGCGGCAATGTGTTTCCTGTCGGACTATTTAGTCAGTCAGCAAACTCGGTATTTTAGTTGATTTTTTAGTTAGCCTTAGTATTCTTTGATTTTTAAGCCATGGTTGCTCTCCAAATTCCCAGCCTTGCCGCCACTGTCCGCCAAGATTTTCCCATCTTAAATCAAGAAATTAATGGCCATCCCCTGGTGTATTTGGACAATGCCGCCACCTCCCAAAAACCCCGGGCTGTGCTGGAAAAATTGATGCATTACTATGAAAACGATAATGCTAATGTTCACCGGGGAGCCCATCAACTAAGTGTGCGGGCTACTGATGCCTACGAAGCAGTTCGGAATAAAGTGGCAAAATTTATTAATGCCCGATCGCCAAGGGAGATTGTTTACACTCGTAACGCCACGGAAGCGATTAATTTGGTGGCCTATAGCTGGGGGATGAATAATCTCAAAGCAGGGGATGAAATCATTACCACCGTGATGGAACATCACAGCAATTTAGTGCCTTGGCAAATGGTGGCGGCCAAAACCGGGGCTGTACTAAAATTTGTCCAATTAGACGAGCAAGAAAGCTTTGATTTAGAACATTTTAAAACTCTACTTTCTGAAAAGACTAAGTTGGTCACTGTTGTTCACATTTCTAACACCTTGGGCTGCGTTAACCCGGCGGAAGAAATTGCCCAATTAGCCCACCAAGCTGGGGCTAAAGTGTTAGTTGACGCCTGCCAAAGTGCGCCTCATTACCCTCTGGACGTACAACTAATTGATTGTGATTGGTTAGTGGCCAGTGGTCACAAAATGTGCGCTCCCACGGGCATTGGGTTCCTTTACGGCAAAGAAGAAATCTTAGAAGCCATGCCTCCCTTTTTTGGCGGCGGCGAAATGATTGCTGAAGTCTTTTTTGATCATTTCACCACTGGAGAGTTGCCCCACAAATTTGAAGCGGGGACCCCGGCCATTGCCGAGGCGATCGCCTTAGGAGCGGCAGTGGATTATTTAACCGACTTAGGGATGGAAAATATTCATAACTATGAAGTGGAATTAACCCATTACCTCTGGCAAGGCTTGGGGCAAATTCCCCAACTGCGACTTTACGGCCCCAATCCCAAACACGGCGATCGGGCCGCTTTAGCGTCCTTTAACGTGGCGGGACTCCACGCCAGCGACGTGGCCACCATGGTGGATCAAGACGGTATCGCCATCCGTTCCGGGCACCATTGCACCCAACCGTTGCACCGATTGTTTGACGCTTCCGGCAGTGCTAGGGCCAGTCTGTATTTCTACAACACCAAAGAAGAAATTGACCTATTTTTACAATCTTTGCAAGCAACCATTCGCTTCTTTAGTGATGACGACTTTACCGTTTAACTGCCTCAGCAAACCTAATTTTGAGGTAATCATCCTCCATTTTTGCTCCAGCGGGACTTAGGGCCGCCAAAGCCTGGGGCAGAACCAAGTTGCGGCGATGGTTACCGATACGAACATTTAACTCATCGCCAGTTTTATTTAGTTGAATTTGCTCTTTGGGAATACCTGGTAAATAAAGTTCTAAACTGTAATCATTGTTGCTGCCCTGAACAATGTTAATGGTGTTTTCCTTGTAGTAAACCTGGGAAGGATCTTCATCTTTGTACAAAGTGTCCTTCAGTCTTTCCAAAGCTGCTAAGCCACACATTTCTTCCGAGAATAGGGGCGCTTCCTTCACCGGCAGAGGATGGAAATTGTCATAAATTTCTTGTTTATAGACCTGTTGGTTACTTTTCCACCGTTGGAAGAAGGGATCATCAATGGTTTCGGGCAAAATCCGGTTAGCAATGACTAAATCCGTGGATACATTGTACAAACTTAGGTAGGCATGGGCCCGCAATGATTCCTTCAACACCATCTTTTCTGGGTTGGTCACCAAACGTACGGAAGTCTGCGTGTTATCTGTTAACACTTTTTCCAGGGCTTCAATTTGCTCATAAAATTCGTAGGGAGCATCCATCACTTCCTTGTCGGGCAAAGAAAAACCGGCGATCGGTCTAAATAGGGGTTCCACCAATGGTCTGAGGGCCACGGACATCCCCTGTAAAGGCTTATAAAAACGTCGCATATACCACCCCCCCACTTCCGGCAAACTGAGCAGACGTAGGGCAGTACCTGTGGGAGCAGAATCGATAATCAGTACATCATAATCAGCTTCGTCATAGTGGCGTTTCATCCGCACCAGACCAAAAATTTCATCCATGCCAGGGAGAATGGCCAGTTCCTCCGCCTGTACTCCATCTAGCCCCCGGGCCTGTAATACCTGGGTAATGTAACGCTTAACTGCGCCCCAGTTGCCTTCCAACTCCATCAAAGCATCCAATTCTGCTCCCCAAAGATTCTCCTTCACCAGGCGAGGCTCATGGCCCAACTCCAGATCAAAACTGTCAGCGAGGGAATGGGCAGGGTCGGTACTCAGAACTAGGGTCTTATGGCCTAATTCCGCACAACGGAGACCGGTGGCCGCCGCAACGGAGGTTTTACCAACCCCCCCTTTACCTGTCATCAGAATTACGCGCATGGATGGATCTGCCTAGAAAGATGAAAAATTGGAGACGGAATGTTACATATTGTTAACTTCCATGTTTCCATTATGCCGGGAAAGCCAGATTTCTTGCAGGGTTTTGGCATAACTTTCTAGGCTGTGGTGCCGACGGTAAGCTTGGGCCATGGCTGCTAATTGCTGATGGATGCTTGAATCGGCCAACTTTTGGTCAATTTCTGCCCATACTAGGGATTGGGCTTGCCAATCCACTACTAAACTGTCGAGGTCGTACTGGTTTAATTCCCTGGCCATCCAGGTGCCCGGAGATACTAACGGTATTCTTTCTGCGATGATGGCTTCGGTGAAAATGCCGGAAGTCCTTTCTGCATAAGCTTCTGGATCGTAGGGTAAGAGAATAATTTGGGCTTTATTTAACCAACCGGCGTATTCTTCCCTAGTCAGGCGATCGCCAATTAAATGAACTTCAATTCCTTCACTGTCACTTTTTAATCCGGAAGCCGCCGCCGCAATTAGTTGGAGCCTAGGTGAATTAGGCCGGGGCAATGAAACCAAATGACGCATCACCGACCAACCTTTTTCTTCCCGAGGGGCACCGGGCCACCAGCAAAGAATGGGATCAGCTTCTGTAAATAAAGGTACAACTTCAGCAAAATCCGTGTGGGGAATGGGCATCACGGTGAATGGTTGGCCAAAATAATCCTGGAGCGATCGCCCGAGGGGTTCACTATCGGTTAAAAATTGGCATTGGGGTGGGGGTAATAATTTCCGTAAGCGTTGGTGGAGCCAATGGTAAATAGAACGGGTTTGGTCTAGATGCACGTCCCGACGGTAGAGGATCCAAAAATGCAATCGGCTTCGGGCTTCGGGAGATAATTGCCGTAGTCCCCACCAGATAGCAAACAGTTGGAGATGGATGAACCGTTCTAAAAATAGAATAACTGGTCTACTTTCCCCATTGGTTAACAAAGATTGCAATTGTTGAGCTAAAACATCACTACATTGCATGGCTTGGGGAAGACGGGTTATTTTTGCCACCATGCTCCCCTCCGCTTCCAAATCCTCCGGCAGAAGAATTCGATGGAGGCGATCGCCAATTTCTTCTAAATTTGGATCCGCATCCTGGGGCACCCAAGCTTGATACTGCCACCCCAAATACTCTACCGATCGCCGTACCGCCCCGTGGTAAGGCACAATATGGCCTTTCCCTCCCATCAGATGGGGTATGAGAGAAATAAATAGGGGTTGATCCCGAGAATGGTCAGAGTTCATTTGCTTGAAAGGGAAGCCAGCAGACTAACAGTTTCCCCCAGATTGGCAAAGACGGGAATTGGCCCAGCTAATTGCAACCTAAACTTATCCAACTGTTGGCAAGTTTCCTCACCCCGCCCTGTCATTAGCACCACTGGCTGACAACCGGCCGCAATGGCTGCTCCCACGTCACTGGGGGCATCGCCAATAAAGTAGGATTCCTGGAGAGAAATTTGGTACTGCTCCGCCGCCCGCAACAACATTTCGGGGGAAGGTTTACGGCAATCACAACCGTCCTCTGGATGGTGGGGGCAAAGGAAAAAATCGGTGAACTTTACTCCCTCTTTGCCGTACTCTTGTCGGATTTTGGTATGGACCGCCGCCACGTCACCGTGGTCAAAATAACCCCGGCCAATGCCCGCCTGATTGGTGATCACAATTAATAAATATCCTGCTTTTTGCCACTGGGTTAAAGCTTCCCCGGCACCGGCCGGTAACTGCACTTGCTCCGGTTTACCAAGGTAGGGAATATAGTCAATGATGACGCCGTCACGGTCGAGGAACAGGGCTTTGCGGAGGGCACTCAAGGTTATCGGTGTGAATATTTATTTGGCTAGATTAAAAATGGCTTTAGTATCCTACAGGACGGGGACGCAGTCCTACCCCCCATCGAACTAAATTTGATCACCCTTTCAACTAGACTTTGATTCCCACAGACTTTTGGGCGAAGAGACGGGATTCCACCTGTTCACAGATGTGATGGTAGGTCATCAAATGCACTTCTTGGATGCAGGGAGTGTTTTTGTCGGCGACGAAGAGGGGATAGTCAGCAAATTCCTGGAACAAACCACCGTTATTACCAGCCATGCCGATGGTGTGTAAACCCTTATCCTTGGCACATTTCAGCGCATGGAGCACATTGGTGGATTTACCCGAAGTGGACAAACCCCAAAGAATATCCCCCGGTTGGCCCAAAGCTTCCACTTGACGGGAAAAAACAATATCGTAGGTGTAATCGTTGCTGACAGACGTGAGGATGGAACTGTTGGCGGTCAAGGCGATCGCCGGTAGGGCTTGGCGGTTGAAATGGAAACGGCCGACAAATTCAGCGGCCAGGTGTTGGGCATCGGCGGCGGATCCCCCGTTACCGCAGATGAGCAATTTATTACCCGCCTGGAATCTTTGGCAAATCAGATCTACCACGGCCTCAATGGCTCCGCAATAGGATTGATCGAAAGCCTTGGCAAGGGACTGTAAACGCTGTTCAACCCATTCAGACATAGTAAATCCTCATTTTCAAAGCCTGAAGCAGCCAAAAAATCTAGCTTCGACTTTTAGGGACTCCCATTGCCATAAAAAAGTGGCAGGGGCCAAAATATAGTTCCTAATCTTAATCGAGGGAGGCAAAAATTGGCTAATGTTAAAGGGGTCAGCGTTTGGTCACTGGGGACGATTTTCCCTCATCCTAGGGTGAGTAGACAGTGATTTGAGATTTTTATGTGGATTATTTATAAGGAGTTTTCCTTTGAGGCGGCCCATCAATTGCCCCACCACGAAGGGAAATGTCGACGCTTACATGGCCATAGTTTTCGGGGCCGGGTTTACGTGGCCAGCGATCGCCTGAAAACCACTGGTTCAGAAACGGGCATGGTGATGGACTTTAGTGTGCTCAAAGCCCATTTGGACCCCTTGGTGAAAAATCACCTCGACCATTATTACCTCAACGACAGTCTTGGTTTGGAAAGCCCCACCAGTGAGGCGATCGCCGCTTGGATCTTTGCCAAATTAGAAGAAGCTGGGGTACCGGGGTTACATTCCGTGGAAGTCTTGGAAACCTGTACCTCCGCCGCCCGTTACTTTTCCCCCCGTTTGTCCCCATTGCTGTGATTTTCGTAATCCCTGGGATTAGGGGATTTAACCGAACAAATTGACCCCAGTCGGCCAACCATTGCTTAAACTAGGGGAAAGTACTAAGTTTAGTAGGAAAAATTGTCAGCCTTGGGTATTTAGCGCAATTTTGATAGGATTTTGCTCCCTTGAGGCATTCTGAAATTAGCACTACTCATCACTGTTGTTGTTTGCTGAACTGTTATCTCGGTCGCCCCTGCCATGGTCTTTTCCTCCGATTCCCCCGAATTTAGCCTCTCCCCTTTTGAACAAGCCCTCATTGAAGCGGGTTATCTTTCCCTTTCCCAAATTCATCAGGCTTTAATGGAGGCGCGTCGCACCGGCATTGCTCTGCCGACTTTGGTGGAAACAATATTGGGGGAATCTTTGCCCGATGAACTACATCGCCAGTACCAAGCTCAGCAACGGTTTGCCCTTTCGGTGATCCATGGGGTGAAGTTTTTTGACCAACATCAGTTAACGACCCTGGCCAACACCGAGGCGATCGCCAGTTTACTGAACCGTTACTTTCCTTTGCCCATCTGCCGTCAGTATGGTTTTTTACCCCTCCATTACCGGGAAAATCCGGGGGCTTTGTTAGTGGTGATGGTGGACCCCAGCGACCCGGAAGCAAGTCAATTTTTACAACGACAACTAGCGCCCCATCGGCTTACCCTGCGGCGGCGGGGGGTGACCAAGGATGATTTTGATAATTTAATCGATCAGCTTTACCACGATCCGGAAGTGCAGGCCGCCCTGAACGCCCACCGCCAAACTGAGATTAGTGAAGATCCCTACGATGGCAAAGCAACGGTGGTGGAAGTAACGGAAATTATTGAGGATTTACCGCAACAAATCGCAGCTCTGCAGAATACTCCCCCGGTTGCTCCCCCGCCGGTCAGTGCCATAGCCGAAAATACAAATGATTCTAATCCAGAGGCCAAATCCGAAGGGCCAGAAGTTAAATTAGCTAATAAAATTCTCATCCTTGGGTTGCGGGAAGGGGCCAGCGAAATTCACATTGACCCCCAGGATAATCGGGTGCTGGTGCAGATTCGTCAGGGTGGTAATCTCCGGATGTTGCTTGAACCCCTGCCTAGGGAGTTAGGCCCCAAATTGGTCGCCAGGGTGAAAACCATGGCCCATTTGGACACCAGCCAGACCAACATCCCCCAAAAGGCCCGCATCCGCAAAAGTTATAATGGCCAGTCAGTATTTTTCTACGTCAATATTCTGCCCAGTTTTTACGGTGAAAAAATACTGGTACGGGTGGTTCCTCACCTAGAAAAATTACCTGATTTTGCCCAACTTTGTGGCGATCGCCAGAGCCAGGAAAGTTTACAAAGATTAGCCCAGGAATCCCAAGGTTTAGTGGTGGTAATTGGGGCGGCCTATGGCGGCAAAACCACTACCATGGAAGCTTTTTTGGGACAGCAGTTGGACCAGAATCGCTCCGTTGCCTTGGTGTCCGATCCCCTTGTCCATGTTTATGAAAACATTAATCAGCTAGAAGTAAACCCCCAAAAGGACTTTACCAGCGAAAAGGCAGTGCAGTCCCTCCAGGATCAATGGCCCGCAGTGATGGCAGTGGATCCCTTGGAGGATCAGGAAACAGCCCAAATTTTGACCCAAGTCCTCAACCAAGGCCATTTAGTTTTCACCTCTGTCATTGCCAAAGATGTGCCCTCGGCGATCGCCCAACTGCAGCAATGGTTTGAACCAGCGGTATTGGGGCAACACCTGAAGGGCATTGTTTCCCAGCGGCCAGTGCGACGGGTCTGTCCAGCCTGTCGTTTGAGGGGGGAAGTGACACCGGAAGAGCAACAACGTTTTGGTCTGCCTCCGGGAACTATTTATCGGGCTAACAGTTTGAGTATGGAGTTGATGGCCCAACCCATGATCAAAAGTCGTCTCTGTCGTCAGTGCCATGGCCTTGGTTACTCTGGCATGACGGGGATATTTGAGGTCGTGGCCATTACTCCTGAGCTCCAACAGTTAGTCAGTAGCCCCTGTTCCCACGCAGAAATTATCAATGGTTTAAGTCAAGCTGGCATTGCTAGTCCCGCTCGCCAGGCGATCACCCTAGTGAGTCAGGGAGTCACCACCCTCGAAGAAGTGACCAGACTTTTTCCCCAATTGCCCCGGCAACTATCGCCCCGATCGTCCCCCCCTGAAGCTATTAGTGCACAATCATCACCAATGACTCCCCCCGCAACTCAAACCATCCCAGGGGAAACTATGTTCTCCGATGACCAATGGTGGCAACGTCTGCAACAACTGGAAAAATCTGTGCAGGAGCTTAACCGTGCCCTGGCGGATTTGAAAAAAATGGCTGGCGATCGCCCTTCTGCTCACCGTACCCGGGCTGGCGATCATCATTCCCCATCGGCTGCTGGCCCCAACTTAGACCTCATGGCAGAATTGCAGGCCCTGGAGGATTTATCTGCCCACAAAAGGCCCAAGGCTAGGGACAGACATGAACAAGCCGTAACCGTTATGGAAGGTTTTGATCAAATTGAAGAATTATTAATTGACGATCAATTGGGCCAACCTGCCGCTGCCCCCTTCAATGCCGGGGAGGAAACCTTTATTGCAGAAGAAGAAGCTAACGTCCCGGAGGGGAAAAAATTTAATCCGTTTAAATCTGTGATTGACCCCTGGTAACCCAAAAACCATTGCTTTGTTCGGCTCATAGAACACAGAACAGCCAAGACTAGATAAACCCGGTGAAGCAGAAATCCCAAGCCCTTGAACGAGGGAACTCTCAATTCTTAGTGGATGGCAAAGGCTGGAAAAAAATTCTGCCCATCCACAGCAAACACACCAGGAAATAACCGGTGGTGATCAGACCATTTAGGTACATTAGTCTAAATGCGGCCAATTCCCCCGCGCCCTGGCCAGTCCCCCAGAGTAATAGGTACAGGCAGAGCCAACCTAGGGTTAATTGCAATGACCGACGACTTAAACGGCGACGTTGACGGTGATGCTGATTGTCGCCCCAGTTAGGTTGGTCTGGTTGGCGTAACTGCCAGAGGGACGGTAATATGCCCACTACGGGAAGCAGGTATAAACAAAGTTGTAGGCGCATTAGTTTCGTGTCGGCAAAACGCTCTTCGTTCACTCTGATTTTCCATCCTGCTTATGATCCCAGCTTGACCAGCGCTGATTTTCCCATTAACCCTAACCTTGCTGAATTTGTCCATGGCCTCTACCCCCAATTCCGTAACTCTCTACACCGATGGTGCCTGCTCCATGAATCCTGGCCCTGGTGGCTATGGCGCAGTGATTCTCTACGGTGATGGTCGTCGGGAGGAATTGTCCGCCGGTTATAAAATGACCACCAATAATCGCATGGAAATTATGGGGGCGATCGCCGCCTTGAGTCATTTACAAGAACCGTCCCAAGTGTTGCTCTATACCGATTCCCGCTATATGGTCGATGCCATGAGCAAGGGTTGGGCCAAGAAATGGAAAGCCAACGGATGGCAAAGGAATGCCAAGGAAAAGGCCAAAAACCCCGACCTGTGGGAAACGATGTTAACGCTGTGCGAAAAACATCAAGTTACATTCCAGTGGGTCAAAGCCCACGCTGGCAATAAGGAAAATGAGCGGTGCGATCGCCTAGCGGTGGCCGCCTATCAAAATAATCCCAACTTAGTAGATGAAGGCTTCGGCAAATTCTAGGGGGCAAAACTTAACCAATTTCCATTTCCTATCTAGGCTTTGCCAATTCAACGATTTTCCCTCAATAGCAAACGGGGGAATTTTTTTCGTGCCCAATTTCCAGCCCTAGCGGAGATTAGCTTTTTTCACCATGTCATTATTTTGCCAAAAAGTTTGCTGTTAACATCAATGTTCTGTGTTATATGTTGGTTAAATACCATCTAGTAGGTTTCCCAATGGCAACGCTAGAAGCCCCCCCCCATAGTCTGCAACACCAGGAAATTCCCCCCAGCCATCGTATTTTGGTCGTTGAAGACGAGGTTTCCATTCGTGAAACCATTGTCCTATCACTGCAGGAAGAAGGTTATGAAGTTTATGCGGTGGACGATGGACGTGATGCCTTAGCTCTGTTGCAAGAATTTAGCGAAGACCCCGGTCAGGCCGCCGTAGACCTGATCATTCTGGACATCATGCTTCCCCAGGTAAACGGCTTAGATGTATGTCGTAGTTTGCGCTTTGGTGGCGATAATACCCCGATTTTAATTGTCAGTGCCAAAGGCAGTGAAATGGAAAAAGTAACTGGCTTGGAAGTGGGGGCCGATGACTACATCACTAAGCCCTTTAGCCTGAAGGAATTGGTGGCCCGTTGCCGCGCCATGATCCGTCGCCAGGGCTTGGCTGGTAATAACATTGCCCCATTCCGCAAATTTAGGGATTTGGTGCTTTATCCCCAGGAGTGTCGGGTGTTAATGCGGGGAGAAGAAGTGAGTTTGGCCCCGAAGGAATTTCGCCTATTGGAATTGTTCATGAGCTATCCCCGTCGAGTCTGGTCTAGGGAACAGTTAATTGAACATATTTGGGGCATTGATTTTATGGGAGACAGCAAAACGGTGGATGTCCATATCCGCTGGCTACGGGAAAAGCTGGAACAGGACCCCAGTCAGCCGGAATATTTAGTCACAGTGCGGGGCTTTGGCTATCGTTTTGGTTAGAAAATTATTATTTATTTAAACTTTTTTGCTCAGAACCTCCTCCATTTCCTCAATGGGACTAATGGGGGAATTTTTCGCCATATTTCTATCTATTGCTGGATTAAGGCGACTTTTCTGTGGGCATTTTCAACGTCAGAGTAGGAGAATATTGGGAGTAATGTCAGGAAATGTATAACATTACACCAAACGACCTCAGGTTTTCTGGTGTAAATCTGTTACAATGTCTTTACAAATAAAAAGGGTCTGACCACCGTTCCCCATCCGCAGGCTGTATTTACAGAATTTGCTGATCATTGCCTGGTTTAGTCCCTACCCTACATCCCTTGGACTCGAACTCAGTCAATAGTCAGTTAATCCCTAGTAATTAATTTATGGGCCAAACGCCAACGATCGCCATCAACCATTTGGGTTGCGAAAAAAACCGCATTGATTCTGAACATATGTTAGGCCTGCTGGTGGAAGCGGGTTACCAAGTCGATGCCAATGAAGAATTAGCAGATTACGTCATTGTTAATACCTGTAGTTTTATCCAGGATGCTCGCCAGGAGTCGGTGAGAACCTTAGTAGAACTAGCGGAAGCAAAGAAGAAAATCGTTATTTCCGGTTGCCTGGCCCAGCATTTCCAGGAGCAACTTTTAGAAGAAATTCCCGAAGCGGTGGCCGTGGTGGGCACCGGGGATTACCAAAATATTGTTGATATTATTCGACGCACGGAACAGGGTCAGCGAGTTAAAGCCATTTCCCCCAATCCCAGTTTCATAGCCGACGAAAATTTGCCACGTTATCGCACCACCAACGAGGCGATCGCCTATCTGCGGGTGGCGGAAGGCTGTGATTATCGCTGTGCTTTTTGCATCATCCCTCAACTACGGGGCAAACAACGGTCTCGCCCGATTGAATCTATTGTGGCGGAAGCCGAACAACTGGCTAGCCAAGGGGTAAAGGAATTAATTCTCATCTCCCAAATCACCACCAATTATGGATTGGATCTGTATGGGGAGCCGAAACTGGCAGAACTATTACAGGCCCTGGGTAAAGTCGATATTCCTTGGATTCGTATTCACTACGCCTATCCCACCGGATTGACCCCCAAAGTAATTGAGGCAATTCGGGATACTCCCAACGTCCTCCCCTATTTGGATTTACCCCTGCAACATTCCCATCCCGACATTCTCAGAGCCATGAATCGCCCCTGGCAGGGCCAAGTCAACGACGACATCATCACTAGACTAAAAACTGCCCTTCCCGACGCTGTGCTACGTACCACCTTCATTGTTGGTTTTCCTGGGGAAACCGAGGAACATTTTGGGCATTTGCTAGACTTTGTCCAACGCCATCAATTTGACCATGTGGGAGTGTTTACTTTTTCCCCAGAGGAAGGCACCGCCGCCTTTGATCTGCCCAATGCTGTGCCCGAAGAAGTAATGGGCGATCGCCGGGATCGGTTAATGGCTCTGCAACAGCCCATTTCCGCCCAGAAAAATGCCGCTTGTTTGGGGCAGACCCTGGATGTGCTGATCGAGCAGGAAAATCCCAGCACTGGGGAATTCATCGGCCGATCAACCCGCTTTGCTCCAGAGGTGGACGGATTAGTCTATGTCAAGGGCAATGCCAATTTGAATGAAATCGTCCCGGTCGTGATCACTGCCACCGACGATTATGACCTGTACGGTATGACCGCCGAGGAGGCTAAGGTTTTTTAGCTATTGAACTAAGGGGATGGACTGGCTGTGTTATTGACGGTTGGTTCCCAGCCATTCCCGCAAACTTTTTAATCCTTAATTATTTGCCCACTAAACCGTCTTTTGTTATCCGAAATTATTTAACTTTTCCATGACTAATACTTTGACTAGTACCTTCGCTGACCTTGGTCTTTCTGAAAAACGTTGTCAACTCTTGGCCGACATTGGCTTTGAGGCTCCCACCCAAATTCAAACTGAAGCCATTCCCCTGCTTTTGAGCGGCCGGGACATGCTGGCCCAATCCCAAACCGGCACGGGGAAAACCGCCGCCTTTGCCCTACCTTTGATGGACCGCATTGACCCAGAGGGGGACTTGCAAGCCTTAATTTTGACCCCCACCCGGGAATTGGCCCAGCAGGTGGCGGAAGCAATGAAGGACTTTTCCCACGAGCGCCGTCTATTTATTTTGAATGTGTACGGTGGTCAATCCATCGAGCGGCAAATTCGCAGCCTAGAACGGGGTGTGCAAATTGTGGTGGGCACCCCTGGACGGGTGATTGACCTAATTGACCGCAAAAAACTTAAATTAGAAACCATCCAATGGGTGGTGCTGGATGAAGCGGACGAAATGCTGAGCATGGGCTTCATTGACGATGTGAAAACCATTCTGCGTAAAACTCCCCCCACCAGGCAGACCGCTTGTTTTTCTGCCACCATGCCCCGGGAAATCAAAGAATTGGTCAACCAATTTTTAAATGATCCCGCCCTGGTGACCGTTAAACAGACCCAATCCACCCCCACCCGCATTGAGCAGCAGCTTTATCACGTGCCCCGCGGTTGGTCTAAGGCTAAAGCGCTACAACCGATTCTGGAAATGGAAGATCCCGAATCCGCCATTATTTTTGTTCGTACTAAACAAACCGCCGCAGACCTCACCAGTCGTTTGCAAGAAGCGGGCCATAGCGTGGATGAGTACCACGGCAACCTGAGCCAATCCCAACGGGAGCGTTTGGTGCACCGTTTCCGGGATGGCAAAATTAAGCTGGTGGTGGCCACGGACATCGCCGCCCGGGGTTTAGATGTGAATAACCTCAGCCATGTGGTCAACTTTGATTTACCCGATAACGCTGAAACCTACATTCACCGCATTGGCCGCACCGGTCGGGCTGGTAAGACTGGTAAGGCGATCGCCTTGGTGGAACCCATTGACCGTCGTTTACTGCGATCCATCGAAAACCGTCTGAAACAACAAATTGAAGTTTGTACCATTCCTAACCGTTCGCAGGTGGAAGCCAAGCGGATTGAAAAACTGCAGGAACAACTCAAGGAAGCCCTGACCGGTGAGCGGATGGCCTCCTTCCTTCCTTTAGTGCGGGAATTGAGCGATGAGTACGATGCCCAGGCGATCGCCGCTGCTGCTTTACAGATGATCTATGACCAGAGCTGTCCCCATTGGATGAAATCCGATTGGGAAGTGCCGGAAGTTGATTTCAACAAGCCCGTTCTCCGTCGTGGCCGCAATGCTGGCGGTGGCCAGAACAAAAGTGGGGGTGGTTACCAAGGTAAACCGGGCAAACCCCGTCGCTCCAGCGGTGGCCGTCGTCCTGCCTATAGTGATCGCCAACAGTAAACATTGATTCAGATAGCCTGTTTGAAAAAATAAAGCCGGGTTAATGACTCGGAAAAAAATAACTCCTCCAGAACTAAGACCCTGGGGGAGTTTTACTTTGATGGCAATTGGCTCAGATTGGGATGTTTTTCCAACCGAATAACTAGGGATAAAAAGCCAGTTGGGGCAAGCCTAAGGATTCTTCCCAACCCATCATGAGGTTTAAGCATTGCACTGCCTGCCCTGCCTGGCCTTTGACCAGATTATCAATGGCGGAAAGGACAATTACCCGCCCAGTGCGGGGGTCCACTTCGATGCCAATGTAGCAAAGATTCGTCCCCCAAGCCCATTTCGTTTGGGGGTAAACCCCGTGGGGCAGAATTTTCACAAAGGGGGAAGCCCGGTAAAAAGCACTGTAAATGGTGATCAGATCATCCCGCACCAAACCCGGATCCCGCAGGGTGGCATAAACGGTGGCTAGGATACCGCGCACCATGGGGATCAAGTGAGGCGTGAACTGTACCCTTAGCTCCGTACCGGCCAAATCACTGGCAATCTGTTCAATTTCAGGGGTATGGCGGTGTTTAGCTACTCCGTAGGCCCCCAAAGATCCTTCTGCTTCTGCTAGGAGCATGTTAACTTTTGCCTCTCTACCTCCCCCGGAAGTACCGGACTTAGCGTCAATAATGGCAGTTTCGGGCACAATGAAACCCTGTTTCAGCAACGGGGAAAGGGCTAGTAAACTGGCGGTGGGATAACAGCCGGGGCAACCAATTAGTTGGGCATCCCTAATAGCATCCCGGTACAATTCCGGCAGGCCGTAAACAGCTTGGTTATTGGTGGCTTGGTCCTGACGATCCTTTTTGTACCATTCCGTGTAGGTGTTAAGATTGCGGAAACGATAGTCCGCCGACAGATCTAAAACTTTACAACCTTTGGCCAATAATGCCGGGGCCATGTCACAGGCTAAACCATTGGGCAGACCAAGGAACACCGCATCACAACGGCTGGCGATCGCCTCTAGGTCAATGGGTTCGATGGTGAGGTTTACCCGGTGGGTTAAATGGGGATAAAGATCACTGTAGGGCTTGCCTGCACTGCTGTGCCCCGCTAGGTAGGTCAATTCCACCTGGGGATGTTCCAACAATAAACGTACTAGCTGAATGCCGCCATAGCCCGACGCGCCAATGATACCGACTCTAGCTTTTTCATTCCCCATGGTTCTCAAATCTCAAATAATGCCAACAGATTAGTGAAATTGGTGTGTTGGCTGAATTCTAATATCAAAATTGCCCAATGGCGAACTTGATCCCCGGTTTAGCAAAGATTTTTTCCGGGATCCTTCTGCCCAGAGATATTGCTAGTCCGTCCTGGGGAGCGGTCAACTTTGCGTACAATGGCTAGACGGGGGTTAGGTCCGATCATCAATGGTCTAACTCTGTCCTACTTTGCGTCTTTTTTCCCATGGGTTACATCGCCGTCGTTGATTATGATATGGGCAATCTCCACTCCGTCTGTAAGGGTTTGGAGAAAGTGGGAGGCAATCCCCTGGTAACGGACCAGGCCCACGTTATCGACGGTGCTACGGCTATTGTCCTGCCGGGGGTAGGTTCCTTTGATCCAGCGGTGCAGCATTTGCGGGCCAGGGGTTTGGAAGAGGTGCTCAAAACGGCGATCGCCAAGGGAATTCCTTTTTTGGGCATTTGTTTAGGTTCCCAACTGCTATTTGACAGTTCTGAAGAAGGCCAGGAAACGGGGCTGGGCATTATTCCCGGACAAGTGAAACATTTCCGTTCCGAGCCGGGACTGACCATTCCCCACATGGGCTGGAATGGATTGCAGTTTAACCAACCGGATTTATGTCTCTGGCAAGATTTACCCCCGGAACCCCAAGTTTACTTCGTCCACTCCTACTACATGGCTCCCCTTGATCCCCAGGTAATTGCCGCTAGTACCACCCACGGCAGTCAAACCATCGCAGCGGCGATCGCCAAGGATAATGTGATGGCGGTGCAATTCCACCCGGAAAAATCCTCCACCCTGGGGCTAAAAATTTTGGCTAACTTTGTCAAAAAAGTTGCTTTGAGCGATATTTAACCCTACCAAGTATCGTGATTGGTGACCGTTGCTTGCAATTTTTCCAACACTTCCGTTACAGGAATTTCCCCCAATTCCCCCGAAGCCCTGGTGCGGATATTGAGGGCATTAGCTTCCACTTCCTTCGCTCCAATTACCGCCATAACCGGGATTTTTTGCTTCTCCGCATTGCGGATCATTTTTCCTAGGCGATCGCCACTGGTATCCACTTCGGCCCGTAAACCCAAAGATTGCATTTGTTGGACAATGGATTGGGCAAAGGGTAAAAACTCATCACTCACCGCCAGTAAGCGAACTTGAATGGGAGCTAACCAGAGGGGAAAATCCCCCGCATACTCTTCAATTAAAATGCCGATTAACCTTTCCAAGGAACCGAAGGGGGCCCGGTGAATCATTACAGGGCGTTGGCGGGAACCATCGGCGGCAATGTACTCCAAATCAAACCTTTCTGGTAAGTTGTAATCCACCTGCACGGTGCCCAGTTGCCATTCCCGTTCCAGGGCGTCTTGGAAAATGAAATCTAGTTTGGGGCCGTAGAAAGCCGCTTCCCCTGGGGCTTCAAAATAATCCATCTCTAATTCCTGCACCGCCCGACGGATAGCTCCCTGGGCCTTTTCCCAAGCTTCATCGGAGCCAATGTATTTGTCGGATTCTGGATCCCGGAAAGAGAGGCGGGCTTTAAAGTTTTTCAGTTGCAAACTTTTAAACACGGTCAGAATCAGATCCACTACGCTCAAAAATTCCTCGTCTAACTGATCTGGAGTAACGAATAAATGGGAATCGTCCACCGTAAAGCCCCGCACCCTGGTTAATCCCCCCAGTTCCCCCGATTGCTCGTAGCGATAAACAGTACCAAATTCCGCTAACCGTAGGGGCAAATCCCGATAGGAGCGCAGTTCACTCTTGTAAATTTGAATGTGGAAAGGGCAGTTCATCGGTTTAAGCACAAAGCCCATTTCCTGCGCCGCTTCCTCGGGAGATTCCGCCATCATGGGGAACATATCTTCCTGGTATTTCTGCCAATGCCCCGATTGTTTAAATAGATCTACCCGGGCGATGTGGGGGGTAACCACGGGCAAATAACCCCTTTTAATTTGTTCTTGCTTGAGAAAATCCTCCAAAATGGTGCGGATAATGGTCCCCTTGGGAGTCCAGAGGGGTAAACCGGGGCCCACTGGGTCAGCAAAAATAAATAGCCCCAATTCTTTGCCTAATTTACGGTGATCTCTTTTGAGAGCTTCTTCCTTGCGCCGTTGGTATTCCGCCAATTGTTCCGGGGTTTCCCAAGCAGTACCGTAAATCCGTTGGAGCTGAGCTTTGTTGGCATCCCCCCGCCAGTAGGCCCCGGCCACACTTTCTAAGGCGATCGCCTTGGGATTAATGTCCGCCGTGGATTCCAAATGGGGCCCAGCACAAAGATCCCACCATTGATCCCCCAGATGGTAAACGGTGATGGGTTCGTGGATGCTGTCGAGGATTTCTAATTTGTAGGGTTCTTGGATGGATTCAATTCTTTGTTTAGCCTCTTCCCGACTAATTTCTTCTCGAATTACTGGCAATTTTTTATTGATGATTTTCACCATCTCTTTTTTGATGGCCTTTAAATCTGCCTCTGTAAACGGTTCTGCCACATCAAAATCGTAGTAAAACCCCGTTTCCGTCCAGGGACCAATGGTCACTTGGGCTTTGGGAAAAAGTTTCTGCACCGCCATGGCCATGACGTGGGAAGTGGTGTGGCGGATTTTTTTTAGTTGCTCCGACTCACTGGTACGGGGAAGGGCAATGGTATCGGGGGAAACTACGGTTTTGGCCATGGATTGTGTTTACAAAAAGTTTTCAGACGAAGGAATTCAGCCCTTTCCCATGATACTTGATCCGCTCCCGCCCCCCACTGGGTTGAAGGTTAGACCCATGCTGCTGGTCGAAATCTGGCCCATGGGAACAGGTTATAATCCAAGGCGTTTTCCTTCATCTCTGGTTTTGTCGTGCCCTACGCCATTGATTTTGGTACTACCAATACCGTCATTGCTCGCTGGAATGAAGCAACCCGTCAGGGAAATTTAATTGACCTCCCCTCCCTGAGCCATCCCCTGGGGGATAGTGGCCCTTTGGTTCCCAGTTTGCTATATGTGGAAAATGCCGCCCTCGGCCAAGTGGCGATCGCCAGGGAAGTGCTGGATCGGGGCAGGGATATTTCTACGGATACCAGGTTTTTTAAGAACTTTAAGCGGGGCATTGGGGTGGCAGTGCAGGGATTTTTGCCCCAATTGGATGGCCATACCTTGTCCTTAGAGACATTGGGGCAGTGGTATTTAGATAAATTGATCCGAATATTGACAGAGCAGGAGGGTCAAGGGCCGGATTGTTTGGCTTTAACGGTGCCGGTGGATAGCTTTGAATCCTATCGCCATTGGCTGAGTCACACCTGTCGCAGTTGGGGAGTGGAAGAAGTACGCCTGGTGGATGAACCGACCGCCGCCGCATTGGGTTACGGAGTGGGGGATGCCAGTCAAATCTTGGTGTTGGATTTTGGTGGGGGAACGGTGGATTTTTCCTGGGTGCAATTGGGGGACAGAGGACAAAAGGGTCGTTCGGGATTTTTGCTCAAATGGGGCGGTATTCTTGGGGGTTCTAAAGCGGAGGAAAAATCAGCCCTGGCCAAGGTATTGGCGAAAGCGGGGGCCAATTTGGGCGGGAGTGACATCGATTATTGGATTAGTGAATATTTCACCGAGGCTCAGGGTTTACAGGTTTCCCCCTGGATTAGACGATTAGCGGAAAGATTGAAAATTGCCCTAGGGGAAGCGGAAGAAGCCACAGAGGTTTACTTCGACGATCAAGCCCTGGAATCCTATGAATTTCAACTACGGCGATCGGACTTAACAGAAATTTTGCAACAACGGCAATTTTTTGAACGATTAACAGCCCTGTGGGAACAGGTTCAGCAAACGGCCCAACGGCGAGGTTTGACTCCCGCTAACCTGGATGCAGTGTTGGTGGTGGGGGGCACCAGTCAATTGCCCATGGTGCAGGATTGGATTAACGCCCAATTTCCCGCCGGTAAAATTCGCAATCAACAACCCTTTGGGGCGATCGCCTTGGGAGCGTTGCAAATTTACCAAGGCCGTGAGGTGCAGGATTATCTCTACCATAGCTACGGAGTTAGGTATTGGAATCGGCGTAAAAATAGCCATAATTGGCACCCAATTATTAAAAATGGGCAAACCTACCCCATGGCCGAACCCATTGAATTAACCCTAGGCGCTTCCTTGGATAATCAGCCCAGCATTGAATTAATTGTGGGGGAACTAGGTTCCAGCATTGGGGCTACGGAAGTTTACTTTGACGGTAATCAGTTAATTACCAGGGTTTTAGAAAATCAAGCATTCACGGTCCAACCCCTCAATGACCGCAATGGGGCCCGACAAATTGCCCAACTTTCTCCCCCTGGGGTGCCCGGTGGCGATCGCATCAAGGTCAAATTTTGGGTAGATGACCAGCGCTACCTGCGTCTGACGGTGGAGGATTTGTTGCAGCAAAAGCTGTTACTGGAAAATCAAGTGGTAGCCCAGTTGCGTTAGTTTTTCTACCAAAAAGAATATTTACCGGGAAGTATTAATTAACTTCCATCGCCGGGGATTAGTGGAGCACGATCCTCATCAATACCTTGCCCAGGGAAAAATTCATTCCAGGCGATCGCCACGGTCAGGATAAAATGTTCTACCCGAAGTCGAGGCCAATTTTTTTATGATCACCACCGATGTTGTCATTATTGGGGCGGGGCACAATGGCTTAGTCTGTGCAGCCTATTTGCTCCAACGGGGCTTGGGGGTGACGTTACTAGAAAAGCGGGAAGTACCAGGGGGGGCGGCCACCACAGAAGCTCTCATGCCGGAGCTATCCCCCCAGTTTCGCTTTAACCGCTGTGCCATTGACCACGAATTTATCTTTCTGGGGCCGGTGTTGCAGGAGCTAAATTTAGCCCAGTATGGTTTGGAATATTTATTTTGTGACCCCAGTGTTTTTTGTCCGGGGCTGGATGGCCAAGCTTTTATGAGCTACCGTTCCCTAGAAAAAACCTGTGCCCACATTGCCACCTATAGCCCCCGAGATGCGGAAAAATATCGGCAATTTGTCAATTATTGGACGGATTTGCTCAACGCTGTCCAGCCTGCTTTTAATGCTCCGCCCCAGGCTTTACTAGATTTAGCCCTGAACTATGGTTGGGAAAACTTAAAATCCGTGCTGGCGATCGCCGGGTCGAAAACCAAGGCGTTGGATTTTATCCGCACTATGATCGGCTCCCCGGAAGATGTGCTCAATGAATGGTTCGACAGCGAACGGGTTAAAGCTCCTTTAGCTAGACTATGTTCGGAAATTGGCGCTCCCCCATCCCAAAAGGGTAGTAGCTCCGGCATGATGATGGTGGCCATGCGGCATTTGGAGGGAATTGCCAGACCAAAAGGAGGCACTGGAGCCCTCACAGAAGCCTTGGTGAAGTTAGTGCAAGCCCAAGGGGGAAAAATCCTCACTGACCAAACCGTCAAACGGGTATTGGTGGAAAACAACCAGGCGATCGGGGTGGAGGTAGCTAACGGAGAACAGTACCGGGCCAAAAAAGGCGTGATTTCTAACATCGATGCCCGCCGTTTATTTTTGCAATTGGTGGAACCGGGGGCCCTAGCCAAGGTGAATCAAAACCTAGGGGAACGACTGGAACGGCGCACTGTGAACAATAACGAAGCCATTTTAAAAATCGATTGTGCCCTCTCCGGTTTACCCCACTTCACTGCCATGGCCGGGCCGGAGGATCTAACGGGAACTATTTTGATTGCCGACTCGGTACGCCATGTCGAGGAAGCCCACGCCCTCATTGCCTTGGGGCAAATTCCCGATGCTAATCCGTCTTTATATTTGGATATTCCCACTGTATTGGACCCCACCATGGCCCCCCCTGGGCAGCACACCCTCTGGATCGAATTTTTTGCCCCCTACCGCATCGCCGGGTTGGAAGGGACAGGGTTAATGGGCACAGGTTGGACCGATGAGTTAAAGGAAAAAGTGGCGGATCGGGTGATTGATAAATTAACGGACTATGCCCCTAACCTAAAATCTCTGATCATTGGTCGCCGAGTGGAAAGTCCCGCCGAACTGGCCCAACGGCTGGGAAGTTACAACGGCAATGTCTATCATCTGGATATGAGTTTGGACCAAATGATGTTCCTCCGGCCTCTACCGGAAATTGCCAACTACCAAACCCCCATCAAAAATCTTTACTTAACAGGGGCGGGTACCCATCCCGGTGGCTCCATATCAGGTATGCCCGGTAGAAATTGCGCTCGGGTCTTTTTAAAACAACAACGTCGTTTTTGGTAAAGCAGAAAGCCTAAATCAACATACTAAAAAATGCCTATGGTTCATCATCGGGGTGTATGGCAAGTGAAGCTCAAAATGATAAATGGTTTACCATGTTAGGCCTAAGCACGCCCTGTTCTTAGCATTCTATTGTTATTTCTCTTTGCTTACCATGGCCAGCGCCACCATTGCCAGTGCAGACCTCTACGAAAAAATTAAAAATTTCTACGACGACTCCAGCGGTCTCTGGGAAGACGTTTGGGGTGAGCATATGCACCACGGCTACTACGGTCCCCACGGCACCTATCGGATCGATCGCCGCCAGGCTCAAATTGATCTGATCAAAGAACTATTGGCCTGGGCAGTGCCCCAAAATAGCGCCAAACCACGAAAAATTCTCGATTTAGGCTGTGGCATTGGCGGCAGTAGTTTGTACTTGGCCCAGCAACACCAAGCAGAAGTGATGGGGGCTAGTCTTTCCCCAGTGCAGGTGGAACGGGCGGGGGAAAGGGCCAGGGCCCTGGGGTTGGGCTCAACCTGCCAGTTTCAGGTGGCCAATGCCTTGGATTTGCCCTTTGCTTCCGATTCCT
This sequence comes from Synechocystis sp. PCC 6803 substr. PCC-P, assembly GCF_000284455.1. Taxonomy (GTDB): domain Bacteria; phylum Cyanobacteriota; class Cyanobacteriia; order Cyanobacteriales; family Microcystaceae; genus Synechocystis. The sequence goes on from NC_017039.1 coordinate 2,894,972, forward strand.
TTGACTGGGTTTGGTCGTTGGAAAGTGGGGAGCACATGCCCAACAAAGCTCAGTTTTTACAAGAAGCTTGGCGGGTACTTAAACCAGGTGGCCGTCTGATTTTAGCGACCTGGTGTCATCGTCCCATTGATCCCGGCAATGGCCCCCTGACTGCCGATGAACGTCGCCATCTCCAAGCCATCTATGACGTTTACTGTTTGCCCTATGTGGTTTCCCTGCCGGACTACGAGGCGATCGCCAGGGAATGTGGGTTTGGGGAAATTAAGACTGCCGATTGGTCAGTGGCGGTGGCACCTTTTTGGGACCGGGTGATTGAGTCTGCGTTCGATCCCCGGGTGTTGTGGGCCTTGGGGCAAGCGGGGCCAAAAATTATCAATGCCGCCCTGTGTTTACGATTAATGAAATGGGGCTATGAACGGGGATTAGTGCGTTTTGGCTTATTAACGGGGATAAAGCCTTTAGTTTGAAGTCCACAATCTCCTAGGTAATTATGGAATTCGACTATCTTCATTTATACGTTGACGATTATCAGTCAGCTCATCGTTGTTATCAACGTCAATGGGGTTTCACTTGCGTAAATAAAATTATTACTGACCAAGGAATTACTGGCATCTACCAACAGGGGCAAATACTTCTGCTAATTTCGGCATCGGAATCTAGTTTGAGTAGATATGCCGACTATCTCCAGAAACATCCCCCCGGCGTAGGTGAAGTCGCTTGGCAGGTGGCCAATTGGCAAAAAATTCAGCATCAATTATCAGAATTACAGATAGAAACCACACCAGTTATTCATCCTCTGACTAAAGCAGAAGGATTAACTTTTTTGCTCTGGGGAGATGTGCACCATAGCATTTATCCTGTTCGTTCTGAGCTAAATCAGAATAAAACATTGCATGGTGTTGGTTTAACGACCATCGACCATGTGGTGCTAAACATTGCCGCCGATCAATTTACCCAGGCTTCCCAATGGTATCAACAGGTGTTTGGCTGGTCGGTGCAGCAGAGTTTTACTGTCAATACGCCCCATTCTGGTCTGTATAGCGAAGCCCTGGCCAGTGCCAATGGGAAAGTCCAATTTAACCTCAATTGTCCCACCAATAACAGTTCCCAAATTCAAACTTTTTTAGCCAATAACCATGGGGCTGGTATTCAACATGTCGCTTTTTCCACTACGAGTATTACGCGAACTGTGGCTCATCTGCGGGAAAGGGGCGTAAATTTTTTAAAAATCCCCACTGGCTATTATCAACAGCAAAGAAACAGTAGCTATTTTAATTATGCAAGTTTGGATTGGGATACCTTACAGTGCCTAGAAATTTTGCTGGATGATCAAGATAATACGGGGGAGCGATTACTGCTACAAATTTTTAGTCAGCCTTGCTATGGAGTAGGCACTCTATTTTGGGAAATTATTGAACGCCGCCACCGGGCAAAAGGATTTGGTCAAGGAAACTTTCAAGCTCTCTATGAAGCGGTGGAGACTTTAGAAAAACAGTTAGAAGTGCCATAATAACTTGGGTTAGGTTATCAATAACTTGTGTGCGTTACTAAAGCATAATTAACATTATGAATACTGCTAAAACTGTTGTTGCTGAGCAAAGGGACTTTTTTCGTCAGGGCAAAACTAAATCAGTCCAAGATAGATTAACAGCTCTAGCAAAATTAAAAACGCAAATTCAAGCCCAGGAAGAGGAAATTATTAAGGCCCTTAAGCAAGATTTTGGTAAGCCCACCTTTGAAAGCTATGTAAACGAAATTTTGGGGGTAATTAGGGAAATTAATTATTATCAAAAACATCTTCAGCAATGGTCTAAGCCCCAACGGGTAGGTACGAATCTGATGGTTTTTCCTGCCAGTGCCCAGTTAAGACCAGAACCCCTTGGTGTAGTGCTAATTATTAGCCCCTGGAATTATCCTTTTTATCTTTGTTTAATGCCCTTGATCGGGGCGATCGCCGCTGGAAATTGTGTGGTGGTAAAGCCGTCGGAATATACTCCAGCTATTAGTGGGGTAATTACCAGATTAATCCAAAATGTATTTTCCCCGGCTTGGGCAACAGTGGTGGAGGGAGATGAAACCATTAGCCAACAATTGTTACAGGAAAAATTTGACCATATTTTCTTTACCGGCAGCCCTAGGGTGGGTCGGTTAATTATGGCAGCTGCGGCAGAGCAATTAACCCCAGTTACGTTGGAATTGGGGGGTAAATCTCCCTGTGTGGTGGATAGGGAAATCAACCTCCAGGAAACAGCCAAACGCATTATGTGGGGCAAGCTAGTCAATGCTGGCCAAACCTGTGTGGCACCGGATTATTTATTGGTGGAGCAATCCTGCTTAGAACAACTTTTACCAGCTTTACAACAGGCAATTCAGATGCTTTTCGGGGAAAATCCAGCCCATAGCCCTGACTACACTCGCATTGTTAACCAACAACAATGGTCACGGTTAGTTAGTTTATTAAGCCATGGCAAAGTAATTACAAGGGGAGATCATAACGAAGGCGATCGCTACATTGCCCCAACTTTAATCATCGATCCAGATTTAAATTCTCCCTTAATGCAAGAGGAAATATTTGGCCCAATTTTGCCAATTTTAACTTATCAGAGTTTGTCAGAAGCAATAGATTTTATTAACATCAAACCTAAACCATTGGCACTTTATTTTTTTAGCAATAATCGGCAAAAACAGGAGGAAATTTTGCAATCTACCAGTTCCGGTAGTGTTTGTTTGAACGATATTTTGCTTCATTTAACTGTGACAGACTTACCCTTTGGTGGGGTGGGAGAAAGTGGTATGGGACGCTACCATGGCAAGGCTACTTTTGACACATTGAGCAATTATAAAAGCATTTTACGACGACCCTTTTGGGGGGAAACTAATTTACGCTATTCTCCCTATGGCAAAAAAATGAATTTAATCAAAAAGTTGTTCTCCTAGGATTATTCATGGCCGACCGTCCCCAGTTGAGTATTATTATTCCCGTGTTTAATGAAGCAAAAATTTTACAAAAGTCTCCGACTGAAAATACCAGACAATATTTGGGACAATTTACCGAGGATCAACGGATAGAAATTTTAATTATTGATGGGGGCAGTCAGGATAGCACAGTGGAGTTATGCCAGACCTATGCTGATTCTTTACCTTTACACGTTTTTATTAGTCCCCAAACAGGGCGGGCTAACCAAATGAATTATGGTGCTAGTTTATCTAGGAGTGAATGGTTATTATTTTTACATTTAGATAGTATTTTGCCCCATGACTTTTTTACTCAAATTGCTGAGATATTAACCAATTCTAGTTACATAGCCGGAGCTTTTGGTTTAACTATTGATCTCCCCGGTAGACCCTATCGTTGGCTAGAAAAATTAATTCTTTGGCGCTCCATTTACGCCCAAAAACCCTATGGCGATCAAGGTTTATTTATCCAACGGCAAGATTTTCAACAGTTGGGAGGGTTTGCTGATTTGCCCATTATGGAAGATTACCAATTTATGCAAAAACTGGGAAAACAACGGGGCAAGGTGGCGATCGCCGGGGGCAAAGTGATTACATCTGGACGGCGGTGGCAAAAGCTGGGGCTACTGCGGACTACGGCCATTAACCAGCTGGTGGTGGCGGGCTATCATCTGGGGGTTTCTCCCCAAACCTTGGTCCATTGGTATCGGGGGGCAAAACCGAATCGGGGGAACCGGCCAAACTCCGACGGGACTTCTTGTTAGAGTAAGTTAGTTAGGGGTAAGGCTGGGGCAGTTTGATCAACTCCATAGCCGGTTTGGATAAACTTTTCCTGGCTTTGCTCCAGGGCGGCAGTTTCAGGTCACAGGAGGGACACTTGTATGGCATCAACAGATTTCAAAGACTATTACCAAATTTTGGGAGTGACCAAAACCGCTTCAGAAGCTGAAATCAAAAAGCAGTTTCGTAAATTAGCACTGAAATATCATCCTGACAAAAATCCTGGGGATAAGGCGGCGGAGGAAAAATTTAAGGAAATTAGCGAAGCCTATGAGGTGCTTTCTGACCCCGAAAAACGCCAGAAATATGACCAATTTGGCCGCTATTGGCAACAGGCTGGCACGGCAGGACAACCCAGTGGCAGCTACGGCCCTGGAGTCGGCGTGGATTTTGGTGGCTTTGACTTTAGCCAGTACGGCAATTTTGACGAATTTATTAATGAACTGTTGGGACGCTTCAATACCCCCGGTGGCGGCGGTCAGAGAACTTCCTACAGCTATTCCACCGGCGGCCCTGGCTTTAATGACTTTGGTGGTTTTGGCAATGCCCAGGCCCCCGCAGGCGATCGGGAAGCAACCCTACAGTTAACTTTGGCGGAAGCTTTTCGGGGAGTGGAAAAACGTCTCAACTTAGGGGAAGAAATGGTCACTGTGCGGATTCCCGCCGGAGCGAAAAATGGCAGTCGAGTACGGGTGAGGGGCAAAGGTATGGCCAGTCCTTACGGTCAAAGGGGGGATTTGTATCTCAACTTGCAACTGACCCCCCATCCATTTTTCCAATTTGAAGGGGATAACCTGGTCTGTGAATTGGCGATCGCCCCGGACGAAGCGGTGTTGGGGGCCGATATTAGTGTACCGACCCCCGATGGCATGGTGCGAATGAAAGTCCCGGCAGGAGTCAAATCCGGCCAATCCCTGCGGTTAAAAGGGAAAGGTTGGCCGAACCCTAAACAGGGCCGTGGTGACCAGTTAGTACGCCTAATCATCACTGCTCCGAAAAATCCCAGCGCCATTGAACGGGAATGCTATGAAAAAATTCAGGCGCAACGGACAGAAAATCCCCGCCAAGCGGTGGAAAAATACGCCAATTTGTTGGCATAGGTTGCCATAGAATTTAACAGGAAAGACCATGGGTAAGGGCATCACCGGTTTTGATCCTAGTCTTTATTCCTATCTGCAAAGCATTAGTGCAGATGATTCGTTCTATCTAGCACAATTGCGGCGGGAAACGGCCCATTTACCCGGTGCCCCCATGCAAATTAGCCCAGAGCAAGCCCAATTTCTTGGTTTGTTAATCAGTTTAACCGGGGCAAAACAGGTACTGGAAATAGGTGTTTTTCGGGGTTATAGTGCCTTAGCCATGGCTTTGCAACTTCCTCCCGATGGTCAAATTATTGCCTGTGACCAAGACCCCAACGCTACCGCGATCGCCAAAAAGTATTGGCAAAAGGCTGGGGTGGCCGAAAAAATTAGTTTAAGGTTGGGGCCAGCACTGGCAACATTAGAGCAGTTGACCCAGGGCAAACCGTTGCCTGAATTTGACTTAATTTTTATTGATGCCGATAAACGGAACTATCCCCGCTATTACGAAATCGGCTTAAATTTACTGCGGCGGGGAGGATTGATGGTTATTGACAATGTGCTCTGGCATGGAAAAGTGACGGAAGTTGACCCCCAAGAAGCCCAAACCCAAGTTTTACAACAATTTAACCGTGACCTAGCCCAGGATGAACGGGTACGGATCAGTGTGATTCCCCTGGGGGACGGCATGACTTTGGCACTCAAAAAATAGCCATTATCCAATTCTCGATTAATCGAATTTAGTAATGGGGGACGTGGACGGGGGTAGAACTTAATTCCTGTCCGGAAATGCTGATGGTTGTGGGTTCCAGATTCATAACCCTGGTCTATGCTGACGATTAGCAATCTTGATGCAATTCCCCTTCCTTTTCCATGGCTACTACCCTGCTTTCCCCCACCCGTTTTGTCCATGGACTTCGTTTCGATAATCTGCGGGGGGATATTTTCGGTGGCATCACAGCGGCGATCGTAGCCCTACCTTTAGCCCTGGCTTTTGGGGTTGCCTCGGGAGCTGGGCCCATTGCGGGACTGTACGGAGCTATTTGTACGGGATTTTTCGCTGCTCTATTTGGGGGAACGCCAGCCCAAATTAGCGGCCCCACGGGGCCCATGACGGTGGTGATGGCTTCCACTTTTGCTAATTTAACCGCTAGTAATCCAGAAAATGGCTGGGCCATGGCTCTCACGGTGGTGATGTTTGGCGGGATTTTTCAAGTAGTTTTAGGCTTACTCGGTTTGGGTAAATACATCACCTTTATGCCCTACACCGTCATTTCCGGTTTTATGTCCGGCATTGGCGTGATCATTGTGATTTTGCAAATTGCACCCCTGTTGGGCCACCAAACAGCCCCTGGGGTAGTGCCTTCCCTGCAAGCAATTCCCACTTATCTCAACGATGTTAATTTTGCCGCCCTGGGTTTGGGCTTGATTGCCCTGGCGATCGTCTTTTTTTCTCCGCCCCGCCTTAACCGGATTTTGCCCGCTCCCCTGATCGCCCTGGTGCTGGGAACGATAATTTCAATGATTTTTTTCGGGAATGTATCTCTACCCCGCATTGGGGAAATTCCCTCTGGTTTGCCCAGCCTTCATTTGCCCTATCTCAGTTGGGGTAGTTTGCAACAAATGTTGCTTTACAGCATCATGTTGGCGGTGCTGGGTTCCCTAGACTCTTTGCTGACTTCCCTGGTGGCAGATAACATTAGTCGCAGTCATCACGATTCCGATCGCGAATTAGTAGGGCAGGGCATTGGCAATCTTGTTTCGGGCCTATGCGGTGGTTTGCCAGGGGCTGGGGCCACTATGCGGACGGTGATTAATATCAATTCCGGTGGCAAAACTCCGATCGCCGGGATGATCCATGCGTTGATTTTGTTAATGATTGTCCTTAAAGCGGGACAGTTGACAGAACCCATTCCCCACGCTGTTTTGGCCGGCATTCTCATCAAAGTGGGTATTGACATTGTCGATTGGAGTTTTCTCAAGCGGGCCCACCAACTTTCCACCAAAGGAGCGGGGTTAATGTACTTGGTGCTGGGATTGACCGTCTTTGTGGATTTGATTACGGCGGTGGCGGTGGGGGTCTTTGTGGCCAATCTGTTCACTGTGAAAAATTTGACCGATCTTCAACTCGAATCGATTAAAAGCGTAACCAGGGCCGATGGGGAGGACTGGCTACTAGAGGAAGAACAACAAATTTTGCGGGCAGCCAATGGTCGCATTTTTATGTTCCATCTCAGTGGGCCCATGAGTTTTGGGGCGGCGAAATCCATTGCCCGCAGGTTAGCCATTGTGGAAAATTACGATGTGCTCATCCTCGATTTGGCCACGGTACCCCGCTTGGGCGTCACTGCCCTACTGGCGATCGAAACCATGCTCAAAGATGCGTTGGCCAAACAAAGGGAAGTTTTTTTGGTGGGGGCCAAGGGGCAAGTCCAGGCTCGTTTGCAAAGGTTGCCGGTATTGGCCCAATTATCTCCCCACCATCGCTTGGAAAGCCGTTTATTAGCTTTACAAATGGCCGCCGTCTGCATCAATGTTGATTAGATGCTTGATGGCCACGGAGCCAGGGATTTATGTTTGGCAAATATCGACAGAAAAATCTTGATAACTGGCATTACCGCAATCTGTTTTGGTCAATTGTTTTATTACTATTTTTTACCATGTTTGTGAAAACGAGAATGGGGGGAACTATTACTTCCATCTTGTTCACGGTGACTATTTTGGTAATGGTAAAAAATATGGCCATCAGCTCTCTTTGGAAAACTTTTCTACGGGGACTAGTGGCGATCGCCTTGGGCTGTGATTTATTAACTTTGTTGATTAGTAATCCCACCATTTCCCAAAGACTCTTTACTTGGGCGGATATAGTCTATGCGGTGTTCTTCGGGGCGGCAGTGATTACCATTAGCCAACAATTGAATAAGGTCCAGAAAGTAGACCAAAATGCTTTATTAGGAGCTATCAGTGTCTATTTACTGATTGGAGTCTTTTGGTTTTTACTCTACCGGATATCCTATATTATTTCCCCCACTAATTTTAACGAATTACAAAGTGATGGGATTAATAATTTCATCTTGCTCTATTTTAGCTTTACGACCTTGACCACCCTGGGCTACGGTGACATAACTCCTACGGATTCCATTGCCATGGGATTGTCCAACATGGAAGCCATTGTCGGTCAAATGTACTCGGTTATTTTTGTTGCTCGCCTGGTTAGTCTTTACACGACTGACCTCAATTGCCACAGTCAGATCCGGGAAGAACAGGAATCTGATTAGAGCCCATGCGAGAAAATTCATCCCTTGGCACAATGGTAAAAGCGAAACCAAGCCCAAACAGTATTACTTAACTTATTTCATGGTTGTCTCCGCCACCGATCATTCCGACAGAACCACTTCCCAAACTGGCGATCGCCAAGGATCATCACCTTCCTCGTCGGATTCGGAACCCATTCTTTGTCCCCATTGTCGCCGCACCGCCAGTAATGGTATTAAATGCAAGGGAATTTGCGTTGCTGACAGCGATTACTGAGCATTTTCTGAATTTTTATTGCTTTCTTCTGGATTTTCGGGTTTTTCTTCGGGCAATTCCACGGCCATTTCTTCGTCCACCGCCTCGCTAGTAATCAGATTTAAAAACACATCTTCCAAAGTGGGGCGTAGCCGTTGCATTTCGTATAAATCCCAACCCTGGGTGACGATCGCCTGGGCTAATTGTTGCCCCAGTTCTTCCAGTTGATTACTCCGCACCAAAATTTGTTGGCGTTCCTGCTGTTGGGGGTGGGTTTTAGTTTGCACCTCTTCCACACCGGGCAAGGACTGTAAACAATGGGCGATCGCCATTCCTTCTGCCCCAGCTACTTCCAACTGATAACTGAGATTTCCTTTTAGCTCCGCCAGTAAATTGTCCGGGGTATTGGTGGCCACCACCCGCCCTTGATTGATGATGGTCACCCGGTCACAGGTCATGCTCACCTCCGGCAAAATATGGGTGGAAAGGATAATAGTATGGTCCTCTGCCAAACTTTTAATTAAATTACGCACCTCAATAATTTGCTTCGGGTCTAGACCCACGGTGGGTTCATCCAAAATAATCACCGCTGGATCATGGACAATGGCCTGGGCAATGCCCACCCGTTGCTTAAAACCCTTGGACAGCTTGCGAATTAGGACTTTGCGTTTTTCCGTTAACTGGCACCGTTCCATGGCCCAGATCACCCTTTGCCGGCGATCGCCTGGTTTAACGCCCTTAATGCTAGCCACAAAGTTTAAAAAGCTGGCCACAGTCATATCCCCATAGAGGGGAGGATTTTCCGGTAGGTAACCAATGCGCTTTCGTACCGCCAGGGATTGTTCATGGACATCAAACCCTGCCACCCGCACTGTCCCGGTAGTGGCCGGAATGTAACCAGCCAAAATCCGCATGGTGGTGGTTTTCCCCGCTCCATTGGGCCCCAAAAAACCGAGAATTTCGCCTTTTTGCACCGAAAAGTCCACATTCTGGATGGCAGTGGTGGAACCGTAAACTTTGCTGAGATGTTCAACCTCAATCATGGCAGGGGAAATTAGTGAGTAAACAACCTGGGCACATTATGCCCCTTTCTCGGCCGGCCGCTCAAACGGATGAGTCACTCAGAATAGCTTCTAGATTTGCTCATTTTTTCAATAATCTGTTAGCCAGATCTGATCAGCCCTGTAAACTGACCCAATCAAGCGACCGCAATACTGGAGTTTTGGGAAAACAGACTCTAACTTTTGGCAATCTTCTCTTTACCTTTAAAATGGATTAAGGCTGTTCTGAAAAAAGCCATTGCCACTCAATTTCACCAATCTTTTCCCCATGCCGGAGTCATCCACCCCTTCCCTGCTGATCCCCAACTTTCCCCCCCGGGCGGCGGCGGTACATCGAGTTACCAAAGAAACTGATGTGCGGGTGAGTTTGAATTTGATGGGCAGTGGTTTGTGCCATGTGGCTACGGGGGTGCCTTTTTTGGATCATATGTTGCACCAGATTGCCTCCCACGGCTTGATTGACCTGGAAGTGAACGCCACCGGAGATATTGAAATTGACGACCACCACACTAACGAGGATGTGGGCATTACCCTTGGTCAAGCCTTAGCTGAAGCCCTTGGCGATCGCCGGGGCATTAATCGTTTTGGTCATTTCATTGCTCCCTTGGATGAAGCTTTGGTGCAGGTGACCTTAGACTTTTCCGGGCGGCCCCACCTCAGCTATGGCCTACAAATTCCCACGGAACGGGTGGGTACCTACGACACCCAATTGGTTCGGGAATTTTTTGTGGCCGTGGTGAACCACAGTCAAATGACCCTCCACATCCGCCAGCTTGACGGCATTAATTCCCATCACATTATCGAAGCGACCTTTAAAGCCTTTGCTCGGGCCATGCGTATGGCGATCGAGGTTGACCCCCGTCGGGCTGATACCATTCCCAGTTCCAAAGGGGTTTTATAGATTAAAGTTGGCCAGTATTAACTGGAAAAAATTCTTTGCAGAGATAGGGTAAACCCTGGCAAAATAGTTTCTCCGGATAGGTTGCTGGGATTTTCTAATATTTCTACTGGCTGTCCAGAGCGGTAAATTTCCACCTTTTTATTTTGGGGGTCAATCAGCCAGCCCAACTGAGCGCCGTTTTCCATATATTCCTGCATCTTTTCCTGCAATTTTTTGAGGCTGTCGGTTTTAGAACGCAATTCCACTACAAAATCGGGACAAAGGGGCATAAATCCTTGTCGTTGTTCCTGGGTGAGGGATTCCCAGCGCGCCTTAGTAACCCAAGATGCATCCGGCGATCGATTGGCCCCATTGGGCAACTCAAACCCCGTGGAGGAATCAAACCCTTCCCCAAGGCGATCGTTAGCTTCACACCAGATACCGAGTTGAGTAGTCAAATGAAAATTACGATTACCCGATTCGCCACCAGTGGGGGGATTCACAATTAATATTCCTGTTGCTGTACGTTCAAGCCTTAAATCTCGATTTTCCGCCGCTAAAATGGCAAATTGGGCCGGCGTGACCTGTAGGGCCAGTTCTTCGGGAATATTCAACGGCAGTGATTTCGGATCATCAACGACCTGAACCATGGCAATTTCCTCTGTGCAACCAGGGGGACTTTTCAATTTTAGTCCTTAGCCCCCGTCTGCGAAGTTTCAGTTTATCTTCCCAATTTCAGGGCATCGAGAAGTCGTAAAAGCAGCCCCTATGAGTTGCCGAGGGTCAGTAGTTGCCGAGTTTGCAGGCTCCGCACCAATGCCAAGTCGATGGATCGATCGCCTAGGTCGGTTAGAACTTTTTCCACGTTTGCTTGAATTTCTGTCTGAGCTTCTACTGCCTGGAGAAACTTAAATTCCTCTTCGGTTAACTCTAAGGGCTGATAGTTATAGTCAAATAAACTGCGGCTCGGCCAACCAGTCAGGCAAGGATGAAGATTGGGCAGGGCTTTGAGTAAGGTTTGATCGTCCGTCCAATCACTAATTTGTATGGGGGGTTTAGCCAAGAAAAATTCGTAGTGGGTAATTTCGGGGTCTAATAATTCAATTAGACGATATCGTTCCTTTTCGCTTAAATCTTTAGCCCGTTCCATTAAATCCGGTGCTTTGCCTAACAGGCGATCTAGTTGCCAATAATCAGGGTTGGAAAAGCCCAAAAATTCCAGTCCAGCCGAGTCGATTAATTCAAATAACGTATCAATGTTATAGTCCGTTTCTTGGGGATGGACATACATATCCGCAAAGGATTCATCCCGATGATTTTCCAGGGACCAACGCTCTTTTTCCCTTTTCACTAAACGGTTATATTCCGGCAAACTCGCAAAAATTTCTCGACCCACCGCAACCCCATCCTGGTAATCGCCCCGTTTTTTCCCCTGTAGGATGGCGATCGCCTTTTGCATGAGTTGAATTTCCCAGCGGCCGATTTCAGCGTAAACAAAAATGTGGAATAAACCACCGGGGGCCAATTTTTCCGCTACGGCCTGAATTCCAGCCACTGGATCGGGCAAATGATGCAGTACACCGACGGAATTGATGTAATCAAATTGTCCGGGAAGATGGGCCAGATTTTCCAGGGATAAATGGTGGAAATGCACCCGATCACAAACCACACCGGACTTTTGCAACCTTGTTTGGGCAACGGCTAAAGCCCCTTCACTGATGTCCACGGCATGAACTTCCGCTTCCGGGTTGAGGTGGACTAAATATTCCGTGCCGACTCCAGTGCCACAACCCGCATCCAAAATGCGAACCTTTTGATTAGCCGGCCGCCGTCCTAAACAAAAATTATGGGCCGCAGTCCATTGCCAGCGCCAGTTGTAACCCGGAGGTGGTTCCTGTAGCAGGGGTTCGGGGGGGAAGGGATAGGTGTTGTAGAGGGCCTGAACTGCGCGGTGCTGGTCGGAGTTGGACAACATAATTGGGAAAAAACTGGAGCTTTGGCGATCGCCAGAGGAATGGGGGCAAAATTTTCGCCCTGGTTTTTAATAATCACCTAATATCGGCCCACCGCCTAGGGGATAGCGGTTAATCCTCCGGCAAACGAACCTGCAAACCTTCGGGCACAATATCTAATCCCAGCAAAACTTTTTCCGTATTGGACATATCGCCGATAATCCGCTGTAGGGGAGGGGGCAATTGTTTGATCAAGGTGGGGGTGACCATGATTTTTTCCTCTTCCGCCCGTTGAGGCTGTTCCAACACGTCAATGATTTCAACATTGTACTGATCCCCTAGATCTTCTTGGCAAATGCGGTAAATATTGGCGATCGCCTGCTGAGAACGCACCGAATTACCCGTGATATAAAGTCTTAACACAATCCTATTCATATCCATCGCTGATAACAAATAAAGCCAATGCTTAAATCTAGCTCAATTAATCTGGGGTCAGTAACCTGAATTAAAGGAAATTTAAATAAAACAATCAAATAATGGATTATTAATCTAGTTAAAACAAAGTGTAATAGGTTATAGTTAAACAACTAAACAATCAAGCAAAGATAATTAATTTAAGAACTATCTTTGGGGGGAAATCGTGGTGAAATACGCGAGGAAATATTTAAGTTATTCAAGCTGACATAGTATTTGCGATAGAAGCTTGCTAAATAGCCCATTAATTCTAATACTATCAATCTGCCCTCGGTGGCGTAGGCTTGGGATTTAATTACATTAATATTGTGATTCTTTTCCTTTAGGACGGTGGTGTGGATTTCGATAATATCCCTGGGGCTGGCTTTCATAAAACCTAGGCGATCGGCTAAATTTCTCAAGCGCTCAGAAAGATTATGGTCTACCCTAAAAGCGCGTTGATCCAATGCTAATTCTAACAACTCTCCATAGGTTTGTTTCAACTCCCCAAATAATTCTGGAAAGGAATCTTTGATGGTATCAGAACCAAACATCCGGGCAGTGACGCTGGTGGTGGAGCTAATTAAGGTTTCCAGGGCGCTGTATTCCTTCTGTTGGCTGGCTAAGTTTCGTTGATTTTCACTCTTGCGACGATAAATATTTCTTTCTAAAACCGATAGTAATTCATAATAAAGCAAATAACTGTCGAGATTTTTCAGTCGTAAATAGCCATCGGCCCCATGCTGGAACGCTTGAATAACTAAATGCTCATCTTCACTTTGGCTATAGACAATGATGGATTGGTCGGGGAAAATTGTGCGGGCTTTAATTAGGGTATCAATGCCTTGGAGTTCCGATAGAAATAGATCTAATAAAACCACGGCAAACTCTCGATCTTGGCAAATGTCCACCGCCTCAGCCAAATTTGACACCGTCGTAATTTGTACCGGTAGACGTTCCACCAAAGGGGATACAATCGACGGTCCGAAGCAATGGTCAACCATGGCTGCCGTTGCTGAATCATCTTCAATCAGTAGAATTTGGTAGGGCTCCTGGGTCATGTAATCACGGCTAAGTTCCAAGGTGAGGGGTTTATGGGTTAGTTAAGTTTAATGCTATGCCTTTGCCTCTCTGGGGTTTACCTGGTAATGTCCCTATGCCCGCAGTTTTGAGACAAATTAAAGCACAATTAAAACTTGGCAAATAAGCTTTGACTAATCCTAAATATTTCTATGATTTAATTTGGGATTTAGCCACACTTATTATATGGAGCTTTTAACTAAGTTTTTAATGTCGGTTAATTAATCTTCACTCCCCTGGGTCGGCACAAAGTTGCCCATCTTCGAGTTGAATAATCCTGTCTGCCACGTCCAAAATGCGGTTGTCATGGGTGACAATCAAAATAGTAGACCCCTGCTCTCGGGCTAATTTTCGCATCAACTCCACCACGTCATGGCCCGATTTACTGTCCAAGGCCGCCGTTGGTTCATCGGCCAAAATCATTTTGGGATGACTTACTAATGCCCTGGCGATCGCCACCCGTTGTTTTTGTCCACCGGAAAGATTGTGGGGATTGTAGTTAATGTGAGCTCCTAGTCCCACCGCCTCCAGCATGGCAATGGACAACTCTTTCGCCTGTTGAGCATTGTATTGGGGGTGTAGTTCGATGGCCATCTGTACATTTTGCCTAGCAGTGAGGGATTCGAGCAAATTGTGGGCTTGGAAAATATAGCCAATGTGACGGCGGACCTGAACCAAATCCTGTTTTTTTGCTCCATTTAACTCTTGACCAAACACCCGCAAACTACCGCTCTGGGCCGACCGTAACCCCCCCATCAGGGTCAACAATGTTGTTTTTCCCGAACCGGAAGGCCCCTTGAGGATCACCACCTCCCCTTCGTCCAATCGGAGATTGATATCAAATAAAATTTGTTTGCGGAGATTGCCAGTGCCGTAGAAATGACTGAGATTTTCCATGGCCACCACTGGTTCCGCTGGTGTCATGGTGACTAGGTCACTGGAGGGGGAGGAAAGAAGCATTGCCATGGGCAAATAGATAGTGGGAAAAAGAGCTTGTATCCATCATGACCTTTTGTCGAGGGGAAAACCACGGCTAAACTTAAAGATCCGCCCCTAGATAGCCACCATTTAATTTTTACAAATTTTTACGAAATCCATGCACAAAATCCCCGTTACCGTAGTCACTGGCTTCCTCGGCTCTGGCAAAACCACCTTGGTTAGGAACCTATTACAAAACAACCAAGGGCGACGCATTGCAGTGTTAGTCAACGAGTTTGGGGAAGTGGGCATTGATGGGGATATTCTCCGCAGTTGCGGGGTATGTGACGAGGACGGCAATCAAATCTTTCCGGCAAGCAATGAAGCCCCCAAGATTGTTGAATTGGCCAATGGCTGTCTCTGTTGCACTGTGCAGGAGGAATTTTTGCCCACCATGCAGGCTTTGTTGGAGCGGCGAGAGGAAATTGACTGCATTGTGGTGGAAACTTCCGGCTTAGCCCTGCCCAAACCTCTCATTCAAGCTTTTCGTTGGCCAGAAATTCGCACTGGGGCCACGGTGGATGGAGTAATTACTGTGGTAGATGGGGATGCCCTCGCCAGGGGGGCCATGGTAGGGGATTTGGAAGCTTTGGAAGCCCAACGGCAGGCCGATGATAGCCTCGACCACGAAACTCCCATTGAAGAATTGTTTGAAGACCAGTTGGCCTGTGCGGATATGGTGCTGTTGACCAAAACCGATTTGTTGGGGGATGGGGATCAACAACGGCTGGAAAATTGGTTAGGTGACCAGTTACCCACAGGAGTCAAAGTGGTGCCCTGTCACCAAGGGCAAATTAGTCCAGAAATTCTCCTCGGCTTTAATGCGGCGGTGGAAGACAACCTGGACAGTCGCCCCAGTCACCATGACCATGAAGAAGACCACGACCACGATGAGGATATTAATGCGGTGTATGTGGCCCTAGACCAGGAATTTGACCCGGCGCATTTGGTTCAAGGTTTAACTGATTTGGTGCAAGACCATGAGATTTATCGCATTAAGGGTTTTGTCGCCGTGCCCAAAAAAGCAATGCGCCTAGTACTCCAGGGAGTTGGGCAACGATTTGATTATTTTTATGATCGCCTCTGGACAGAAGAAGATAGCAGGCAAACCCGCTTGGTGGTCATTGGCCAGGGCTTGGAATCGGAAAAGATCAAAATGGCGATCGCCAACATTTAGACCCCTTCGGCCATCAACAGAATCGGCTACCATGGAGCAGAGAAACACAAGCTTTCAAGGTAATGGTAAATTTCGGGCTTAATTCAGCTAGCATCCTTGGTATTTTTCTTGCAGTGGCCGGGGCCGGGCTCTATTTCCTGCGCTCAGTGCGGCCGGAGGTGTCCCGGGATTACGACATCTTTTTCTCCGCTGTGGGCTTACTGTGTGGACTAATTTTGCTATTCCAAGGTTGGCGGCTCGACCCGATTTTACAATTTGGACAACTTCTATTAAGTGGTTCCACCGTGTTTTTTGCCGCTGAAACCATTCGTTTGCGGGGCATCACCACCGAACAGGCCCGGCGCAGTGCCCCCTACGCAGACGATCGCCGGGTGAGCAAAACCAGGGTCTATACGGAAGCGGAATTGGATCAGTTGGAACCGGAAGATGAACCCGTGGCCCGCAATAATCGCCGCCTGAGGGGTTATGACGATGATGCCCGCAGTGGCCGTCCCGATGGCTATGGAGAAGCGGAAGCCCGCCCCAGACCCCGTTCCCAAGGCCGTAACGCTCCCCCCACTAACCCCAACCCCAGACCAACCCGTTCCCGTCCCTCCGCTGGCCGCAGTGCCCCCCAAAGACCCGGCCCCGCCCCTGGTTACAACGATAACTACGGTTACGAAGACGATTATTCCGGTTGGGAGAGTGGTGCCAATGATGTGTGGGATGATCCCACCCCTAGCCGTCGGCCGCCTACCCGTCGTCCCCGTCCCGAAGCTGGTAATGATCCGGCCCCTTCCCGTCGTCCCCGTCCTAGTAATAATCCCCCCAATGATTCCTTTGGCGATCGCCCGGAGAGAAATGCCCCCCGCAATGCCCGTCCCTACGAAGATGAACCGCCCGCGGCCTATGTGGACTATCAACCCATTGACGAAGCCGATTTAACTCCCCGCCCCACCACTCCCGAGGACCCTGCCGATAGGAACCAGGAACAGAGTCGCAGTGGTAATCCCCGCAGTCAACGCCCTAGTCGCTCCCCCGTCGATGGCGAAGAGCCCCCCATCGGAGCTGATGACCAAGAACGGTTTGATTATTAGTTTTTCCCAGTGAACAGGGTGAGAATTTGGAGTAGTTTAGGGCGGACTCCATGGTTATGGTTGGCAATAATACTAGTCCCCCTAGCGCTCAGTGGTTGTAATAACGTCAGGCGATCGCCATTGGATCAGAGCTTAAATAGCCGCTTCAATGACGAACAGCCCAGCCTCAGTGGTGACGGTCGCTGGTTGGCCCTAGTTTCTAACCGCAACGGCACCAGGGAAATTCTGGTCTATGACCTGCGCAACAATCAATTGGTCAACCTACCGGGATTGAACCAAGCCAACACCATTGCCGAAAGTCCCAGTCTGAGCCGCACCGGCCGTTATTTGGTTTATCTGTCCAGCATTCAAGGGCGGCCTGACATCGCCTTATACGATCGCCTGACCAAAAAAACTGACCTGTTAACCCTCAACTATCGCCAGTGGGTACGCAATCCCAGGATTAGCCCCGATGGTCGCTATATCGTTTTTGAAACCGCTAAACGGGGACAATGGGACATTGAAATCCTTGATCGAGGTCCCCAAATTGAATTGGATATTGCCGAAGGTGCTCCCGTGGAAAGCCCCCCCACTGCACCATGATCAACCATTGGTAAAACTGAATTTTGCTTAAAGCTCCTTCACAAAAGCGGCTTCAACATTGTGCGATCCTAAAGAATGGCAAAGTTTAACCACTAACAATTAATTAAAAATTTATAAATCCATGGAACAACCGATGAAACCCACGGTGATCATCACCGGAGCCTCCTCCGGGGTGGGATTATACGGAGCTAAAGCTTTAATTGACAAAGGTTGGCACGTGATTATGGCCTGCCGCAATTTGGATAAAACCCAGAAAGTAGCCGATGAATTGGGTTTTCCCAAGGATTCCTACACCATCATCAAATTGGATTTGGGCTATCTGGACAGTGTGCGCCGCTTTGTCGCCCAGTTTCGGGAATTGGGTCGTCCCCTCAAAGCTCTGGTTTGTAATGCGGCGGTTTATTTTCCTTTGCTGGACGAACCCCTCTGGTCAGCGGATGACTATGAACTTTCTGTGGCGACCAACCACCTGGGGCACTTTTTGCTTTGCAATCTGTTGTTGGAAGATTTAAAAGCCTGTCCCGATGCAGATAAGCGTTTAATCATTTTGGGCACTGTTACGGCCAACAGCAAAGAACTAGGGGGTAAAATTCCCATCCCCGCCCCGCCGGATTTGGGCAACTTTGAAGGGTTTGAAGCGGGCTTTAAGAAACCCATTGCCATGATTAATAACAAAAAATTCAAATCGGGCAAAGCGTATAAAGATAGTAAGCTCTGCAATATGCTCACCACCAGGGAGTTGCACCGTCGCTTCCACCAAGAAACGGGCATCGTTTTTAATTCTCTCTATCCGGGCTGTGTAGCCGATACTCCCCTATTCCGCAATCACTATTCCTTGTTCCGCACCATTTTTCCCTGGTTCCAGAAAAACGTTACCAAAGGCTATGTCAGCCAAGAATTGGCAGGGGAACGGGTGGCCATGGTGGTGGCCGATGACAAATTTAAGGATTCTGGGGTGCATTGGAGCTGGGGCAACCGTCAACAAGCGGGCCGGGAAGCCTTTGTGCAGGAACTTTCGGAACAGGGAAGCGATGCCCAAAAAGCTCAGCGCATGTGGGATCTAAGCGAAAAGTTAGTGGGTCTGGTTTAGTTCACCGATAAATTCCCCCCAGCCTTGGGGGGGTCAGGGGGGCAGTTCAAAAACGATCAAACGGCGGCGATTGGATAATCTCTGGACTGATCCGTTTCCACTTCCCTATCCACTGCTCCCTGGTAGGTATCCACCACATGGTTGGGTAAGATGTCCCCTCCTTGGCTGAGGAAACTCCAACTTTGCCCGACATGGACATAGGTGCCTAACCCCGTAGTGGGGGGCAGGAGGGGAATCACGTCTGCGAGGTTAACAATACGGTAACTGTTGGGCACTTGGCGGGAATGGAGTTGGGCAAAGGTCACATCGCCGACCCTGGGGCAGGCATAGCTATAAAGTTGAATCTGGGACCGTAAGTTGGGGAGGTTAACCGCTAGATCCAACGCCGCCAGCACCGCCAGGGAAGCCCCCAAACTATGGCCAGTGACGTAACAGGGCACGGCCGGGTCTAACTGCTGGGCAATTTCCCTCGGAATGGGACTGACAATACGGAGATAATTTTCGATAAAGCCCTGGTGAATTTTGCCAAAATATTGCCCCGATCGCCGTTCGGTGAAGGGAATTTGTTGGGCCCGGAGATTATTGACCCATTCCATGGTGGTTTGGGTACCCCGAAAAACAATGAGATTGCGGCGGGGAGAACTGAGGATAAAACCCAGGTAAACGGGGATTTCCTGGGTTACTTTGACCACTTGACGAATGGTTTCCCCCAGGGAATCTTCCGCTTGGTCCCAGGTTTTATCTAAGGGGTCACCGGTATTATCCAGGGGAATTTGCACCGCAACGGATTCGGAAATGTGAGCTTCCCTACCGCGAAAAGAAGCAATTTGTTTATACTCATCCAGGTCGGAGCTATAGGCCGGTAACTGGCGAATATTGCCGTCGTAGCTAGGGATGGTTTTCCCAGTTAAGTATTGCTGGGTGGCGATTTTACTGCAACGGATCAGCAATTGGGAAATTTGGCGATCGTAGGGCAGGATAGGGGGAGTGAGCCTAACACTGTTAATAATTTCCTCGCCCCGGTAAATTTTTTCCGCATCCGCTTCAAAGGCGGCATTTAACATGCTGGTGCGGTCGGTGTTGGCCGCTTGGGCTTTGGCTAATGCCTGTAATTCCCTGATTTCCTGGCGATGGCGTTCCTCCCGGCCTATGGTGAATGCTCCCCCCAGGGCCACTCCCCCCAGCAATAGTCGGCGGCGGTTAAAGATGCCCATGGTTGATGCTCTCCTGGTCGGGCTGGACTGGTTGATGGAAACGATGCCCCAAAGCGCCATTGGCATAGTACTGGTTGGTGCTTTGGCCCAACATCCAAGTGAGGGTAAACAGCCCCGCAAAGCCTTTAAAACTGTCGAAATAGGGCACCCAAATCCCGATCGCCAGTAGGGTGACCCAAACCACAGCGGCGGTAATTACTGCGCCAATGGCCCCAAAAATGTTACCGGCGATCGCCAACAGGTCTTGGCCCCGGGGAAATTGCCAAATCTTACCAATGTCCCGGCACATCTTCACCAGCAGAAATAACACCAACAGCAAGCGCAGGGAATAGTAACCGGCGATCGGCAACAGAGTAATTAAACTGGTGCCCAAGGCGTAATCGAAAACTAAATCCCTGGCCTGCTTGGCCCGGTGCAGATTTTTTTGCCAAAGTTCGACGGTTGACTGCACCATGTTTTCAAACCTTTCAAACTGGAATGGCAATTGATAAAGGCGTAGAGCTAGAGCTACCTTTGGGAGGGATTCTAACCCAATTTGAGGGTGGAAGTGATTCGTTCCATCGCTTCCTCCACATTGGCCCGACTATTGAAAGCCGAAATGCGGAAATAGCCTTCCCCCGCCGCGCCAAAGCCAGAGCCTGGAGTGCCCACCACATTAACTGTGTGTAATAACTTATCGAAAAAGTCCCAACTGCTCAGGCCATGGGGGGTTTTGACCCACACATAGGGAGCGTTAATGCCACCATAAACCTGCAAACCAGCGGCGGCTAATTTCTCCCGAATAATGCGAGCATTTTCCAAATAAAAAGCAATCAGTTCCTGTACTTGGGCTTGGCCTTCGGGGGAATAGACGGCCTCTGCCCCTCGCTGGATAATGTAGGAAACGCCATTAAATTTGGTGGATTGGCGGCGGTTCCAGAGTTTCCATAGCTCCACGTCACTGCCGTCGGCGGCTTTAGCCGTTAAGGTTTTGGGCACAACGGTTAACGCACAACGGGTACCGGTGAAACCAGCATTTTTAGAAAAAGAGCGAAACTCAATGGCGCAATCCCTCGCTCCTTCAATTTCATAGATGGAATGGGGCAAAGTGGGGTCAGTGATAAATGCCTCGTAGGCCGCATCGAAAAAGATGATCGAGCCGTGGGCCAGGGCATAATCTACCCACTGTTTCAAATAGGCCTTAGTGGCAGTGGCTCCGGTGGGGTTGTTGGGAAAACAGAGATAGATTAAATCTACTTTTTTGCTTGGTATGGCCGCGACAAAGTCATTTTCGGCCGAAATGGGGAGATAGACTAAACCACCGTATTCCCCTTTTTCATTGGCATCGCCGGTATGGCCCGCCATCACATTGGTGTCCACATAAACGGGATAAACAGGGTCAGTGACAGCGATGGTGTTATCTTTGCCGAAAATATCGAGGATATTGCCGGTGTCACATTTAGAACCGTCGGAGATGAAAATTTCTTCGGCGTTAACCTCACAGCCCCTAGCTTGGAAATCGTGCTGGGCAATTTTTTCCCGCAACCAAGCGTAACCCTGTTCCGGGCCGTATCCTTTGAAGGTTTGGCGATCGCCCATGTCGTCGATGGCTTTGGCCATGGCCTGGCGACAAGCAAGGGGCAGGGGTTCCGTTACATCTCCAATACCAAGTTTGATCACCTGGGCGTTAGGATTGGCAGTGGTGAAAGCATTTACCCGCCGAGCAATTTCGGGAAACAGGTAACCGGCTTTCAGTTTGAGATAGTTGTCGTTGATACTGGCCATGGCTTGGTGATTAAAGGGCGATCGCCATTATAAAAGGTGAGTTACCCCTCGCCCCAGGGGAAATGGCAATGGGTTTATGCTCGCTCCAATCAATACTGCTCCCGTTGGTTTAATCATGGTGACGGCCATAGCTAGTCCAAATTTCTGCTAAAACCTATCCTTAACACCCCCATCGAACATTTATGTCCCAGTGGATCACAGAATGGATTCCCCAAGTAATGAATCAATTGGGCTATGGGGGAATTAGCCTTTTAATGTTTTTGGAAAACTTATTTCCTCCCATTCCGTCTGAGTTGATCATGCCCTTAGCTGGTTTTGCCGTTGCCCAGGGAAAATTGGAATTATTCCCGGCGATCGTTGCAGGTATTATCGGTACAATTCTGGGAGCTTATCCCTGGTACTACATCGGTAAATGGGTCAGCGAAGAAAGGCTAGAACAACTGGCTGACCGTTATGGTAAATGGATTGGCCTAGACGCCAAAGATATCCATAAATCGAACGTTTGGTTTGGTCGCTATGGCCATCAATCCGTCTTTTTTGGACGCCTAGTGCCTGGTATTCGTACCATTGTTTCCTTGCCCGCAGGCGTCAATGCCATGGGTTTGATTTCCTTTACTCTCTACAGTTTGGGGGGCATATCTCTCTGGGTAACTTTTTTAGCTAGCGCAGGTTACAAACTGGGTGATCATTACGAACTGGTGGAGCAATATTTGGGGCCAGTGTCAAAAATTGTCCTAGTTAGTATAGTCGCTATTCTTGTGCTGTTAATTGTTCGCAAACAGCTACGTCGAAGGGCTTAATTTTTAGGATCCAGCTTCAATCCTATTTCGATGGTGAATTTTTCAGTTACCCATCCCCCTATCCCCATGAACCTTAGACTAAAATCGGGTCTTGGCCACATTCAAACATCCCGATTCTGGGGAAACTTACTGTGATTGCACAAATTAATCCACCACCACAAGGACCAGGGCCCCAGGCGATCGCCAATGTGCTTGAACAATGGCATTTCCTGAACATTTGGCTGTTTGAAACACTGAATACTCCCATCTTCAAATTGGGCACTGAAAGCATCACTTTATGGTGGATTATTCAAGCCTGTTTTCTCCTTTTGCTGGTAGGAGTATTCGCCAAAGCTACTAAACAATTCCTAAAAAAGTTCCTACTGCTCAAACTTAGATTTAGTGAAGGTAACCGAGAAGTAATTGGTACATTAACTAGTTTGGGGGTGGCCGTATTAGGCTTTATCGTTGTATTGCAAGCCATGGGCTTGGAACTAGCTAGCTTTGCAGTAATTATGGGGGGACTAGGGATTGGCATTGGTTTTGGCTTGCAGGAATTAACTAGGAATTTAGTCAGTGGTTTGACAATTTTCGGCGAAAATAAACTTAAAGTTGGTGACTTAATTGAATTTAATAATCACATTGGTTACATCAAGGAAATTTCCATTCGCTCTACCATCATCCGTACCTTTAGAGGTAGTGACCTAGTGGTGCCCAACACGGATTTAACCAGCAATTTAGTTGTTAACTGGAATTATGAAAATTGTAGTGGCCGCCTGGAAGTACCAGTTAGTGTGGAATATGGCAGTGACCTAGTTTTGGTCACGGAAGTGCTATTGGAATCCGCCGCCATGGAAAAAAATATTGTCAGCGAGCCCGCACCAAAAGCAGTTTTCCTTGGATTTGGGGACAATTCTCTTAATTTTGAACTCTGGGTTTGGACTGAAAGAATTGACCAAAGATTTCTCATCTTTAGCTCCCTTAATCACATCATTCAATATAATTGTCGTCGTCGAGGAATTAATATGCCCTTTCCCCAAAGGGATATCTGGTTGAGAAATCCAGAAAGTATCTGTCTAGCAGTTAGTGATCAAGACAACAACGCTACAGTCCCCGGGAAAGAAGTAGGTGAATCCCCTACCCTCACTCAGCTACTGAAGAAAAACTTCTGCTTTCAAAAACTCAACGATCTTGAAATTAGAAATGTGATTGAAATGGGTAAACGATGGCATTTACAGCCAGGAGAAATTTTAATTAAACAAAACCAATACCACAGCTATTTTTGTATTGTGCTAACTGGGGCGATAGATGCAATTTATGAAAATGAAAAAATTAGCAACCGTATATTTACTTTCAAACAGGGAGAATTCTTTGGTGAGTTGCCATTAATGTTAGAAATTCCCTATCCCACTACTATGATAGCGGCCGAAGATTCCACTTTATTTTTGATTGGGAAAGATTGTTTTCATATATTGTTAGCAAACCATCCCCAACTATCAAATCTTGTCGCAGAAGAATTGGGTAAGCGCCAGGATGCTCTCCAGGGCTATGAACAAAAACTGAAAGAAATGGGACTACTCGAAGAGGCAGATCTAAAGAACCCGGTGGAATGGATTCGGCAAAGAATTAATAAGATTTTTGGTGTCAGTCAAGAATCTGCATATCGTTAAACCTATTTACGTTGTCGCCATACATTGACCTTAAATAAACCTCCAGCTTTCCTATTTTTATGAAAGATCAGAGGCTATCGCTCTTCTATCATTGTGGGTAGGATAAAATGGAGAAGATAGTCTGAAATGCAGAGGTGGTATATGGTTGCCCCACGTGAAGCAAAAGAAACAGTATAATTCATTGACAAATACTGCGAAGGATACAGAGACTTATTTCCAGAAGTGAGAAGCTTTGAATACTTTAAATACTTGCATCTAGGATTAATTGCGAATATAAAGAGAAAAACCTTCCCAGAAATAGCTAAGGTAGTAGGACTAGAAAATGGACAAGGATTTGACTATTTCTTCGGTAACAGCCCTTGGTCGTTAGAGCGTGTTTGAAAAGTAGGGTGAAGAATGGAAAATGGTGAAAAGAATAAAATTTTCACCATAATTAATGATAATCCGAGAATTTTACAGCACGGACATCACTGATAGCCAGTGGCAATTGGTAGAACCTCATTTACCCAAAGCAAAAACTGGGGGAAGAAAACGGAAAACTAGTCTGAGGGAGATACTCAATGCTATTTTTTACATGCTCAGAACGGGGTGTGCCTGGCGACTTCTGCCCCATGATTTTCCTAAATGGCGAACGGTCTATGGTTATTTCCAGCAATGGCACGAAGATGGTACCTGGAAAAAATTAAACCGTATCTTCCGTGAGAAAGTTCGGCTCAAAGCTGGAAGAAATACTCACCCTAGTGCCGGTTGTTTAGATTCACAGTCACTTAAAAAGGCTGGAACTGGCCAAGAAACTGGCTATGACGGCGGAAAAAAGGTCAATGGTCGTAAACGTACAATCCTCGTGGATACCATGGGATTACTTCTCGATGTTGTCGGTGCCCATCGCTCTGACCATCAGGGTCTGATTCTACTTGGCACCTGGTTTGCTCCCCTGTGGCAGTGCCTGCAAGTTATATGGACTGACAGCACCTTTGGCGGAAAGGATTTTATTTTCTGGGTGGAGCATACTTTTGGTTGGACCTTGAATGTGGTCAGCAAAAAGCAGGGACAAAAAGGCTTTGAAGTCCTACCCCGCCGTTGGGTAGTCGAGCGCACTTTTGCTTGGTTTGGTCGTTATCGTCGTTTAAGCAAAGATTATGAATATTTACCTACCACCAGTGAGACAATGCTCTATGTTGCCATGGTTCATCTCATGCTTCAAAGGCTTGCTTAAAACTTTTCAAACACTTTCTTACAAAAAGTAGATAAAATTGCATGGTTGATATTTAATGAATACCTAAAAGGATTTGCCGAAGTCGCTACTATTCCAGAAGAAGGAACTGGGTATATTGATAAGCTTTACATATCAAAGAGACGATATTTACAACCAGCTAAAGTTAACATCAAAATCTTAGATTCTAATTGTAGTGTTTGGCTTCCTTTTGGAAAATCGCTTGAATTTAAAAACTATGTAGATGCAAAAGAAGAAATTAAGAAACGTTTAAATAATGCTGGTTTTTCAAGTATAAAAATTTCCTTTAAGCAGGAATCAATTATTTCTTAAAAATTAGTAGAGGATTTTAGACAACCTCGGTTGATCGAACAGAAAAATATAAAAAATATCCTATTGGAGTGACAGAGAAAATCACTTTTTATCCAACACCTGTGTCGACTTATATTGATCATTGTTTCCATCCATACTCAAGGCATGGCCCCAGCACCAATTAAGAGGGAAACCCGATCACCGCCCACTTCCTTCAAGCTAGAGAGAATTTCAATGGCACTTTGATAGGGAACGTCCCCTGACACCCGCAGGTAAACGTAGCGCTGGGGGGACTGTTGCAAATAGTTAGGTAACTGCTGTAGAAGTTGAGCTTTTTCCACAGGGCGATCATTTACCGAGAGTTTTCCCCCTGGGTGTAACACCACTGGGAGAAATTGCGGCTCTTCCGGGTTTTCTAATGGCGCTTCGGCGGATTGGACCTCCGTAGTTTCAGCTTCCTGGGGTAAACGAACCAGCAAAGATGCTCCCTCTTCCGCTAGGTTGGCGGCAACGGCGACAAAAAAGGCCAACACGACCAGCATCACATTGAGCATGGGGGTAATTTCTAGTTCCGGCAATTTGTCCCGGTCTTGTCGGTGTCTAAATTTCATAGCTCTGGGTCTGATTTATGAACCACCAAAAGGACCCGATCGCCGCCTACTTCCACCATTTGGACTAATAAATCATCCACTTGACGATAGTTTAACTGTCCGTCCACCGTTAACCTCACCTCACCCTGGGGATGGGTCGCTAAAAAGGTGGCGATCGCCGTTAATAATTTATCCCTTTCGACGATATTGCCTCCCAGCAAAACGTCACCCTGACGATTTAAACCCACATCTAAACTAGGTGCCTTGACCTTTGTTTGGGGGGATGAATCCTCTTCTTTGGCAAAACCGCCTGCGCTCTCCGGTGGCTCTAGATCGGCGATCACCCTACCAGTCAAAGACATGGTTAAAATTACAAAAAAGGTTAATACCGACATCAAGACATCAATCATCGGTACTAAATTAATCCCTGGAGTCCTTGCCCCCCTGACTCGGCTTTTCATCGGTTATGGCTCAGCAATTCTAGCCGCCATTAATAAATTGGGCATTGGCTGATGAGGTTCGTACCAGACCTCACGGTAAATAAGTTCTAATTCACTGCCCACTGCGGCAAAATAATCCATTTGTTGGGACTGTAAACTGACCAAAACCCTAAATACTAACAGGGCAAAAATCGCCACCATCATCCCCGCTGCCGTGGTAATCAACGCTTCTCCAATGCCCGAGGCGGCCTGGGTAGCCTCCGCACTGGAGCCTCCTCCCCCGATATTGAGATTGTTAAAAGTGCGAATTAAGCCCGTTACGGTGCCTAACAAGCCCAAGAGAGGAGCTAGGGCAATGATAGTTTCCAGGAGTTTATCCCCCCGTCGCATTCGGGCAAATTCTTTATCGGCGGTGGCTTCCATGGCCAAACGGAAAGTTTCTGGACTAGGATGGCGTAGTTTAAGGGGAGCCAGCAGAAAACGACCAATGGCTAAATGTCGAGCATGTTCAGCAATTTCCCGAGCCTTTACCAAATCCTCAACCGCCGCATCGAGCACATCCCGCACAACCTGGTCTTCTTGAATCAGTAGGCGACTCCAAAACCAACCTCGTTCGAAGGCAGTGGTAAGGGCAAGGATGGACAGCAGTAACAAAGGAAACATCACTACCCCTCCCTTAAGAAACTCATCGAGTAGCCGCGGAGTTTGAGTCAAAAACAGGGGGGATGGGGCCATGGACAGAAAACAGGGAAATTTTCTAAATAATAATCTCTTGCAATTATCCAGCACAAGTGCTTCAATAATTTATGGATTATTGCACTTTATTTGCAATAAAGTTGACTATCCGAGGTTGACCCACTCCAGATGCCCATTAAGCTATCTATCACTAGCCAAACAAGCCCAGACATGGGGCCTAGTTCGGATTAAGGGGACTGGGTTGAGCCTGCACTATTGATTACTTTCATTTTAAATTGCCCACTATCCATTGCCCTAGACTTCGATGACAACTAAGATTTCCCGGCGGACTTTTTTTGTGGGCGGCACCGCCCTCACTGCCCTAGTGGTAGCTAATTTGCCCCGGCGGGCCTCTGCCCAGTCCCGCACGATCAACCTCTATTCTTCACGGCATTACAACACCGATGATGCCCTCTACGATGCTTTTGGCGAGGTTAACCTCATTGAGGCCAGTGCCGAAGAACTGATTGAGCGTATCCAAAGTGAAGGGGCTAATAGTCCAGGGGATATTTTATTCACCGTAGATGCCGGTATGTTATGGCGGGCGGAACAGGCGGGACTTTTCCAACCGGTGCGCAGCGGCAAGCTGAATGAGCGCATTCCCGAAAATTTGCGCCACCCTGATGGGCTATGGTATGGCTTCACCCAGAGAGCCCGGGTGTTGTATTACAGTCGCGACCGGGTCAATCCAGCGGATCTCTCCACCTACGAAGCCCTGGCGGATCCCCAATGGCGAGGAAAAATTCTGGTGCGCCCTTCCAGTAATGTATATAACCTTTCCCTAACTGCTTCCCGCATTGCCATCCATGGAGAGCCAGAAACCCGCCGCTGGTTACAAGGCTTGGTGGGTAACTTTGCCCGGCAACCGGAGGGTAATGACACGGCACAAATTCGTGCTATTGCCGCCGGCATCGGAGATGTGGCGATCGCCAATAGCTACTACTATATCCGCCTGCAAAAGTCCACCGATCCCGCCGATCAAGAAGTGGTGGAAAAAGTCAGCCTTTTCTTTCCAAACACTGGCTCCGGAGAGCGGGGAACCCATGTCAATGTCAGTGGGGCTGGGGTGCTGAAAAATGCCCCCAATCGAGACGCGGCGATCGCCTTCCTGGAATATCTAGCCAGTGATGACGCCCAACGTTATTTTGCTGAGGGCAACAATGAGTATCCGGTAATTCCAGGGGTACCCATTGATCCTGTGCTAGCCGCCCATGGCCAACTAAAAGGAGACCCCCTCAATGTTTCTAACTTGGGACGTTACCAACCCGATTCAGCTCGTTTAATGAATGAAGTTGGCTGGCAGTAATGCAAAAAAAATTGGACAATTGCCGGAGTTTGGCCTCTGATTATTGCATATAAATTGCATATAGGGGTTAGAACACGATATGGTTTTGGCAGGATCAAACGCCGTTCTCAAACTTTCAGAGGTACGGTGTTTTTGTTGCCAGTCTTCTGTTTCTTCCCTTTTTTTGGATTCCATGTGGCCCCTCTCCTGGCATCAGTTAAAATTTCCCCTAGCATTTATCTGTGCTTCTACAATCCATGGAGGGTTACTCTGGTTACCCTTGCCCCCCCCAGCAGCGGAGTTGGAGCCTCTCCCCCCCCCATCAAAGGATTCTGCTTCCGAGGCGATCGCCACAGTGCCCCTCGCCGACCTAGTGACACCGGCCCCCATGGCAGAACCTCCGCCAAAGAAATCCCCCCAAGTTTTAGCGCCTCTCCCTGGGTCTCAATCTGTTCGTGAAGTAGTGCCTGATGTTATAGCGCCACCACCATCTCCTCCCCAAACCACTCCTCTACCGAAAGCCTCCCCTAAAGCAGTAAAGGCACCCCAGGGCGAACCGAATCAAAGGCAGGACAACGAAAAAATTGAGCCTGAATCGGTTCCAGAATCCCGCTCTGACCAAGGGCAGGAGGTTGAGAATGAGATTAAAAGTATTGAACCCTCCTCCTTCCCTCAGCCTAAGAGGGAACTCATCGCTGGCATTGCCCACTTAGAAGGAGCTCAATCAGGATGCTACGGCTCAGAGGATTGTCATTTTCTGGCAGGGGCCACGGTGCGGGACGTCACCCAAGACCTCCAAGCCCGTTTGGAGGCACAAGGCTTCCGTCTGAGTGAGAGTTATCGAGATACGGGATTGCGGGTATATGAGGTTTATCGGCAAGACAAACTACCCCAATTTCTCCACATCGTCAGTGATAATGCGGGACGGGATGCGTTTTATCTTCTCTCCCCCCAACAAAAAACCTTAGAGGAACTTAGATCGCAATGAATAACAAAAAACTCAGCCTAACCCTGCCATTGGTAGGAATCCTAGCTCTGACGGCTTGTAATCAGCCCAAGGAAGAAATTGATCCCCTATCCCAGTTGCGGGAGAAAGGGGAATGTCTTGATTGCAATCTAGCGGGGGCAGACCTGCGGGAGTTTAATTTGGAAAATGCCCGCTTGAACCGTTCTGATTTATCGGGGGCAAATTTATCGGGGGTGAATTTACGGCGGGCGTTGTTGGACCGGGCCAACTTGACAGGGGCAAATCTGAGTGAAACGGATTTAACCGAAGCGGCCTTAACTGAAGCCAATCTGGCCGGGGCGGATTTGAGCGGCGCTAATTTGGAACGGAGTTTTCTGCGGGATGTGGATTTAACTGGAGCTAATCTGAAAGGAGCCAACCTAGCCTGGGCCAATTTAACGGCGGCCAACTTAACCGATGTCGATTTGGAGGAGGCGGAATTTTGGGAAACAACCATGCCCGATGGTTCTCGTCGTTAACGGGGAACGGGACAAGTCTCTTCCCGGACAATTTCCATTAAGCGATGGAAACGCACAGGTTTAACTAATAATTCGTTGGTGGCAATTTCTAGTTGGGCAATGTTACTTTTTGTCTGTTCTGTGGCATCCACTAAGGCAATAATTGTGATGGGGCTAGAGCCGAAAAATTTACGAATTTCATCCAATTTATCCTTCACTTCTTCCCCGGTATTGGCTAAATCCATCACCAATACATGGCAGGATTGATCACCGATTTTGACTAATTGGGTTAATTCCGCTGCGGTTGGATAAAGACAATTTAACCATTGCATTTGGTATCCTTTAGCTCGGAAATAACTACTTAGGGTGGTGGCATAGGCAGAATTTTTACTAATTAAAGTGATGATTATCGGAGTCGGACTGCCGTGATTAGTAACCTCCACCAGTTGCCCCCGGTGGCGCGGCCCATCTTTATCTTGAAAAACACAGGGAATGGTAATCTTAAAACGACTGCCCTCATTGAGCTTGCTGGTCACTGTCACTGAGCCGCCATGGAGTTCAACAATTTTTTTCACTAAAGATAAGCCCAATCCAGTGCCGTCATAGCGACGGTTAAGGGCGCTATCAATCTGCACAAACGGCTCAAAAATATTGTTTAGTCTATCCGCCTCAATGCCAATGCCAGTATCGAAAACAGTGAAACTTAACTGTGGTGGCGACTGGCTATTTTCTTTCCCCTGCTCCTTTATTAAGTCAGCCTGTACGACTACTTTTCCCCCTTCTGGGGTAAATTTAATGGCGTTATTCAGTAGGTTAATTAAAACTTGACAAAGTCGTCGCTTATCCACTAGCACATCAGGCAAATTGGGAATAATTTCAGACGACAAATTAATTTGTTTTTGGATCGCAAATTGTTGGACAAAAGTTAAACTATGATTGACCAATGCTGACACGCTGGTGGGGTTTAAATCCAAATCCATTCTGCCCGCTTCAATTTTAGAAAGGTCAAGAATATCATTAATTAATGAAAGTAAGTGTCGGCCACTATTTTCTACTATTTCTAACGACTGGACTTGTTTACCGTTGAGGGGACCATAAACTTGGTTTTGTAGAGTCTCTATCATGCCCAAAATGGAGTTGAGGGGAGTGCGTAATTCGTGGCTCATATTGGCCAGAAATTCGTCTTTGAGTTGAGTGGCTTTGGCTAAAATTTTGTTGGAAAGTTTTAGTTGTTCTTCTGCTTTTTTAATCTCCGTAATATCGGCGATCGTACCGATAATTTTCACAAATGCCTCCCCTTGTTCCTGATGGATTTGCCCCCGCAACAAACAATGATAAATTTCCCCATTGGCCGCTTCCAAACGGAGTTCTGTGGATAGTTCCATGGTGGGATCTTCCAAGCTTTGCTCAATGGCCTGCCAAAACATTGGGCGATCGCCAAGGTGAATGAAAAAATCCCCATCTGCCGGTTCAAGGGGTTGCTCAAAGCCAAGCCAAGTAATCAAATTGGGGTCCACTTCAAAGTAGTGTATTTTAGGCTGACATTCCCACACCCATACCCTTGTGGCCTGGGAAGCTAATTCATAGCGTTGGGCAATTTCCACATATTTTCTTTCGGCAATTTCTAGGGCTTCTCGTTGATAAATCTGCAATTGATTGAAGGTCTGCACCAGGGTTTGGCCCAAAAAACCAATTTCATTGCTCGGTAGAGGGGGCAAATTAAACTGCTCAGTATTGTCATAGTTAATTAAGGCCCGGTGCAGTTTCCCCAAAGGGAGCAACACCGCATATCTAATTAATAACCCTAAAAGCAGGAGAATTACTACTATCCCAATAATGAACGAACCCACCACGAGCAAAAGTCCCTGGTTAACCTCTCGGTTTAATTCCTGTTTTGATAGAATGGTGATTGCTACTCCCCGTCGGTGACTATTTTGATCACGGTAACTTTCTCCCTGCTCAGGGAAAGAGTAAGTGTTAAAGGGAAGAGCGTAAACCACCACTTCTTCTTCTTCAATTTGGGTAATTAGGGATTGGGGGATACCGCTGATGGAAACCTGTTCAAAAATAGGAAAAAGAGCTGGTGTGACTTGGGCATATTTTTCTCCCCGTACCATTTTTATTTCTCCACCATGGGCAATGAGAATGCCATTGGGATCAACGATTGAAATTGTTTGTACGTTGGGCCAAGTCGCATAGTTTTGGGCCAAACGATTGAGGCGATAAACATCCTTGGTTTCCACCAAACCTTCCGCCGCAAACTCTAAACCTTCGGTTAATCGCTGGGCCCTTGTGATAATATTAATTCTTGATTTTTCTTGTAATTGTTGCCTGGTTAAAACTACGGCTATGGCGCTGGTGATCATCAAAATAAGGGCGCAACCAGCTAGCAACTGGTAACGGAGAGGCCGGGTAAAACGTGGTTTCTCCTGAACCATTCTTAAGACCGCTCCACAGCTTGGGAAAACAGTCGAGAATTGATGACAATATCATCTCGAATAATCAGGCGATGACCATAACTTTCTAGTAGCAACCGATAGCCTCTAGAAATGACGGATTCTAATTGTCTTTGCACTAACATTTTTTCATTCAAGAGGCGATCGCCGTGAATCATCCCCTGGAAACCTTGGACAAAGACCTCCACAGGCACATCCAACTGTTGGGCCACAATGGTAAAAACTTCTTCGGGATTAGTTTCCACCGCATCCATCACCTCCAGCCATACCTGAATAAACCGAATTAATTCCTCCTGTTTTTCTTCAACTACTGCTGGACGGGTTATCAGACCATCCACCACCATGCTGTCGATTTCGGCCGTGGTGTAGATAATGTTTCCCCCAATTTCTTCTGCTGTTTTCTCCAACAGGGGGTCCCAAAGCACCGCTGCGTCAATGGAACCATCTTTGAGGTGATTGACTCCTTCTTCGTTCGATATGTCAATAATTTCCACTTCATCCAGGTCTAGGTCGTTGGCCCACAGAGCTTCTAGCAAAATTACGTGGGCAAGACTACCAAACCGGGCGCTAATCTTTTTGCCAGGCATCTGGGCCATGAAATTTAATCTCGGCCGGGCCACAATGCCGTCGGAACCGGCCGAAACATCGGCAACCAGGATAAACTCTGGGGTGTCTTGGGGAAAATCCAATTGCATGGCCTGGGGTAGGGGGGCAAAACTGGCATCCTGGTAGCCCCGCATTGTGGCCCGGAGATTATCATTCTGTTCTTCAAAATGAACTAATTTAACGTCTAGTCCCCGCTTGGTGAATAGACCCTTAGATTCGGCATACAGAATCACGCTATAGCCAGGCCAGTCATTCATGCCTACTATGAGCGGCTGTAAAACTTGCTTGGGACGCAGGCTAATTAAGGCGATCGCCGTTAGGATGAGGATAAGCCCAAACCCCAACAGCTTTTTAAGGGAATACTTCATTGCGGTCTGGGAAATATTAAGGGAATTGGCAAATCTGATCAATGCACCTATTCCGGCCAACACATTCAGTAACCTATGGAAAAATCACCGTTGAGTCCCCCCGGCTATTGCCTTTATAAAGGGACTACCAGAGATCGGCGGTTACTGGTGGATTTTCTGGAGCGTACCTACCATTCCCTTTTCCCGGAACTGTGCGACTTTCCCCATTTAGAACAAACAGTGGAAAGCTATTTTTCTTGGCGATCGCCATTGTGGTGGGTTGTGCCGGAAACGACCCAAGGAAATTCTAATCATAACGACCATGATAGCCCTTTTTTTCCACGGGAAGATCCCCTGGGATTAATGGCCCAAATCAATCCGACAATTGGGCCAGCCGATGGTTTTAATCAAACAAATTCGGCAGAGAAAATCACTCGTCCCCAACCCATTGCCGGCCTTTGGTTAGGTAACGCCATTGATCAGGTCACAGGCGATCGCCATGGACATATTTTCATGCTCTATGTGGAGCCGGCCCACCGTCGTCGGGGCATTGCTACTTCCTTGATGGAACAGGCCCAACAATGGGGCCAACAAAGAGGTGATCGATTAATAGCATTGCAGGTTTTTAGCCATAACCAAGGGGCAATGAAATTATATGAAAAATTTGGTTTTACTCCCCATGCTTTGGTCATGCAAAAAAGCTTGATATAATCGAGATATATCTAGGAAATAGGTTCACCAAAAAAGAGTCTAAGTATTAATTTACCAGCCTAGATTGTCGGATTAAACGGAAGGTAAAATAAAATGAAACTTTTACCACTTCTCCCCCTATTTGGCTTGACAGTGGCCTTAGCGATTCCCTCTATGGCTATTTTGGGTGGACCTAGGCAAATCCAAGCCCAAAGCCCTTATGTTCGTTATGAGTCAGTCAATTATCCCCAGCGTTACATACGTCACAGAAACTATCTGGGCTACATTGAACCCGTCAAGACAAGCTTAGATGAATTGGATTCTAGTTTTCGCGTCACAACAGGATTAGCAAACCCTAATTGCATTTCTTTAGAATCTAGAAACTTTCCGAATTACTTCCTAAGACATAGAAACTATCGCATAATTTTGTCTGCCAATGAAAACAATGATCTTTTTAGGCAGGATGCAACTTTTTGTCCAAGAAATGGATTAAATTCCCAAGGGGGAGTATCATTTGAATCAAACAATTATCCAGGTCACTATATTCGACATCGAAACTTTGAACTGTGGCTTGATAAATTTAGCGGATTTACAGAAAGCACAATTTTCAGAAATGACGCTACTTTCATTCAAAGAGATGTACCTTAAAATAGTTGTCAGTTTTTAACCCAACTCAAAGTCGTTAGCATCGCTTATTTTCAGCATAATTTGGCTAAGTGCCTTGGAATCAATAAAGCCTAGTTATGCACAAAATAATCCGGCGCTCTTTAGCAGTAAAGTGATTTCATTTTCGAGATCTAGATTTGGGGCTAGTCTTGCCGAGAAAGACTTTCTAAGGCAGGATTAACAGTGGCAGATTCCCCGGTAAGGCCCTCCATGTCCCATTCCTACCATTGTCGTATTTACGTTACCCTACGTCCCTCCGTGCTTGACCCCGCTGGGACTGCTGTGCAATCTGGTTTGCAACAATTGGGCTACGATGGCGTTTCCCAGGTCAGAATTGGTAAATACATTGAGTTAACCCTCGAGGCCCCGGACGAAGCCACCGCTTCCCAACAGCTAGACACCATGTGTGACCAACTATTGGCCAATACGGTGATCGAAAATTATTGCTTTGAAATTACCGCCCTAGAAGGTGCCGTCACACCATGACCAGTTTTGGTATTATTGTTTTCCCCGGTTCCAACTGCGATCGGGACATTGCCACCGTCACCGCCGGTTTATTAGACCAGCCAACTCGATTTATTTGGCACCAAGAAACCGATCTCCACGGGGTAGATGTGGTGGTTTTGCCAGGGGGCTTCAGCTACGGTGATTATCTCCGCTGTGGGGCGATCGCCAGATTTTCTCCTATTATGACCGCCATCATTGACCATGCCAACGCAGGCAAAAGGGTGTTGGGTATCTGTAACGGTTTTCAGGTGCTAACGGAAGTTGGTTTACTGCCGGGGGCTTTAATTCGCAATCGGGATTTACATTTCATCTGTGACCGGGTGACCGTGCGGGTTGAAAGTAACCAGACAGTCTGGACAAAGGGTTACCAATCCCAACAGGTAATCACCCTTCCCATTGCCCACGGCGAGGGCCGCTATTTTGCTGATGGGGATACGTTGAAAGCCTTGGAGGATAACGAGCAAATTCTCTTCCGCTACAGCAACGCCCAGGGGGAATTGACAACGGACAGCAATCCCAACGGTTCTTTGCACAATATTGCTGGCATTACCAATGTCCAAGGTAATGTGCTGGGCATGATGCCCCACCCAGAACGGGCGGCCGATCGCCTACTCAAGGCCACTGATGGCCTGGCCATGTTTATCAGTTAGGTTAGTCCATGAAGGCAAGTATGGCCTATTCACATCTAAACGAAGAGGATCATTAACTTTGCTCACCGGAGCTAAACGCTTAACGTTAACGGAGTGGAAAACCATTGGCCTCCTGCTGACCATGGTCACTACCCAGGTGTTGGGGGATATTTGGCTCAGCCGGGGCATGAAAGTGTTCGGCGCAGTGGAAGATTATAGTCTTGCAGGTTTGTGGACATTGTTTCTCTATCTGCTCACTTCCCCCTGGATTGTGGTGGGGGTAATCACGTTACTGTTTGCCCTGTTTCTCTATTTCACCGCTACATCCCGGCTGGATTTAAGTTTAGTTCTGCCCCTATTTTCTTCCAGCTACATTCTCAATGCCCTACTGGCATGGCTAATACTGGGGGAAGAAGTTTCCTTTTACCGTTGGCTGGCCACTTTTATGATCGCCAGTGGAGTATTTATTGTCTGTTGGTCAGAACATCGCCACCGTTCCCAACTAATGGGGGAAAAGTTTAGCCCGACCCCAGCCCCGGTCGTACCAGTTAAGTCTTCCCGGCGATCGCCATTGTGGTTATTTCCTGTGGGCATTGCCCTTTCTCGGGTTTGGTTTGGCATTTTGATTTTAATTTTCACCGATTCCGCTGGGGACGTACTCATTGCCCGGGGCATGAAACAAATTGGCCCTGTGAGGTTACAATCGCCCCTGAAAATGGTCAAGTTAATTGGTCGTATTCTTTCCCATCCCTCAGTGTTAGGGGGCATTGGTTGCCAAACCATCAGTTTTGTTACTTTTATTTCCCTGCTCAGTTGGACCGATATTAGCCTGATCCGACCAGCGGGGGCATTGGGTTACGTCATGAGCCTATTGGGGGCCAAATTTTTGCTGAAAGAAACCATTCCCCTGGCTCGGTGGCTGGGCATCGGCGTGATTACCGCTGGGGTAGCCCTTATCGCCCTCGACGAAGTTAATTTGGTGGATCAAATTTTGCTATTTTTCCTGTAGACAAAGCAATTTGGCGATCGGCCTAGTTGTTTATTCTAGTCCCATCAAGGAGCAGTGGAATAGCAAGATCCATTACTAAAAGCATTTTAAAAATTATTCAATGGAATTATTTTATTTGTCCCAAAGTATTGACATAGCTATTGATTAACTTTCTGACTAAAATAGTCCACCATCACAGTTAATCAATTTACACAATTCCACCCATAAATAACCCACTTCCTCATTAAAATTGAGATATCCGAATTGGAATTTTAATTATGAAGACTTCTATTTTATCTGCATCAACTTTGCTGATTCTTGGCTTAACCAGTTTAATTCCAGCCATGGCCCAATCTCAAAGTATTACCTGCTTGAGGGAGGGCAGTTTTATTACCTGTCCTGGCTATGGACGTTTTGATTATACTTCTGATAATCGTTATAACCGTGAGTCAGAGATAAATAACCTTTTTATACAGGTTTTGGGGCGTAACGCCACCAGCAATGAATTACGGGACTTTACCCAGACTATTAATAACCGAGGTTGGTCTTTGGCACAAGTCAGAGAAAACCTAGTTAATAGTGAAGAATTTTACCAATCTGTTAATAGCTTTTACCGAGAATCCTTAGGCCGAAATATTGATGACAATGGCTTAATGCATTATCGTAGTGTAGTTGTTAATGGCCAAAACTTAGGAAATATTCGCAACGAAATCAACAATAGCACTGAAGCCAGAAACTTAAATAATGGCGGTAATTATAACCAAGGCAATAATTCTGTACGACAACGTCAATTCAATGACATGTATGTTCAAGTGTTGGGTCGTAATGCCAACTCCAACGATGTAAGGGATTACAATCGGTCAATGAACAGTAATCGTAATTATTCCTTGCTCGAAGCCCGTCAAGATTTGGTAAACAGCCAAAAATTTAAAACAGCAATGGATAGCTTATATCAACAATATTTAGGACGTAATGCTGACACAGTGGGGCTACAAGGTTATCGCAATGCAGTCATGGCTGGTAGTACTTTTGATAATATCAAAAATGAAATCTCCAATAGTCCTGAAGCTGAACGATATCAAGACAATAGCGATAATTCAAGCAATCCATCCAGTGGGACTTCAATCATGAAAGGGCTTCTTTGTGGAATTACTAATATATGTTTTTGATGAATTTCACAAATAAAATCAAGGAGTTCATTTAAAAAAAATTGAGAGAAAGGGGTAAAGGCAGCAATATCTCTCTTTTTTTTAAATTTATAGCGGCAGCAAAAGCATATTTCAATTAAGGAAAAATACAAAATTAGAACTTTAAAACTCCTATTTCCAATTTTCAAAGCTGGTGAAAATAGACGTGTTGGGAAAAGCTGTCGGGTTGCCAGTACTGTCAATTTTGCGCCGCAACTGTAACAATTTTTGATTGGCAATTAAAGCGGTTTGATTTACCAATTGATAGGGTAAATAATCATTTTGCAACGCATCCGCCGCCACAATACCCGCCGCCGCCCCAGAAGACCATTCAAAGGAATGCACCCGATAGGCCGCCGCCGCAATATGACTAGTGGCAATGGTTTTTCCCACCACTAAGAGATTATCGACGCGTTGGGGAATCATGGCCCGCAGGGGAATTTGGAACGGGTAGGAAGGAGTATGGGCTTGGCGTTCCCCCGGTCGCTCGATGTTGCCGGGTTTTTCCACTGGATATTCCAGATAACAGGGATGAAAATCAATGTTGTAATGGCCAATGCCCACGGAATCAGGATACATGGTGGCCCGCTGGCGACGCTCCACTGCATCGGGGGAAAGGCTACCATCAAGCACATCCAAACCGTCAATGCCCGCTAGCTCTGCGTGTAAACGACGGTAATCCCTAGGAGAAAGATTTTCCCGGTAAAAATCGTCTTTAAAATCCTGGCGGGAAATATCCGTTTCATTGATTTCAAATCCGTTGGGGTAAATAAAATCCGGCCGGCCAATGATTCTGCGCCCTTCCCGAATATAGGGAAACTTGGAAAGACCATGCTCGGTGCCCATGGGACTATCCAGCCCCTTCAGCAAACGGTTATTGGGATTGGGCGTTTTGACATTGTCGCCCAGCTTGGCATCGGTGGTACCCGCCACTAACCAATGGTAAAAACCCAAGGCGATTTTTTCGCCATTGGCTAAGCTTTCCGTCCGCAGTCCCCCTAGCCAACCCCCTGGTTCCAGTTGTCCTGTTTGTTGTAGTTGCTCTCTGGTGTAAACAAAATTGTCCCTAGGAGTACCGGGAGTGTAATCGTTTCCCGGCAACCAGTTTTGCATGGAAATTTCCCCTGGCTGGGTGGGACTAACCCCAAAGCGATTTTTCGGTTGGTTAGGGGTAGCAGGCTCAAAAATACCTAGCCCATCGGGACTCCAAATGCGTCGATAGGTAAACAGCGCATCAAAATCAAACCGGGATTGGTCGTAGCTGTAATAGGGAGTAAATCTTTGGTAAAAATCCGGCTCTGGTTGGGGTTGGGGCTCGGTGGTGGCCTCCATGGCAAAGGTGTAGGTGAAGCCCTGGGTACAGTAGGCAAAGCCTTCCACACTAGAAGAGGAGGGATCAAGATAGGTGCGGGGATCCACTCCTACCCGGTAGGGCACATCTGCTAAACCAATTAATTCCCCGGTTTCCGTAGCTTCCACCACCAACCATTGGGCTGTTCTACCCTGGTTACTTTGGGGCGCAGTGAAGTTAATGATAGTTTTAGTGAATTGCTCCGAATCTTCGTAGCGGTAACTATCTTCAATGGTCTGGGATAAAAACTGACTGTTCAACGGTGGGGCGTTGGGAGCCGGTTGGTGCTGAATGGCGATCGCCTGAATAATTTCTTCTCCTGCTTCCCCAAGGGCGGTGGGGGCTAAGACTAATTCTTTGATAACCGTGTTAGGAAACCATTGCAGAGTGCCCTGGCCTTTCTTTTCTGCATCCTCCAGCATTGCCATCAGAATGTCATGGCCATCCTTGGGTAGGAAACAAGAAGAGCGGCTTACCCAGCATTTGCCGGGATTTTGCACACCGTAGAAATCCTTAATCCGTTGCCGTAGCTCCAGATAACCCCGGGGATAAAACAACTTATCCGTTTGGGTTGGCCGTTCATCGAGGGCGGCGGTGCCCTGGGAAGTAAGTTGACCCCCCACCCAATCCGTCAGCTCCGTCATGCAAACATTTTTCCCCGCCAACAGACCTTCATAGGCCGTTGCTGTGCCGGCTAATCCACCCCCCACTATCAAAATTTCGCACTCCACTGTCTTGTCCACTGGCCTGGGAGGAGCAGTTTGCCCAGGGGCGATCGGCCAGGAAAAAATTGCCAGAAAAATAGCCGCAACAGTTCGGCGGCAGTAGGTAATCATCAAAGTTATCGCTACTCAATGCAATTAATAAAAACCAAGGAAATGCCGTTGGTAAAGATCACACAGATAAGATTGAATTAGTGTCAATCTAACCTGAATCTAAACCTGAGGGACAATTTAAAATCACAGGTTCAGAAGGCGGGGACAAAAATTATCCTTGACCCGTCTTTGCCAGTCTTGTCAATCGAAACCCCGACAAAAGTCCCCCATAGGATAAACCAACTAGCGGTTAATACTCACAATCCAAGTCCCTAAATAAACTCGGACGGGAATATCACCGGATACCATGGCATCGGCCACCATGTAATAAGTTCCAAGGCTGGGGTTAGTAACATTGGAAAGGGTAATGGTCACCTGACTGTTGGGTTCTGCTGGCTCTGCCAAAACAATCTGTAAAAAGCGACTTTCTTTGTCCCAAACCACATCTTCAATTTCAATGTTTCCCTGGCGTTTAGTTTCAACCCGGACTTTATCTACATCGAAAGTGCCATCAAAATTTTCGGGGTAGGAAACGTATAGAACTTTCGCCCCCTGGGTCATTTTCTTGGCGGGGATATACAGTTTATAGCGGTCCCTTTGACCAGAACGACCGTTGAATTGTAAGTAGTAATCCAGAATATCGCTACGATTATCCACCCCACTAAAAATAGTGAATCCAGAGTTACCTTGGGCAAAACCAATGGCAGGCAACCCCATCACCAAAACACCACTTAGGGAGAGA
This sequence comes from Synechocystis sp. PCC 6803 substr. PCC-P, assembly GCF_000284455.1. GTDB lineage: Bacteria > Cyanobacteriota > Cyanobacteriia > Cyanobacteriales > Microcystaceae > Synechocystis. The sequence continues at coordinate 2,936,075 of NC_017039.1, forward strand.
AGCGCGAGTAGTTTTTTGGACAATTTAGCTTGGGAAAATTTAGGCATAGATGGCATAGACATGGCTTGGCCTCCGAGGAAATTGAGATGGAAAAGGGGGAATGTCTAGTGGAAATCTATTTGAGAAATCCTCAAGAGTTAGCAATTGAGGCAACAGAACCGGGCATAGAACAAAGCTTGCAAACAAGCCTGAGCCCGAAAATAGTAACTGGATGACGGCATTGACCGCCCAACTACTAGCATAGCCAAAGAAATTGCCGAACCAAGGCATGGCCCAAGGCGGCATCAGCTTCAAATTACTTAACCAAGACTATCACCCCGTCCCAGCTTTGGCCAGCCTGGCTATCCAGCTTTACCATTGTCCACAAAAAATTATTGTTATTCCTAGCGGAACATACTGCTGACGGAGCTTTCCTCGTGGATGCGCCAAATCGCTTCCCCAATTAAATTAGCCACGGAAAGAATAGTCAGTTGGGGAAAATGATGATCGTCAGGCACGGGAATGGTATTGGTAACAATCACCTCTTCAAACAAGCCACCAGAAAGGCGATTGATGGCCGGCTCCGAGAAAACAGCATGGGTGGCACAGGCATAGACCTGACGAGCGCCCTGGGCCCGGAGCAAACGGGAGCCTTCCGACAAAGTACCAGCGGTGTCGATCATGTCATCCACTAGCACGGCGGTTTTTCCGTCCACGTCACCTATGAGATTTAATACTTCTGCAACGTTATGGCTCTGACGACGTTTATCAATAATGGCCAGGGGGGCATCGTTTAACTTTTTGGCAAAGGCCCGAGCCCGGGCTACCCCTCCCACGTCGGGGGAAACCACCACTAAGTCAGTTAGTTGCTTACTTTTTAGGTAGTCGATAATAACGGGGGAACCGTACATGTGGTCGCAGGGAATGTCAAAATAACCCTGGATCTGGGCAGAGTGGAGGTCCATAGCTAAAACCCGTTGGGCCCCGGCACCGGTGATGAGATTAGCAACTAACTTGGCCGAGATGGATTCCCGACCAGCGGTTTTACGATCTGCCCTCGCATAACCGTAATAGGGCAACACGGCGGTAATCTGGCGGGCTGAAGCACGACGGCAGGCATCGATCATGATCAGCAATTCCATCAAGTTATCGTTAACCGGATGGCAGCAGGGTTGGATCAGATAAACGTCACCGCCCCGAATGGATTCCTGGATTTGAATGTAGAGTTCTCCATCGGCAAACCGTTTCCGCAACATGGGGCCGATGTCCATGCCCAAATAACGGGCCACTTCTTGGGATAAAGATGGGTTGGATGATCCGGAAAAAAGACGTAAGCGATTGTTGTCAGATAAGGCAGACAGCATCGATTGACGTGTTAAAGTAGCGATACGGCTCACGGCAGACACTTTACCCCCATGTCATGGCAGATTACTGGTGTTTCCCTTAGTCGGGTGCCCGGAAGCAAACCCAGGGTTTTCGATCCAATCATAGCGGATTCTTTCCTCGCCAATCTCTTTAGGTTTTGCAAAACTTAAATTAACCTCCAATAAATTTCTCTTCCCAGTTTTTGCTCCCCATGTCGAATTTTTCCCGAGCCGTTGACCAAAAAACTTTATTAGTTGCGGGTTGCGACACAGGGGTGGGGAAAACGGTAACTACTTCGGCGTTGGCGGCCTACTGGTGGAAGTGTGGCAAAGATCAGTCTTTCGGACTAATGAAGTTGATGCAGACTGGTCTGGGGGATGACGAGCTTTACCAACAATTATTCGGCCATCTGACCCGCTGGGATGTGGTGACGCCGCTGAAATTTGCTACGCCCCTAGCTCCTCCTTTGGCCGCTGACCAAGAAGGAAAAACCATTGATTTGGGAGTAGTCTGGCAGACTTTGCAGACAATGCAACAAAACCATGACCATGTACTGGTGGAAGCCCTGGGTAGTTTGGGTTCCCCCGTTACCCACGAACTGACAGTGGCGGATATTGCCGCCCTTTGGCGTTTGGAAACTATTTTGGTGGTGCCGGTGCAACTGGGGGCCATGGGCCAGGCGATCGCCCAGGTGGCCTTGGCCAGACAAACTAAGGTCAAACTGAAGGGCTTAGTGCTCAGTTGTGCTAGCCCGGAGGCGGAGGGCAAGGTGGAAGACTGGGCCACTCCAGCTATGTTGGAATCCTTTACCCATTTGCCGGTTTTGGGGATTGTGCCCTACCTAACCGAGTCGGAGCGGGAAAATTTATCTCGTTTAGCGGAGATTACGGCCCGATTTGGCCTGGAAAAATTAGCCTATTTTTAGGTTAATTCGGTTGAATATAAACCGATTTAAATAATACCCAGCCCCTAGTTTTATCGAATTTTTTCCTGTCCTCGGCAAGCTTCCGGCAGAATCACCATGGCATCTCCAAAGGAGTAAAATCGGTACCCTTTGGCGATCGCCGTTTCGTAAATGGCCATTAACCGGGGGCGGCTGATTAGGGCACTGACCAACATTAATAAACTGGATTTGGGCAAGTGAAAATTGGTAATCAGCCCATCCACTAAGCGCCATTGATAACCGGGGTAAATAAACAAATCCGTCTGGCCCCGAAAGGGTTGCAGGGGTTGCCGGGGAAAATCACTTTCCTGGGCCATGCCTTCCAAACAGCGCACCACCGTGGTGCCCACCGCAAAAATTCTGCCCCCACTGGCCCTAGTTTTTTCAATCACTTCCACCGTCGTTGGAGGTACATCAATCCATTCTTGGTGCATTACGTGGTCGAGAATATTTTCCGCTTCCACGGGGCGAAAGGTGCCAATGCCCACATGGAGAGTAACTTTCGCTGTCTGTACTCCCTGTTGGGCTAGTTTTGTGAACAATTCCTCGGTGAAATGTAACCCCGCTGTGGGGGCCGCCACCGCTCCTAATTTTTCCGCATAGATGGTTTGATATTGGTCATTCGTGGCTTGGCGATCACCGATGTAGGGAGGAAAGGGAATTTCACCATAGTCTGGCAACACATCCCAGAGTCTTTGTCCCGGCTCCAAAACAAATTCTAATAACCGTCCCCCCGTGGCATCGTCCCGTTGCAAAATGGTGGCCCAGAGGTCGGGCTTTTCCCCATCCCTGGCGGGAAATTTAACTTTGGCCCCCAGCTTTAATCTTTTGCCTGGCTTGACTAGGGCAATCCATTGGTTTTCAGTACACTCTGTCAAGAGTAAAATCTCCACTGCCACGCCATTTTCTTTTTGGCCATGGAGACGGGCGGGCATTACCTTCGTGTCATTGAGGACTAATAAATCCCCCGGTTTCAGATAGTTACCCAAATCATAAAAATGTTGGTGGTCCACGGTGAATGGGTCTTTCACCACCAGTAGACGGGAATGATCCCGGGGAACGGCGGGGGTTTGGGCAATACAATCTGCAGGGAGATGGTAATCGTAACTACTAAGATATTTGTCCTGGTCCATGGATGGTCGAAATGCGAAAAATTTTAAAAGACAGAGACAGTAAAAAATAAAGTCCTACAGGCTTTAACCCTTAACAATTATCCAAAAATTTAGGTCGAAACCACTGAAACTTCAGCGGGCTGTTCCCCAGATTTTTTCGGTAATCCCCGCAGGCGATCGCTCGTTGCTTTGATAACGCTGGCTAGGGGCACCGCCACCAACAGACCCAAAACTCCCCCTAATTTACTGCCTACAAACAAAGAAACAATAATCCAAGCAGGATTTAAACCGGTGCGGTTACCCATCAAACGAGGGGAGATGACATTATCATTAATTTGCCCCACAATCACCGCCGCCAAAAGAATTTTTACCCCCAACCAAAAGTTTTCCAACATTAGCAACAGACTAATGACAATAATGCTTAAAGCACTGGCAAAAGGAATCAAAGTGCTTAGACCGATGGTAATGGCAAAAAGGATGGCATAGGGGGCTTGGAGTAGGGTAAACACAACCATTTGAGCCACCGAGAGAATACCCGCTAAAATTGCCTGGGTGGCAAAATATCCTTCAAAGGTATCCCGAATTAAATTTTGCAAATCTCTCTGCCAAGGATGGGGAAACCAGCTAAAAATGCCATCCCAAATTTTTTCTCCCCCCAGCACCAGGAAAATGGTCAGCACTAACAGGATCAAGCCATTAATACTGGTGCTAATGGTGACCCCCACTAGCCCCAACAGTTGATTGCCAAAGGAATTGAGAATGCGGCTTAACTTTTCAATTGCCTGACTGATCAGGGGTTGGAGGTCCACCTGGAGATTGGCGTAATGCTCATTGACCCAAGCTTGTAGCATCAGCAGTTGGGCGTTGCCGGAACGGAACCAGCCGGGTAAGTTATCCAGCAGTTGTCCCAATTGGTCGATCGCCAGGGGAATGACGATTAACAGAAAAAGACTGATGACGACCAGGGCAATGAGTAGAACGCTAGCCACCGCCCAGGGTCGTTTGAGACCTTTTTCCACCAAAATTCGGACGGGAATATCTAATAAAAAAGCTAGTAGGGCGGCCGCCACCAACAAACTACTGAGGGGTTGCAAAAAACCCATGGCTTTGTAGATTAACCAACCGTTGAGGAAAAAGAGAGGAAAGAGCAGACTCAGCCGGAGCCAAGGGGGGGATTGTTTCAGTTCTTCCAACATGGCGGGCGCAGACAGACTATCAACTACGGGGGCAATGTTCACCTTAACCTAGCCAGGGGCATTTGGCGATCGCCGATCGGGGGGTTCAGTTTATTACTGCCAGTTTTCCTAGAAAGATTAAGTAATCCGCCCATTGGGGAAATTTGGCTGAATTGAAGCTAATTTTCTGCCAAAAACCGCTGATAGCTCTCACTTAATTCCTTCACTGCCACTTCATAAAACCGTTGGCCATGTTCTGGGGTAGCCAGGGCCGGATTGGAGCCCATGCGGCCATCAGAATAATGGGCCCGGAAATCTTGGGCACTATAAATACTATGGCCTGAGGCAACTTCCGAATTTAACGGCGCAGTTTTAATCGCTTCGGGGTAAACAAATTGGGTTACAGCCACTTCACTGGGGGTGGCGTGGGAACCTTCTTGGTCACTGTAGAGTTCCTTGGCTAATTGATATACTCCCCTGGCCATGAACCAATTACCCACCTGACAACGGACATCTTGGCCATGGCTGCCCAAATGGTGATAGGTTTCGGAAAAAGCGGCTTTGAGGGTGGCAATATTTCCCCCATGGCCATTGATGAAGTAAAAACGGCTAAAACCGGCGTTGGCTAAACTACTGACGTAATCCATAACAACCTGGATCAGGGTACTGGGACGCAAACTAATACTGCCGGGAAAGGCCAAATGATGCAAAGCCATGCCGACGTTAATGGTTGGCCCCACCATTGCTCCAGTTGCTTCCCCCACTCCTTTGGCGATCGCCTCCGCACAAATGGCATCGGTACCGATCAGACCAGTGGGGCCGTGCTGTTCCGTAGAACCAATGGGAAAAATAATGCCGCTGGAAGACTGTAGATAATTTTCGACTTCGGGCCAGGTGGAGAGGTGCAATTGCATGGTGGGCTTGGGCTAAATGGGCTAACTAGTTCCATCTACCTTAAAACAGGTTCAGAGAAAATAGTTTTACCATTCTTGGTTACCCGTAACTGTTGCCGGTCCACCCAATAGGTATAGGCTCCATTGGTGGCGTAGTAGGTGCCGCTGTCGGTGATTAGCACATCCATCACATTAATCTGGTCGCCATTGTTTTTATTAACGCCCCGGTAGAAAATTTGTCCGTCGTAGGTTTGGCAAATATAGGCTAGATAAGTTTTGGTTTCATAGGCTTCCACCACTTCCGCCCTGGGACAACCTCGAATAATTTCCGCTAGTAACAATTGGGATGGTAATGTTTGTAACCCAGTTAGCGGAGAGGCGATCGCCGTTGCACTACCAGCTTTTAATGGGATGGGGGCCAGCAAAGTCGTTGCTACTGTCAAAGCCCCAAGCCATCGACAACAGTGCCCAAGGTTTGCCCAGACCATAACTATTTCCTCAACTGCACAACAACTGAGTCCAGGCTATCAAAAAAAACCTTGCCAATCCGGTTCACACCTAGTTTCCCAAGGCAATGACCAAATGGCGATCGCCGTCTAAACTGACCTTTCCCTGGGTTTGGAATTCCCCCAGCAGACGGGTGACTGTTACCCTGGTGGTGCCAATGGCATTGGCTAACATTTGATGGGTGAGCCGCACCGATAAACGCATGCCCCCGGTCCCTGGTTGCCCCAATTCCTGTCCTAGTAAGTTCAGTAGGCCTTGGAGTCTTTCGTCCACCCGTTTATAACCGGCGATCGCCAGTAGAGCTTCCCTCTGCCTCACCTGCTGTAGGGTCTGGTCAAGCACCAAGCGACATAAATTAGCGTTGTTGGTAATCATTTCCAGGGAATAACCCCGCAGATATACATCCGTCAAAGCTCGAATTTGGTAGGTTTCCCGTTGATGGGCACTAAAATCTAAGCCCACAAAACTACCGGGTTGGGCCCAACCCATCAGCACCTCATCGCCTCCCAAGGTCCATTGACTGACCTGTAAAATCCCCCGGTAAATTTGCCAACACCCCTGGTCTTTGGGCGGAACAACGTCACCCCTTTCATAGAATTGGAGGGGCTGGGAGTCTAAGCCTACTAAGGCACTTAAACCATCGGCGATCGGGGAACTGTTCACAAACATAAAATCAGGCAACCCTCAAAAATCAATCCAGGCGATCGGGCTTAGTTCCCATTGGTCAAGCATCTTGTTTGCATTACCCAAGCATGACTCCCATTGGGCCAGATCTCCCCCAAAGTCAGCATAACCCTTCCCCGCAATTCCCAGGTAAAGGCAAAGTTAACAACTAAAAATGTCCACTTCCTAAGACTGGGCCGCACAAACCGCCGCGCCAATTAGGCCAACTTTGGCGTTGAGTACCACCTGTACGGGAATTGTCCCCATTAAGCTTTGCATCCTGCCTTTGTCGCTAAAGCCTTGCATAAAACTGCCCTTTTCCAGTAAAGGGATAATTTTGGGGGCAATACCACCGGCAACGTACAAACCACCTCTGGGTAGTAGCTTCAAAGCAAGATTTCCTGCCTCTGCTCCATAGGCCCCGAGAAAAAGTTCCATGGCTTGGTCAGCCAATACATCTGTGCCTTCCAGGGCGGCTTGGGATACGGCGGCGGCCAGATCGACGGTTTTGGTTTCTTGGTCCTTTTCTCGATTCCAGGTTTGGTAGAGTTTGCTGAATTGGGCTGATTCCCGTTCTGGGTATTGGTGCCGCAAAAATTCGTAAATCATGGCGATGCCCATGCCGGATACCACCCGTTCAATGGAAATCCGCCCTAGGGAATACTTCTTTTTGAGATACTCCAATAACTGCCATTCCAAAGGCGATCGGGGGGCAAAGTCACCGTGGGCTCCTTCGGAGGCAAAAACTCGATATCTTCCTTGGCCCTGGGGAATTACGTAGCATTGTCCCAAGCCGGTGCCTGCTCCCAATATGGCGATCGCCCCTGACGGATCCACGGGAGCGGCCTGGAGTACGGTTAAATCCTCTGACCCTAGCCCTAAAATGCCGTAACCCACAGCGGCAAAATCATTGATGAGGTCAACCTGGGCAATGGCCAATTCCTGGGCCAGGCGATCGCCGCTGAGATGCCAATCTAAATTAGTGAGGCGACAGGTGTTATCGATCACAGGGCCGGCAATGGCGAAACAGGCCTTAGCAACGGAGATTGGGTTACCCAACACAAAGGCTGCTTCTTGACGGAATTGTTGCACCATGGGCACCAGATCGGGAAAAGCTGGACTGCTGTAGGTCTGTTCAAACAGAGTCACCGGCCGGGCCAACCCTGGGCTACTCTCGTTTATCGTCACCAGGGCCAGAATCGTTTTAGTGCCGCCGATATCCCCTGCCAAAAAATTTACGCCCATGGCCCCCATGGCCCCAAAGCCATTGAAAAACTACACAAAATCCTGTCTTTTAGCAGTTTAGGTCACCGAGGAAAGGGTCACCAAGCAAAAAGCTAAAATTCTCCCGTTTCAGCAAGTTTTAGCAACTTTAGGAGAGCAGTTCCTCCACCTGGGCCAGAGGAAATTAACCGTTAAATGGGTTACGATCAAAGCTGTTTTCCCTTTAGGTTTCGTCCATGGCCGCCCCCAGCGTCAAGCAGTTACTTCGTTATTTAACTCCCCATTGGCGGGCGATCGGAGCTGGAACCTTTGCGCTATTTTTGGCCAATGCCCTGGGGGTTTACATTCCCATTTTGATGCGGGATAGTATTGACGATTTAATGCCCCCCTTTGAGGCATCGGACGTAGCTCGCATTGTGGTGCTAATTGTTGTTCTCGCTTCCCTAATGTGGTTTATCCGCATGGCCTCCCGCATTCTAATTTTTGGGGTGGGAAGACAGGTGGAATACGAGCTCAAACAGAAAATTTTTGACCATCTGCTCAAGTTAGAGCCCCTCTATTTCACCGAAAATACCATTGGGGATTTGATTAACCGGGCCACCAGCGATGTGGATAATATTCGTCGCTTGGTGGGTTTTGCGGTGTTGAGTTTGATCAACACTGTTTTTGCCTATGCCCTGACTATCCCGGCCATGTTTGCCCTCCACATTCCCCTCACCTTGTTGGCGGTTTCTGTTTATCCGCTGATGCTGATGAGTGTCAATCTTTTCAGCGGTAAGTTGCGAGATTATCAATTGGAGGTGCAGGAAGAGTTGTCTGCCCTGAGCGAACTGGTGCAAGAGGATATGAGCGGCATTAGTTTAATCAAAATTTATTCCCAGGAAGATAACGAACGACAGGCTTTTCAGACGAGAAACCAAAAATTGCTCCAGGCAAACCTGAAGCTGGCCCGCATTAGAAATTTTCTTTTTCCCCTCATTGAGGGTCTGGCTTACCTCAGTTTGCTCATTTTGCTGGCCTTTGGCACTGGCTTAATTCAAGATGGCAGTATCACCATTGGGGACTTCATTGCCCTGATCATTTTGGTGGAACGGTTGGTATTTCCCACTGCCCTACTTGGTTTTACCATCACCGCCTACCAACGGGGAGAAGTGAGCATTCAACGGGTGGAAGCTATTTTCCATACCACTCCGAAAATTTTAACGGTGCCCCAACCTCTGCCCTTTAGTCCGGCTCAGGCCACCGGAAAAATCACCGCCCGCGGCCTGAACTATTGCTACCCTGGTAGCGACCTGCCAGCGTTGGAGCAAGTGGACTTTACTGTTTATCCTGGAGAAATGGTGGCCATTGTGGGGCCTATCGGTTCCGGTAAATCTACGTTGGTTAATGTTTTACCCCGTTTGTTGGATATTGCCCCTGGTCAGGTGTTCATTGATGACTACGACATCACCCAAATTGCCCTCAGCGATTTACGCTCGGCGATCGCCTTTGTGCCCCAGGAAAGTTTTTTGTTCAGCACCACCATTGCCGAAAACATTGCTTACAGTGATCCTAGTCAAACTGACACGGCGATCGAGCAGGCGGCCCACCAGGCCCATTTAGACCAGGAAATTGCTAACTTTCCCCAACATTACCAAACCCTAGTGGGGGAAAGAGGCATCACCCTGTCCGGTGGCCAAAGACAGCGGGCTGCCCTAGCCAGAGCTTTAATTCTTGATGCTCCCCTGTTGGTGCTAGACGATGCCCTTTCCAGCGTGGATAACCAGACCGCCACCCGCATTTTGCATTACCTGGCCCGCCGCAATAACACGGTACTCTTTGTTTCCCATCAACTTTCCGCCGCTGCCCAAGCGGACCGCATTTTTGTCATGGACCATGGCCGCATTGTCCAAACGGGCAGCCATGAAGAACTACTGCAACAGTCAGGACTTTATCAATCCCTGTGGCAACAAAATGAGTTAGAAAAGGTTTTAAGTTGAGTTGGATCTAAAAATGGGTTGCGCATACCCCGCAGCTTGCTGCGATTGGGTCTTTCACTGAATAAAGCTATTTTTAAGGTAATTATAATTAGATAGAGTTCTAGTCATCTTTCCACATAAATAGTACCATCTTTATCGGTTGTAATTCTTCTCTTTATTCATATCCATTGATAGAGCTGTAATTTTTTCCCTGGCTCTATTGTAGAAGCACTATTGTACTATCCAATCAGGAAGTTTGCGTTATCTCCGTTCCTTTAAGGATTGGAATCGGCTCTCATTCTAATGATCCTGGCGATCGCCACTAGAGCCAATCATATTATTTCAACAACAAATTATTATGGTATTTAATAACTAATATAGGTGATTGATCTAGGGATGGCGTTTTGTATCCAATTACACAGTTTATTATTTTTTACAAAGATTCATGGCTCAACTTAGGCCCTCTGGACCTTTGCTAATAGATTTTCATACTCCTCATGTCTGAACCGAAACCAAGCCAGCCTAATTTTTCCCATTTGGAGGAAGCGGACTACACCGGGAGAATGCGACAGCACGATCGCCTCTTTGGATTGCTGGCCATTGCCGCCGGGTTAATTTTCCTGCAAGGGTACATGATTGCGCCCTTGATTCCCCGTTTAGCAGAAATTTTTGACGTATCTGCTCAGGAAATTGGCTTCATTGTGCCCGCCTACATGTTGGCCTATGCCCTAGCGGCGCTTTTTTATGGCATTTTGTCGGACCGTTTTGGCCGTTGGCCCGTCATCCAAATTTCAATCATAGTATTTATTACCTGTACCGCTTTAACTGCTACTGCTCAAACTGCAGCTCAGATGACCTTTTGGCGATTACTGACAGGACTTGGGGCCAGCGGCGTGATTCCCCTCACCTTTGCCCTCATTGGCGACATGTTTCCCTACAACCAACGGGGGGCAAAATTAGGGCTGGTGTTTGCGGCGATGGAGGGGGGCATGGCTGCCGGTTCCGCCGGGGGGGCAATTTTAGAACCCTTTCTTGGTTGGCAATTGTTGTTTATTGGCACTGCCACTGCGCCCGTGATTGTGCTCTGGCGACTGCGACGCTACGGGGCTTTGTTCGATGCCCCCAAAGCAACCAAGATCCCTGCCCTGGCAACGGTGTTTGCTGGCTATTGGGCCGTACTGTCTAATTTTCGTGGCATGCGCACCTATGGCTACGTGCTTTGCAATGGTATTTACCACTCTGGAGTGTACACTTGGCTTGGCCTTTACCTGTCCCAACGCTACGAAATGGATACCCTTAGCATTGGCCTCAATATTCTAGGTTATGGTGTCCCAGGACTGATTTTTAGCCCATTAATCGGTAAAGCAGTGGATCGTTGGGGACGACGCTGGTTAATTCCTCCCGGTTTGGCTATGGCGGCGATCGCCGGTTTGACTATGGTTCCTTTTATTCCCCCCCTCGCCGTTACCATGGCAATTCTGGTCATGTCCCTGGGCTACGACCTGACTCAACCTTTGTTTGTGGGCATTGTGACCGATTTGGCGGAAGAAGATACTTTGGGGCAAACCATGGGGCTAAAGGTGTTTACTTTATTCACCGGCTTTGGGATTGGCAGTTGGTTGTTTGGGGAAGTGCTCCATTGGGGTTTTGAAGTGGCACTGGTGGCTTTTGGCGTCATGCAATTGCTGTCGGCGATCGCCGCCATTCCCCTCTTTTGGAATGAAAAACCCAGCCCCATCAATGTCAGTGCCTGATCCAGGCGATCGTCATTTGCCCGTTTTTGCCTCCAATGTCACGATTTGTGAACTTATTCCCGTACTTTGTGCCAGCATTGCTCAATTTTGTTAAAGTCGATACAGATTTTATTCGTTTTATTTCTTTCTGATTTGCTCGGGAATGAAAATTTTGGGGAAATTGCCAGGGATTTTGTCACTTTTATGGCGACACCGTCTGGCCGCAGTGTAATTAAGTACAATTCCGTCCCTCACAAGTCCTGAGTCGAGAAAGCATAAAACCTTTTGAGCAATATGGAGGACCGCTGATGAATACCACATCTCCCATTGACTGGGATGAAATGTTTGAGTATTTGCCGGGGACAATAGTAGAACTCAAATCCGAACCGGGGGTTTTATATCAAATTGACTGTTACGAAACCAGTATGGTGCCCCCCATTTGGTTAGTGGGAAATCCCCGGCCACGCTATCCTCATCAAATGCGGATTGTGTCACGCCAGCAGGTTAAAGCTTGTGAATTGGAGCTTGAACCATCCCTTGCCTAGGGTTAATACACTTTTTTATTGTCTCCCAGAAAGACGGAGCATTCGGCTGCGTATTCCCCTGAATTGTTTTGGGGAAGGGAGACTTTCCGATCTTGCTAATTCTGTCTGATCCGTTGAAAAAAGAAAGTTGGGATAGGTAGGCTTGGGTAAGTAAATTAAGAATAGTTTTGCTTCTTCACACAGAGTTAAAACCTTGACCTATTTTTCCTTGCAACATAGAAGCTTTCTTGATTTTATTAAGGACTATAAAAAAGATATTCGTATTATCTACTAGAGATTATTAATAGAGATTATTAATAGAGATTTTGGAACCATAACTTAAAATAAGAGAAGGTGTGTTTAGTGATTTTATTCTTATTCTCTATCCCAATAAAAAATTGAATACACTAGGGTTTCAAAATTCACTAAGTTCAAATAAAATTATTCACTATTTTAAAGCATTTATTTGACCTGAGAGTCTGTTTGAAAAGCTTCCCTGCCCTCCAAATTTAGGGGGAGAACTGATTGAAAGTCCCCCAGTATTGCCGGAGCTTTAGTGAGGAGATTTAGGGGGCGGAATAAAACTTTGCAAACACGTTCTTAAAAACAGTGATATTTATTTTAATTCCACAGTAATTTGGCGTAGTCGAAGATAAAAAATATTGGCAAAGTGTCAAGTTAAGATAGGCTTGACAATCAAGATAATTATCAAAGGTTTAGTTGCCGACATTCATCTGTTACTAGGAGCTAGCAAAAAATGCAGGTAATTCAAGGCCATGATTAACGGAAAGCCCCAACCTCTCCTTACTAGAGTGGGCACATGGACTGTTGGGGGACTTTTGGGGGGTTTAATTGGTTCTCTAGCCGCAGTAATGCTGACGGAATCAATTAAACAAACTCTCAGTGTTATTTCTGGATTGGACCCCATCTGGTTATTGCTCATTCCCTTATTCGGTGTTGCTTTGGCCGTACTTGTCCTGTTTGGATTGGGTAAGGGTCAGCCTGTGCAAACCGTAGCGCCCCGGGAGGCCAATACCCCTGGTCGTTGGGGCTCTTTGCTGTCCTGGTATTCTTTTCCCCATGACATTGCCCGAGCCGATCTGACTGGCGATGTGGTGAATGCATCCGGGGTGGAAGAGCGCTTCCCCTGGAATTTAGCGCCATTGCGGGCCATTGCCATCCTTTCTACTGTGGGGTTTGGGGCTCCCATGGGAACGGAATCGCCAGCGGCCCATATTGGTTTTGCAACGGGAACTTGGTTGGGTAGTGTCAATTCAGCACTGCGCCCCTTGGTGCGACCTTTGGCGATCGGTGGCGGTGCGGCCAGTGTGTCCGCCCTAATGGGGATACCGTTGGTGGGCAGTTTTTTTATGTTTGAGTTGAGTGGACGACGGCAGATCCCGTTGACCCCAGAGCGGGGAGCGGCAATGTTGGCTGGCGGCCTGGTGGGCTGGGGCATTAATGTTGCTTTTAATTTGCAATTGATCCGGCTTGTGGTGCCCAAGGTGCCTCCGGCGGATCTTTGGAATGCCATGGGTGCGACTCTGTTTATCGGGGTGGTCACAGGTACAATTACAGCGCTGACGGGGGAAGCGATCTACTGGGCCAGAGGCCTGCGGACTAAACCTGCCATTCGCCTTCTGGCCGGTAGTTTGGCAATGTTATTACTGGCAGTGGCGATCGCCCAAATTGCTACTCCGGCGGCGGCGTTTGGTCCTGGGGGAGCAGCCATAGTCTGGGCGGAAAATATTGAAACAACTCCCTATCACCTGCTGGCCGTGGCCATACTCCGGGCCGCTTCCACCACGGCGGCGGTTTTAGCTGGGGGGTGTGGCGGTGTTTTTGTTCCTTTTTTGGCGATCGGGGACCTGACTGGTCGGGTATTTGCCACCATATTTGGAATCTCGGGAGATTTGGCTGGGGCTGCCGGGGCCGCTGCTGGCATTGCCGGTGGCTATCGACTACCGTTAACTGCGGTGGCGATGGTGCTAGGGGTGGGAGGGCCAGAAACAGCCCAAATAACATGCCTGGGCACAGTGGTGATCGCCGCCTTTTCGGGATTACTGGCCGCACGCTTAGCCAATCAAGTTTCTAGTGCCATACGAACCATCGGCGCCAGAAATCACGGCTAGGAAACGGAGACTGAGAGTGAGTTGAAAAAGTCGAACTGAGGAAATTTATCTTCCTTTTGAAGGGAAATTTTGCCGACATTTTTTCCCGGGTGAGGGGATTGGGGATTTATTGTCCGGAAGAATCCGAAGATTGAACCCGAAAGGGGGGAGCCACATAATCTGAAGGTAAGTAATTCTCTGGCATGGTAGATGTATTTCCATCCCGCAGGGCAGTGAAGCTGGGTGACAAAATTTCAATGCCGACTTCATTACACTTGTCTTGCATATTTTGATGTAGTTCTGAATAAATTATCACCATTAAATTGGGCTGATTGGTGTAGGCATTTAGCTGGTAGCTGACATAAAAATTGTCCAGACTAGTCTGTAGGACGAAAGGGACAGGACTCTTGAGAATATGTTCAGTATTTAAGGCGGCCTCGATTAGGGTTGAGTAAACTTTTTGCCAAGGGACATCATAGCCCAAGGTAATTGTTGTCTGAAGAATCAAATACTTATTCAATTCCCGTGAAGAAATACTATAATTAATCACATTACTAATCAATAGAGATGAATTGGGAATAGTAATAATTTGATTTGTTGGGGTACAAATACGAATAACTAAAAAGTTTTTCTCTATGATGTCTCCAATAACATCCCCCACTTGAATATGGTCGCCAATCTGAAAAGCACGGGTATAGATAAGAATAATTCCTCCAATTACATTGGTGATTGCTGAAGTAGAACCGAGGGATAGAAGAAGACCAAGAAAAACAGAGATACCCCGAAAAGCAGGGGAATCAAAACCAGGCAGATAGGGAAAAGCTAACACCGCCGCTAGAGCAATGATAATAAATAAGAGAAGATTGTAGGTAGGCTTAGCCCAATCAGTATAAAATCCTGGTATGACAAGATTTCCCCTTTCTATAGCCGTAAAAAAAGGTTTAATTATCCGAATTAGGTAGTAAGTAAGAAAGATAATTATGGCAATAATGAAAGCATTGGGCAGGTATTTACTAATCCCAGATAAAACCAATTCCAAGGACTGAAATAAATGGTCTACAATGCTTTCTCCAAAAACCTTCGTCCAAGGAAACAAGCGTAGGACAAAGGCAACATAGGAAAATAGAAGTAACAATAGGAAAACTAGACGAATTATCTGAAGAATTCGCAGACCTAAAAAACTTATTTTAGAGGAAGATATAATCTCAGCATTTTGTATTTTAATGCCCGGTACATGGAATTCTATCAATGCCCTAAACCATGGAAATAGCTTTCCTGAAAGTTTGATAATTAAAAAAACAGTGCTCAAAAAAGCAAAGCTGGCTATGGCGGTATAGATGATGTTTCTTAATAATTGCTCAGGTCTTCGGGCTTGGCGATATTGTTCAATAGCATCTTTAATGCTTTGCAGAGCATCTCGGGCTAAAACTTCTGGGGTAGAAAAATAAGCCCTTGCATCCTGTTCAGTTATCGTTAGAATTACTTCTTTGTCTAAACTTAAATAAAGTGAATTATCATAGGGATTCGGTGCAATTTTTAGGTTTTCGAGAGCAATAGAGTAATTTTGGGCAATTCTTTTAATTCTTTGCGTAATGGCGTTGGCCCTATCCTCAGCTGAAAACGAAGAAACTCCCCTCCGAATAAAGAAGATAGGTCTGCCATCGAGGGTGACTGGAAAGCCGTCAATTGCATTTTCCGTTTGTGTTTGACTTTGGAGCACTCCTGATTGTGCCGAATTTTGTGCAACACCTACGGTGGGGATAGTTAGCACTAGTAGTAAAAATATGGTAAATGTCACCAACATGTGACCAATTCTTTTCATATATTATCCAGCAGAAAATAGTATAATTATAATCAAAGATTTTCGACCCATATCAACAGATAGTACGAAATTAATAGCGTTAATTTCAATGGCTAATCCTGCAAGATTAATTGACGTTTCATCCCTGTTAAACATTGATTATTTATATTATCAATCTACTTGGTCATTAACCATTACATTATGCTCAAAAAGTTATCCTTGCCTTAAACGGCGATCGCCTGGGGCCACTGACTTGGCGGGTTCATAGGGGATGGAGCCATACAGTCATAGAATGGAGTGCCCCAGGAGCTTTGTTTTCCTAGCTGATTCTTCCATTCAGTCCAAGCAAAATTTGACCATGAAAGCAATTATGGTGGTGGGTACCACATCCCATGCAGGCAAGTCCTTTTTGACCACAGGGCTATGTCGTCTGCTCCGTCGTCGGGGCGATCGGGTCACCCCCTTTAAGGGACAAAACATGGCCCTGAATGCCTTTGTCACCATTGATGGAGGGGAAATGGGCCATGCCCAAGCAGTGCAGGCCTGGGCAGCGGGGACTGTTCCCAGGGTAGCGATGAATCCAATTTTGCTCAAACCCCAGGGGGATATGACTTCCCAGGTGATTATGTTGGGCCAGGCCGTAGGTACAACCAGGGCCCAGGAATATTACCAGAATTACTTTGACCGAGGCTGGCAGGCGATCGCCAACTCTTTAGAGACCCTAGCCCAGGATTTTGACGTAGTGGTATGCGAAGGGGCAGGCAGTCCAGCAGAAATTAACCTCAAACATCGAGACTTGACCAATATGCGTGTGGCCACCCATCTCCAGGCCGCCACCATTCTCATTGCAGATATTGACCGGGGTGGGGTCTTTGCCCATGTGGTCGGTACATTGCAACTGTTAGAGCCGGAGGAAAGAAAATTAATTAAGGGTATTGTTATCAACAAATTTCGCGGCCAACGTTCCCTGCTGGACAGCGGGATTACTTGGTTGGAAGAATATACCGGCATTCCTGTTTTGGGTGTCATTCCCTACGGGCAAAATCTTTTCTCCGCCGAAGATTCCCTCGATATACTAGAAAGAAGTGGCCGCCCCAGCAAAGAAGATATTCGCATAGTAGTACTGCGCTTGCCCCGCATTGCCAACTTTACTGACTTCGAGCCCTTGGAGGCGGAATCCGGTGTTTACGTGGATTATCTTCCCTTAGAAAAGCAACTAGGCAACCCCGACGCCGTAATTATTCCCGGCAGTAAAACCACGATCGCCGATCTGCAAGCGCTACAAAATAGTGGCATGGCGCAGCAAATTATGGATTATGCCCAAGCTGGAGGGACTGTGATGGGCATTTGTGGCGGCTATCAAATGCTGGGGCAAACCATTGCCGATCCGGAAAACATAGAAGGCAATGTCAGTAATTGCCAAGGGTTGGGGCTTTTACCCCTAACCACGGTTATTAACCAAGAAAAAATTACCCGCCAATGTCAGACCATCACCCACGCTCCCCCATCAGGTTTAACTGTCACTGGCTATGAAATCCACCAGGGACTAAGTCGGCGATCGGAGCATAGCCAAGACTTTCTGCCCATGTTTGACCAAGAAGAGCTGGGCATGGTCAATGCCCAACAAAACCTTTGGGGCTGCTACCTCCACGGCCTATTCGATAACGGTGCTTGGCGACGGTGCTGGTTAAATAATTTACGTCAACGACGGGGCTTGGACCCATTACCAACCTCCATTGGTAATTATCAAGAACAACGGGAAGGTATGTTAGATTCATTAGCGGATTTTGTTGAAACCCATGTCAACCTTGAGCCGATTTTACAATCTCTCCCAGAGGAAAATGAGACACCTTAAATCAACAGTTTTTTAACATGATGAAACGAATTGCTGTAGAAGAAGCTTTTGTTACCCAGGAGATTGCTGATGAGTGGGCAAATGTCATTGCAACGGGGGCAAAAAACGAACCAGGTTTTCGTAAAATGGGCGAAACGATTCTGGCGGATAGTCCCGGCACAAGAATTATCCACGAACGACTAATAGACCTCGGTGCTGGACGTATTGCTCACATGGATGCGACTGGCATTGATATACAAGTTATTTCTATTACCTCTCCAGGCGTACAGGTATTTGAGCCTGAGTTGGCCACAACCCTTGCCCGACAGGCCAATGATCAATTAAGTGAGGCCATCAAAAATCATCCTGATCGTTTTGCGGGACTGGCGGCGGTGGCCCCTCAATCTCCCCAAACCGCTGCCCTAGAAATTGAGCGAGCCATACAGAAACTTGGGCTGTGTGGTGTATTGATCAATTCCCACACCGGTGGAGAATACCTCGATGACCAGAAATATTGGGAAATTTTCGCCGCCGCCGAGGCCAACAGTGCCCCCATTTATCTTCACCCTCGAACCCCTTCCCCAGAGATGATTTCTCCCTTTCTAGACTATGGACTCTATTTTGCAGGCTGGGGATTTACTGTCGAAACTGCAACCCACGGTTTACGTCTCATTATGGGCGGCGTATTCGATCATTTTCCCAAATTAACAATTGTTTTGGGCCATATGGGGGAAGGATTACCATACTGGTTACAAAGGTTAGATAACCGTTATTCGCTCCAGGTAGAAATTGGCGCAGTGCCTAAAATGCCTCGTCTACCCAGCGAATATTTCAAAGATCACTTTCTCATCACCACCAGTGGGGTTTGTTCCCCACCCGCTCTGCGCCATGTGTTAGAAGTGCTTGGTTCCGACGCCGTACTCTTTGCTGCGGATTATCCGTATGAGTCAGTTGAAGAGGCTGTTTCTTTCTTGGATAATGCACCAATTTCCGATCAGGAAAGACGCAAAATCTACCAAACAAATGCCGAAAAATTATTTAGATTAGGAAGCACTAATGGCAGTAACGATACACTTTTTGCCTGACGATGTGACGGTAGCGGCCCGGGTAGGGGAACCAATCTTAGATGTGGCAGAGAGGGCTGGCGTATTTATTCCCACGGGCTGTTTAATGGGTTCCTGCCATGCTTGCGAAGTGGAACTAGGGGATGGCACTCCCATTTGCGCTTGTATTAGTGCGGTGCCAGTAGGGGTACAGGAATTAGAAATTAATCTTTATGATGATCTCACCTGGTAGTCTTTTACTGTTTTGAAACTGATTTCCGCATATTGAATCGCAGTAAATATTAGCCCCACCCACAAAATTTGGCTTGCTAGGTTAAGCAGGTGAGACTATTGCTTTTTTAGCAGATTAAATCTCTTCAAATCGGAGATTAAGGTTAATGGTGTCAGGGCCAAGCATGGTTCCCTGAATAACCAACACCACTGCTTTGCTTGAATCTTTGGGAGTTAAAGTTAACGTTGCCGGAGTATCAAAGACAATGCTGAAGCCCCAATCTCCCTGAGTTGTGTTGATGGTTCTTTCTGCGTAGCCCATTTTGGTCAGAGCGTCTTGGTAAAACTTCACCGTGGGGGCTGGTTTACCCTGGGCTTGAAAATTTAGGCCCTGTTGTCCATAGGCATTGGCCATGAACATGCTACCTACATTCTTGGGACTACCCTGGGGTCGGGGGAGTTTCACCAAAATATCTGCGCTGTTAGCTTGGCTAACCAGAAAAGGACGAGCTTCAGCTTCAACAACAGCAGGAACTTGTTCAATGGTGTTTGCGGGCATAATCCCTAACAAAGCGGTTAAAAGAGGGAATAATGACATAATTTTGCTATTTTCTAGAAATTATTCCAAGTATACTTCCTGAAAACAGTAGTGTAGAATCCTTGTCCAGCAACTATGGATTTGAGGCATAGGTTTTAAGAAATACGGTGAATCTTGAGGAAATTAGTGCCCCTGGGTATTTTAGTGGGAATTCCCGCCATGATTAGCAACTGATCGCCCTTTTCCACCATTTTTCTATCCCGCAGTAGTACCTCCGCCTGTTGGATTAAATCCTCAAAGGTGTCAAATTCTTCGTTAATTAAAAAGGGAATAATACCCCAAACTAAGTTGAGGCTATGGTAAACCTTTTCTGAGGGAGTGAAAGCAATCACCGGCACCGACGGTCTTTGGTTGGAAGCGAGGAGAGAAGTAAAACCTGAGGTGGTGAACGTGACAATGTATTTTAAATCTAGAATTCCGTCAATTACCACTAACGCTTCACTTAGGGCATGGGTTTCCGTATTTTCTATTGGGGGATTATTAACAAGATGTAGACCCACTTCCGTCTCTTCGGCAATTTTTCGCAACATTTGCACTGATTTAACGGGATATTGTCCCACTGCCGATTCCCCCGATAACATCACCGCATCGGTGCCGTCCAAAATAGCGTTGGCCACGTCACTGGCTTCCGCCCTGGTGGGTCGGGAATTTTGAATCATGCTATCTAGCATTTGGGTAGCGGTGATGACCGGAATGGCCCGCACGTTACAGCGCCGAATAATTTCCTTTTGCAAACGGGGAACCTTTTCTGGGTTTACTTCCACCCCCAGATCCCCCCTGGCCACCATAATGCCGTTGGAAACTGCCACGATTTCTTCTAGATTATCGATCGCCTGGGGTTTTTCAATTTTGGCAATGACCGGCAGATCAGGATGGCCCCGTTCAGCGAGAAATTGTTTAAGGGTGTGGATATCTTCCCCTTTGCGGACAAAACTAAGGGAAACCCAGTCAATGCCTTGGCTCAAACCAAATTCTAAGTCTTGCTTGTCTTTGGTCGTCATGGAAGGTAGGGTTAGGACTAAACCCGGTAGATTGACCCCTTTGCGACTTTTGAGGATGCCCCCGGTCACCACTTCACAAATTACCTCTGGATCTTGAATGGACACAACTTTCATTTCCAGTAAACCATCGTCCAATAAAATTCTTTCCCCTACTTTTGCCTCCGTCGCCAAATGGGGATAGTCAATGCCCACCGCTCCAGGATGGCGATCGCCAATTTCCACCGGCACCAAAGAAACTTTTTCCCCTTCCCGCAGTTGCTTTTCTCCCCCCGGCAACTGACCAATCCGAATTTTGGGCCCCTGTAAATCTTGCAAAAGGGTAATGGGGGTGTCCATTTCCTGCTCCACTGACCGTAGTAGGCGAACCATGGTGGCATGGTCCTCATAACTACCGTGGGAAAAATTCAGCCGGGCCACATTCATGCCCGCATCCACCATCTGACGTATCACCTCTACCGAACTACTGGCGGGGCCAATGGTGGCCACAATTTTGGTGCGATGACTTAGGGGTCTCATAAACTTCACCGGGTTAATCAGGGCTGGCACTGGAATTTTAGTCCAACTTACTGAGGAGGAATTAAGGGAATGTTATGGAGCCGCCATCCCCTGGGCCGCCAACCAAGCCGTAGTCCAGGCATTTTGAAAATTAAAACCGCCGGTAATACCATCTACGTCGAGGATTTCCCCGGCAAAATATAATCCAGGGCAACAACGGCTAGCCATGGTCTTAAAATCCACTTCCTTGAGGGTAATGCCCCCACAGGTGACAAATTCTTCTTTGAACACCCCTTTACCTTTGATCTGACAGTGGTAGCGGTGGATATTCTCTGTTAGTTGTCGCTCCTGAACCTTGGAAAAATCGGCCCAACATTGCCCCGGTTTAATACCAGCCTGGGTCGTCAACCTCTGCCAAAGTCGTTTAGGTAAAGCAGTGGCGGTAAAGTTAGCGATTTGTTTGCGGGGATGGCTTTGCTTTGTTGCTCGCCATTGGGCCATGGATTCCAGGGGAGTCACTTTAGGCAGCCAGTTGATCCAGAGGGAATGGTCATAACCCGATGCCTGTAATTGTCTTGCTCCCCAGGCAGATAGCTTTAACACCGCTGGGCCGCTCAGCCCCCAATGGGTAATCAACACCGGGCCCTGGTGACAATAGATTCCTTTAAATTTTGGGTCTAAACTCACTAGGGCGTTTTCCACACTCACCCCGGCCAGATCGGTCAACTGGGCGTTTGGAATGTTAAAGGTAAACAGGGAAGGCACCGGAGCTTGGATGGTATGACCCAATTGTGCTGCCCAGCGATAGCCCAAGGGATTACTGCCCGTGGCCAATAACAGGCGATCGCCATTAATGATTTCCCCCGATTTAAGCGTTACTTGGAATTGCTCCCCCAGTTTTTCCAGCCCTTGCACTGGCGATCGATTTCTTAACTCCACTCCTGATCGCCGGGCCGCCGACAGCAAACAATCCACAATGGTGCCTGAGTCATCGGTAACGGGAAACATCCGCCCATCTGCTTCCGTTTTGAGTTGCACCCCCTCCGCCCCAAACCAGGCGATCGTTTGCTGGGGTTGAAAACGACTGAACGCTCCCCGCAACGCCTTACCCCCCCGGGGATAGTTTTGCACTAACTGGGTCGGGTCAAAGCAATGGTGGGTCACATTACAACGTCCCCCCCCAGAAATGCGGACTTTAGCCAGGAATTTCGACCCCGCCTCCAACAAAATTACTCTACCCTCCGGCAGATTTCTGGCACAGTTAATCGCCCCAAAAAAGCCAGCTGCTCCTCCCCCGACCACAATCACAGTTCTTGTCATAGTTTTGACCAACCTTTATCTCTGGATTTCACTGGAAAATGGATCTAATCACCCCAAAAATCCCTTTAAAAAACTTAACAAATACGGAACTCCCCACCGGCAAAAACCCTATGCCCCCCGTCCCAACCTGTACAATGAAGAGGGCGGAGACGTAAGTTTCCGTTCACTCCTCACACCACACTCCGCCTGGATGATGTTCGGGCGGTTTCTTCTTATCTGCTCCCCAGGGGGAAAAGTGTGACGCCAACTGTGACAAAAGATGAATAAATTCTAAGTTTCACGATATTTTTCCATACAGGGGTCAACAATTGGTTATGGTAGTATTCTAATCAGCCCATCACGAGGTTTAGAAGGATTTCCAGTATGAGTGCTACCCCTCAAGTTTCCGACGCAAGTTTTAAAGAGGATGTATTAGACAGCGAGTTACCCGTGCTCGTAGACTTTTGGGCTCCCTGGTGTGGCCCTTGTCGCATGGTAGCCCCCGTCGTTGATGAAATCTCACAACAGTACGAAGGTAAGGTCAAAGTCGTTAAGTTAAACACCGACGAGAACCCCAATACCGCTAGTCAGTATGGCATCCGCAGTATTCCCACCCTAATGATTTTCAAGGGGGGCCAGAGAGTGGATATGGTGGTGGGAGCCGTGCCCAAAACCACCCTGGCCAGCACCCTAGAAAAATATCTTTAAGCGCTGGCTTCCCTGCTTTGTGACGGTTTCCCTCCGGATCGTGACCCTTCCTAGGACACGGTCTTTTTTTTGCCTTTTTATCCCCCTGTTGGCTATGCCCCAAATTATTTTGGGCTAAATATCGGAGTTTCGTTTTTTCGTTCTAATGGGCTGATCCACCCCCAACTTTTAGAGTTCACAGCATGGCTAATTCGCCAATCACTTCCAGGCGTTTATATTTACCCAGCCGGACGAATTTTTCCGACAGAGTTTCCGCCACCTGGGGAGGAATCCAGCCCATTTGTTGCAGCAGGTGAATGGCTACAGCATACTTAGCCCGTTTGGAACCGTCTTTTACTTTGATGGCTAAGCCTAAGCCTTCTCCCACTCGCCCCACACATTGCACCCCTTCAGCGCCGGATTTACTCACCAGCTCTCCTTCCATCTGTTGCATAAGTTCCGTATCAAAACAGCCTTCCCCAGCGACAAAATAGGGGTAGTAAGTCATGGCCCGAGCCACTCGTTCCAGACCCAACTGTTGCCCCGAAGCCAGCAGCGCATACAAATGAGCTATTTGTCCCAACTCCATGGTGTAGGTGGGGGCACCGCAGTCGTCATGGGCAGCGATCAATTCGGCTCCGGGCATGCCCAACAGATCCGCTACTTTGGACAGAATTAGTTTTTGGATGGGACTATTTTGTTGCAAATAACTGTGGAGCGGCCAGTCCTGTTGTTGGCAAACGGCCAGCATCCCCGCATGTTTACCGGAGCAACCATGGTATAGAGGGCTTTCCTGTCCCGCTGGTATGGGACATTGCAGAGCTTGAGGCTCAATGTCGGCCCGCCAAAGAATGTTGAATACCTGCCGAGCTTGTTCAATGGTGCCTTGGTGGGAACCACACATAATGGCCAGGTCTTTGTCGGTAAGACCATAGCGTTCCATGGTACCGGTGCTGGTGACGGCTAGGGCTTGAAACGGTTTGAGGGAAGAGCGAATAAAGGCATTGCTGGTGCTATCGCCGGCCAGCATTAAAACCCTTCCCCTGTCGTCGTAGACTGTGGCTTCAGCCCAGTGCTGGGATTCGATGATGCCTTCCCTCAGCAAATGCACTTCGATGGGGGTAGTGTGGGGACGTTTTCCTCTGCTCATGCTGTTGGGGGAATTTCCGATGATGGTAAAGTTTCGCGGGGTTCTATTGATTAACCTATCCTCAATTCTAGGCATTTAGGGCACTTTGCACGGATCAGAGCCCATTTGATCTGTTTAATCTGTGCAATTTTGCTCAATGGAGAAATCGAAAAATGGTCCAAATAAGAATGTCGATCGCCATGGTGGCCCCCAGGAGTTTCAGAGTATTTTGCCAACGTTGTAGTACGGGGTTAACTTGATAGCGCAAAATAAGTTGGTCCCTGGTTTGCACTTCCAATGGTTTGCGCCACACCTGGCCATCGTACCAACCGGATTCTTCGTAGGTGACGGTTTCCGCCCCTAGGCGATCGCCAACGTAACGCCAGCCCAACATCAAGCGCAACACAAACAGAGACAATAAAAGGCAAATACCCAGCACAATCAGAAAACCGCATTGAACCGGTTGCTTTTCCACCGAAAAACTGGCAGAGGCGATCGGACTGACAATAAAACTGATCAGCAGGGCCAGACGGGTGAGGTTTTTGCCGTAGCTAAGCAGATCTACTTGACCCCAGGAATAGAGCCAAGCGGATTTGAGCGCTTCATATTCGTTGACCGGCTGTTGGTCGATAGGCACAGGACAGATTTGGGGGGAAGATTCCCGCATCGGCTTCATGGGTTTGGGAAGATGGGCTAGAGGATTTAGTGTAATTCCTTCCCATTTTGACCCAGAATTTCGGTGAGCACCAAGTTATGGTGAGCTAGGAAATTTGCTTAATTTTGCCTAAAGCAGATTTTCCTGGGGCCCCTCTCCGCTAACCTGGGATTATCTGTGTTGGTGACCTATGCCTGTATCTCCCCTATCGGTTTGTATTACCCTGGGCACCCGCCCCGAGGCGATTAAATTAGCCCCAGTGATCCGTGCTTTCCTGGCCCAGCCTGATATGCACACCCAAGTGTTGTTAACGGGACAGCATCGGGAAATGGTGCAACAGGTGATGGATTTATTTGCATTGTCGGCGGACGCAGATCTGGAAATTATGCAACCGGGGCAAACCCTCACGGACATTACCCAGGGCTGTTTAGAAGGACTAGGACAACTATGGCAAGAAAAACCGCCCCAATTGGTCATTGTCCAGGGGGACACCACCACTGCATTTGCTGCGGCCCTGGCAGCTTTTTACCAACAAATCCCCATTGGCCATGTGGAAGCAGGTTTACGCACCGATAATTTGTTTAACCCCTATCCAGAGGAAGCCAATCGCCGTCTAATTTCCCAAATAGCCCAGTTGCACTTTGCCCCCACTACCTTGGCGGTGGAGAATTTACGGCGGTCCGATGTCACCGGGGAAATCCATTTAACGGGCAATACGGTCATTGATGCCCTGTTAACGGTGGCGGAACAAAAACCAGCCTGTCCCATTCCAGGTTTGGACTGGCAGAAGCATCGAGTTTTACTGGCTACAGTGCATCGCCGGGAAAATTGGGGGGAGCCCTTGCAGGATATTTTGACCAGTTTTAGCCAAATTCTAGAGCAGTTTCCCGACACGGCCCTATTGCTGCCCATGCACCGTAATCCCACTGTGCGGGAACCGATTCAAAAGGCGTTGGGTAATCATCCCCGGGTTTTTCTGACAGAACCCTTGGATTACGCCCAATTGGTGGGGGCAATTCAGCATTGTTATTTACTGTTGACGGATTCCGGGGGTCTGCAGGAAGAAGCTCCTAGTTTGGGAAAACCTGTGTTAGTGTTGCGGGAAACAACGGAACGCCCAGAGGCGATCGCCGCTGGAACTGCCAAATTAGTGGGAACGGATCCAGCTGCGGTTACGAAGGCTGCCGGGGAATTACTAAGTCAACCTCAGGCTTATGAGCAAATGGCCAACGCCATCAATCCTTTTGGGGATGGTACCGCTAGCCAAAAAATTATCGAAATTGTCCGTAACTATTTCCAGCATTAAAGCTGGTGCCACCATTGTCTTGAATTTGTTAGTCAAAATTTTTAGTAAAACCACATAATGCTCAGTTTAATTAATGTTTTATTTGCCTTTATAACCATAGCGATTTTAATCCTAGCGGGTAGGTTTCTTAAGCAAAAAATTAAACTATTTCAAAAACTATATTTACCAGAATCGATTATCGCCGGGGCGATCGCCCTGTTGTTGGGGCCTGGAGTTTTCGGTGCTATTGCCGTGGCTTTGGGGGTGCCTGCCGACGGCTATTTAGCGGGGGGCGTATTTTCAGAAACCACCCGTGCGGTCTGGGCCCAATCCCCCGGAGTATTTATAAATATAGTTTTTGCCGCTCTCTTCCTAGGGGAAACCATTCCCAAACCAAAGGAAATTTGGCGAAAAACTGCTCCCCAGGTAGCCTTTGGCCAGACGTTGGCTTGGGGCCAATATGTTCTGCCCATACTGGTAACTTTATTGATTTTAATTCCCCTATTTGATGTCGATCCCATCATTGCAACTTTAGTGGAAATTAGTTTTGAAGGAGGCCACGGAACAGCCGCGGGGATGGCAGAAACTTTTAACAGGTTAAACTTTCCCGATGGGGGAGATTTAGCCCTGGGATTAGCCACGGTGGGCATTGTTACAGGGGTAATTGCCGGAACGATTTTGGCCGACTGGGGCAGAAAAAATAATTACATTCAAGAAATACCAACGGAAGTACCATCAGGAGACGCCCAATTTCAACCTACGGCCCATCTAGAGAGCGATCGGGTTTTAACCAGAAGGGCCCGGTTAATGCAGAATCTTTTAGTTGATCCCCTGTCTTTAAACTTTGGTTTTACGGCCCTAGCAGTGTTGATTGGCTGGATAATTTTAGAATTACTTAGGTTATTAGAATTTTTCACCTGGGGAAAAACGGGTTTTGAGTTAGCTGGAGCCATTCCCCTATTCCCCATGGCTTTGATCGGGGGAATTATTGTCCAACTAATCATGAAAAAGTTGGATTTAGATACCTTAATTATTCGCAATTTACAGGAAAGAATTGCTGGGGTTGCACTGGATTTAGTGGTGGTGACTGCTTTGGCTTCCATTAAACTGCAAGTGTTGGGGGCTAACTTGCCCGTTTTTCTTAGTTTGTCTTTGGTGGGAATTGTTTGGAATATTGTCGCTTTTGTCTACCTAGCACCAAAAATTTTACCGAGCTACTGGTTTGAACGGGGCATTGGTGATATGGGCCAATCCATGGGAGTTACTGCCACGGGAATTCTCTTAATTAAAATGGTGGACCCCCATAACCGCACGGGTGCATTTGAGAGTTTTGCCTATAAACAATTATTTTTTGAACCCATTGTTGGCGGGGGATTATTTACAGCAGCGGCCCCTACTTTGATCCGACAATTTGGCCTAGTTCCCATGCTAATTTCCACCTCTGGGCTATTAGCTTTTTGGTTAATCTTTGGTTTCTGGAACTACAAGGTGATTAAACGAGAAATGATCGCCGAAGCGAATTCTCCCAACCCAATTACTTGATATTGATATTCAGGGAATAATAAACTGCAATTAGGTCTGTTCTATGTACGAAAAATTGCAGTATTTAGCAGCGTTAAAAATTAAGATCTTGTAACGTCTTGGTCAAGCCTTGGTCAATCTTTAAAATCTGGCTAGATGCCAGTCGGGGCGTAAACTGCGAGCTTGCCGTAAATAAGCGTGGTACATCTCAGACTGGGGACTTTGGCTGTTGACATGGATCAACACCCGGATACACCGTTCCAAACTACCTTTTACACACATTTGTTGGACATCTAGCAGGGGTACATTTTCCCAACGGGGCCTCTGCCTGGCGATCGCCGCCGGAAAAATGGCATCGAGATCGGGGGTAACGGAGAAGGTTACGCTGACAATGTCTTCAGGGGGACAGGCATTATTCGCTTCAATGACATCCAGTAGCTCACAGACCGCATCTCGGATTGCCTCAGAGCTATTTTCCGAAACCGTCGTTGCACCCCGAATTGCCCGAACTTTCCAGTCCACCACCCTCAACCTCCTCGTTAATTGCTAGTAAGTTTAGTCTTTGTGAGTTGAATTTAATTTAATCGGTCTAGTTACGGGGGCAAAAGTTCCCCGTTTAGCCCTAGCCCAAGGGTAAGGGACTATTTTGCTTGGAAACCACACCCATCTTACCGGACAATTCGGTTAGGATGATTGACTGACCTTTTGCCAATTTTGCCTGAATGTCTATGCCTCGCCTCAGCCTTTGCATGATTGTTCAAAACGAAGCCGCTTTCCTAGGAGATTGCCTGGCCAGTGTGGCGAGTTTAGTGGACGAAATAGTCATAGCAGATACAGGGTCCACCGATAACACAGTGGAAATTGCCACCCAGGCGGGAGCTAAGGTGATCACTGTGCCTTGGCAGGATGATTTTGCCCTGGCTCGCAATCAGGCCCTAGCGGCCACCACTGGAGATTGGGTTTTAGTCCTCGACGCGGACGAAAGGTTGAATATTTTGGTAAAAGATGGCATCGAAAAGGCGATCGCCATGGACAATGCCTTAGTGGTGAACCTAATGCGCCACGAACTGGGCAGTAATCAATCTCCCTATTCCTTGGTATCCCGACTGTTTCGTCGTCATCCGGCAGTGCAATTTAACCGTGCTTACCACGAAACCATTGACGACAGTGTGTTGGCCTTATTAACCCAGGAACCGGATTGGCAAGTGATTGACCTACCGGGGGTGGCCATTTTGCACCAGGGCTATGACCCTACTTTACTCAGGCAACGGGGCAAAACCCAACGGGCCAAGCATTTACTCGAAAAAGCCAGGGTGGATAATCCCCAGGATCCTTACCTCTGCAGTAAGTTGGGAGCCTTATATTTTAGTTTGGGGGATGAAAAAGAAGGGGTAAAACTACTCAAGCAGGGTCTAAAAAGCAATACAGCTTCCATCCCTGTGCGATTTGAATTGCATTACCATTTGGCCAACGCCTACCGTCGCCAACAAAAATGGGAACTGGCTCGGAAGCATTATCAAAAAGCCCTGGATGAAGAAATTTTATTGCCGCTAAAATTAGGTGCTTTGATTAATTACGGTGCTTTTTTACAAGACTTGGGGGAATTGGGCGAAGCAATTAAGCTTTATCAAGCAGTAATTCACATTGATCCATCCCAGGCGATCGCCTTTTTTAATCTAGCTATGATTTACAAAGCCCAAGGGAATTTGCTAGAAGCTATTAAAGGTTATCAAGAGGCTATTACCCTGCAACCGGATTATGCTGAAGCCTATCAAAACTTAGCTGTTACTAGCTTTAAAGCTGGGCTAATTCAGGAAAGTGTCGATGCTTTCCAACAGGCGATCGCCCTTTACGAACAACGGCAATCTCCGGAGGCAGATCGACTAAGAAAAAACCTAGGAGAAATGGGTTTGATCTAAATGTGCAATTTATTCATGGAAATGCCAAAAGAATTGTTTGAGTGAAACTGGCTCAAGATTCGATTATCACCCAAGAAAAGTTAACTATCGCTCTTCTATCATTGTGGGTAGGATAAAACGGAGAAGATAGTCTGAAATGCGGAGGTGGTATATGGTTGCCCCACGTGAAGCAAAAGAAACAGTATAATTCATTGACAAATACTGCGAAGGATACAGAGGCTTATTTTATTTCCAAAAGTGAGAATGAGAAGCTTTGAATACTTGCATCTAGGATTAATTGCGAATATAAAGAGAAAAACCTTCGCAGAAATAGCTAAGGTAGTAGGACTAGAAAATGGACAAGGATTTGACTATTTCTTCGGTAACAGCCCTTGGTCGTTAGAGGAGGTAAGGGAAAGAAGAATTAATAAAATTCTGAGTTTTGCGAAAGGAGAAGCAATAACA
The DNA here is from genome assembly GCF_000284455.1 of Synechocystis sp. PCC 6803 substr. PCC-P. GTDB lineage: Bacteria > Cyanobacteriota > Cyanobacteriia > Cyanobacteriales > Microcystaceae > Synechocystis. The sequence continues at coordinate 2,966,204 of NC_017039.1, forward strand.
ATGATCATAGACGAAACAGGGGATAGGAAAAAAGGAAGAAAGACAGATTATGTTGCGCGTCAGTATATTGGCAATCTAGGAAAAATAGAAAATGGAATAGTAGAGGTGATGTGTTATGGAATTATAAAGGGAATGACAGTACCATTAATCAGCAAAGTATATAAACCAGAGACAAGACTAAAAGAGGGGGATAAATACAAAAATAAGCCAGAAATAGCAGGGGAAATTATCAAAGAAATAAAAGAGCTTGGTTTCAATATAAAGGTAGTATTAGCAGATAGTGAATATGGAGAGAGCAGCGAAAACTTTGTAAGAGTATTAGAAAAAGAAAATCTAGAATATGTACTAGCTATAAGGAGTAATCATGGAGTCTGGCTTGGGAAAGAGGAAAGAGTAAGAGCGAACAAATGGGGAAAATTTGAGAGAGAATTTGCAAGTGGAAAGTCGGAAATAAGATACGTGAGAGAAATTATTTATGGAAAGAGAGGGGAAAAAAGATATTGGCAAGTAACGGATAACAAGGAGAAAATGCCGTCAAATTCAACGTATTGTATTATGACAAAAGTATCAGAAATAAAATATAAAGAAGTGGGTAACTTATATGGAGCAAGGAACTGGATAGAGTATGGATTAAAGCAAATAAAGAATGAACTGGGGTGGGCAGATTTTAGAATAATGGACTATTCCAGAATAGAAAAATGGCGGGAAATAGTGATGAGCGTATATTTAATGGTAAGTCTTCAGATAGAAAATTTGCCTCCGCATGATAACTCCTTAAACAAATCAAAAAAATGGATGGAAAAACATACTTAACAACATGAAATTAATAATTCAGCCATTATGTTACTTTAATTTATTAAAGCCGTGGATGACGGTGATTTATACACCTCAGTTATTGAGAAACTTCCATTGCTTATTTGACAAATTGAAGAAGGCAGTAATGGCTTTAGGAGACCTTATTATTGCTCCAATTATTTTACCTTCCCACCTACACTGATAGAAGAGCGATAGGTTTTCGACAGGCTTATTTGGTGGCTTTTTTGAATTTGGGATTCTTCCCCAGGTGAGCCATGGGGATTCTAATTCGCCCTGGCTGTTTATGGTGATAGTAGAATCGGCCCTCGGCATTCCCTAACATGTAAACTTTTTCCACTAACCATCTGTTGCTCCTAACAAACAACAAAAGGGGAGCGGAAAAACCGACCCCCTTGAAGATAGTTACTATTTTTTGCCAGTTTGATGACAATTAATTTGCCTGCAGTCGGTGAAAGGATAAATTTTATCCTTCCAGCCCAGACGAATTATTCAGGGACAGTGGCACCGGAGACAGCACTACCAAAGGAATCAGTTTCCTTAACAAAGCCAGTGTAAGCTTCCATGCCATGCTCGCCGATGTCCAAACCGATCATTTCTTCTTCGCCGGACACCCGGATGCCCATAGTTTGCTTGAGGATAGCCCAAACAACGAAGCTGAAGATAGCGGTGAAAGCACCGATCGCCAGAATACCAACGATTTGAATGATTAACTGGTTGATGCCGCCGCCGTAAAACAAGCCCTTCTCCATGTTGAAGAAGCCCACTGCCAGGGTTCCCCAAACACCGTTGACCAAGTGAACAGAAATGGCACCCACGGGGTCATCAATTTTAATTTTGTCGAAGAAGGCAACGGAGTAGACCACCAAAATTCCAGCGATACCACCAATGATGACAGACCCCCAGTAGGATACTCCAGCACAACCAGCGGTAATACCCACCAGTCCAGCCAGTACACCGTTGATTACCATGGTCAAATCAGGCTTACCATCTTTGAGCCAGGAGGTAAAAGTAGCGGTGAGACCACCAGCAGAGGCAGCAAGGTTAGTGGTAACGGCAATGTAGGCACAGGCTTGATCGGCGGCTAATTGGGAACCGGGGTTAAAACCGAACCAGCCGATCCAGAGAATTAGACAACCAAGCATGGCAAAACCCATGTTGTGGCCGGGGATAGCGCCGGGTCGGCCATCAACAAATTTACCTAAGCGGGGACCGAGAAGGAAAGCTCCAGCCAAAGCAGCCCAACCACCAACGGAGTGAACCACAGTGGAACCGGCAAAGTCCATAAAGCCCATGGTGTAAAGCCAGCCGCCGGCATCCCAAACCCAGTGACCAGTGATGGGATAGGCAATACCAACCAACAGAACACTGAAGATCAAAAACTCATTAAACTTGATCCGCTCAGCTACAGCACCGGAAACAATGGTGGCGGCGGTAGCAGAGAACGCAACCTGGAACAAGAAGAATACTGCTACGGGCAATCCTTCTGGAAATGGGCTTAATCCATAGTTGGTGTGGTCGCCGCTCAGGAAAAATCCCCCGAAACCGACGAAGGGATTGCCACTGCTGCCGAACATCAAGGAAAAACCGATCGCCCAGTAAGCTATGGTGGCCAAGGCGAAAACGATCAGGTTTTTGGTCAGGATGTTAACGGCATTTTTTTGCCGGCAAAGGCCGGTTTCCAACATCCCGAAACCAGCGTTCATGAAGATAACCAGAATGGCGGCTATCAAAATCCAGATGGCATTAAGGGTTCCCTGGAGAGTGGCAACATTTTCGTTAACGGTTTCAACGGTGATGTTGACAATTTCTGTGTCTTGGGCGATCGCCGCGGCGTTCCAGATTGCCACAATCAGGGCTGTTAAGGGAACACAGGCCAACCAGGGAGAATTAATTTTACGGCGTACAAAGCGAAAAAGGGATGACTTTTCTGCCTCCGTACGCGAGGAATGTGTCCGATTAACAGGACTCCTCTCACCCACATTTAGTTTAGACAATATCGAATTAGACATTTTGTACTTTAATCTACATTGTTCTACGAAAGTCCGCCCCCACCCATTTCTCCCAAATTATTAAGCCAGCTCTGTGATAGTGCCCTGCCATAGATTTGGTCGAAGAATAGAAGAAACTAGACTTTTTCGGACATCAAACCATTAGAGTATTCAATTTTTACATGATTGTTTTCTGTATGATTTACTACTTTTCAAATGGAAAATTCGGTGTAAACCTGTGAACTTTAGTGGCTCCCCTGCTTTTACCCATGGGGTTAATCGTCTTTTTGTACTATCAGCCCCTTGGTGTCTGGATTTCTTTCAACAAAGTACGGATTAGATCGCCAATTTCTCTCCAGGCTTTGATTGCTACTAAATTGGGGGGGAATAGCTGTCCAGATAGGCCAACGGCGATCGCTCCGGCCGCTAGGAAAGCTTGGGCATTTGCCAAAGTTACCCCTCCGGTGGGAATAAGGGGAATTTGGCCGAGGGGACCTTGGAGAGCTTGAATGTAGTCCACTCCTCCCAAGGTTTTAATGGGAAAAACTTTGACGGCGGTGGCTCCCCTCTGCCAGGCTTGGACAATCTCCGTAGGGGAAAAGGCACCGGGAATAATGGGGATGCCATGGGCCACGGCGCTGGTAATTAATTCTGGCTCACTGTGGGGGGTAAAGCAAAATTGGGCTCCACTGGCAACGGCCTGGAGCAAATCCTCCTGAGAGAGGACTGTACCCGTACCAATGGCACAATGGGGAAATTGATGACGCAGGTGAGCAATGGTTTCCCCCGGCTGGTCACTGTTCCAGGTAATTTCCACTAGCCCCATGCCTGCTTCGATGGCCACCTTAGCCAATTGCAGACTTAGGTCGATGGAATCAGTGCGAATAACGGCGATCGCCCGGTGCTGTCGCAACATTTTTAACCATGGCGATCGGAGGGCGGAGATAGCTGACTCCTGGGGGCAACCAAAATCATCAATGATGGACAAATTCCAAACTTCCTACATTCAACACTGTTCCAGATTACCGCTCCACCATGGCCCTTTCTCCCCTCTCCCGCTTTCAAGCTTCCTTACTCCTGGCCTTGGGGGGAAAAGACTGGGATGAAAACCATCAGAATCAAGCTAATTGCCTCCGATGGGGCCAACCCTGGCAGTACATATTATCCGAGCCTTACCAAACTCCTTTGCCGGAAAGATTTTGGCAAAATGCTTTGTCCCAACAGCCAGCCTTAACTACGGCAGAGTTAGTTAATTGGTTAATTGTTTTAGCTCTTTACCATTACGAAAATCCCTTCGGCTTTAGGCAGGATCTATCCCACTGGTTCCATCTTTGTCAGAATCATTGCCCTGCATGGGTCGGTGGTGACCAGGCCGAGCCCGCCTTATTACTATGGCAAAGACTACTGACCCTTATCCTGTCGGAAAGATTTGCCATTCACCAGTTGCCAGCCCTACTGAGAGCACCAGCGCAATGGTGGCCAGTTACTCCGGCCCCGGCATTTTCCCCAGAGTTACGCCAGGGCCTAACGGCGATCGCCGCATGTTTAGAAAATTATGTTTCCCCCAGAACCACGGGCCAAACTGCCGATCCCTGGATCCATATGGTTAGCACCGCCATTTATCTCTGGGGTCAAAACCCCGCTCAACCCCGGTTAATTCTTCGCCAACTAGGAATGGCAGAACAATCTGCATCAAAGGCGATCGCCCTTTCACCCCCGAGGAAAAATCAAGTGAATCACCCTGGCCAGAATCCTTATCCGGGGATTTTGTCCCCCTTAACCCTCGCCCTCGTGGGAGCTTATAATGGTATGCAGATTAGCCAACAAGCTCTAATAACAGACCATCGCTCCACAGTGCGCGCCAACTTTTTGCCCTTAGGACAACAACTTTGGCGGAGATGGTCCGGTCGTCTTAGTGTTGGTTCCGGCCAGGAAAACCCCGCCTTGGCTGTAGCTCCCCCGTTGGGAATGCAACGTCGATCTAGTTTAAAATTGGTCTCTCAACAGGAATATGCACAGATCCTCCCCACCCATGGCAATTAACTGGACAGCCCAACATTTTCCAGCCGTTGCCCACCCATTGGTGCTATGAAAGCAATTTTTGCCCTCCGCCAAGCAGTGGCGTCCCAACTAAAAAAGTCCACTGCCTCTAGCCATCCTCTCCCCAGGACCACGGCCTCCACTTCCCAAGATGAAACCATTTGGCAAAAAATCCACCGCTCCAGGTTTGTACGCATTGCCCACCCACCAGTGATGTTGGGTATTACAGTGGTGTCCCTCACCGGGGTAGTGGGTTACCGTTTCTATAACCAGCCCCAGCTCAGCGTTGGCACCGAATCTCCCTACACCATTTACGCCCCGGAAGATGGCAGTTTTGTGGACGAAAGAACCACAGAGGAAAAGCGGAAGGAAGTGCGGGCCGGTACCATTCCCCGCCTACAAAGGGATAACGAGTTAACCGCCCAACTCAAACAAGAAAGAAGTCAATATCTGGATGCCATCAACCAGCTCCGCTACCTAGCCGGTACCTTTCCCTACATAGACACCAAGATTTTTACCCTGGAGCAGCAACATTTACTCCGTAGTCTGGGGCCAGGGGAATGGCAACAATTGGAAGATTATATTAGCTATGGCCAGCCACTGCCCATGGCTTCACCCCAGTTGGCCAAACTGCAACAGTTATTTGATCAACAAAAAGCCACCACTTCCCCTGAGACCATGGCGGGCTTACTCACCAGCATCAGGACCGCCCAGGATAGATATGGTCGGGTGACGGCTCGCTTGGCGGAGGTTAAGGCCGATCGCCAGATTACCAATAACCAGATCGGGGCATTGAAGTTAGACGGGCCCACCTGGCAAACTACCCAACAGACCATTATCCAAGTCCATGACCGCATTCTCACCCAGGGCCTACCGGCGGGCATCACTGCTCCTCTGTTGGGGGAAACGGTACAACTCCATTTGCGCAACATTTTGCCCCCCCAGGCCCACCAAGTGGCGGAGAATAGCTTAAATAATTTACTCAAGGATAAATATAATCTGACTGTTGACAAGGAAGCCACCAAAAACTTGGCGGAAAAAGCGGTACTGGCCATGGAAAACGTCAAAGTATCCGCCGAGAAAAACAGTGTGATTGTGCGGGCGGGGGAAGTCATTACCCAAGAGCAATTTGTTTTGTTGGACGGTTATGGCCTGAGTCAGCGCCAGGTGAACTGGCAAGGCCTGTTGCGGACAGCGGGGTTGGTGGGGGGCGCTTTAATTATTTTCTGTGGAGTAAGTCGGCGTATCCATCGGCCCCTACGGCGGCGGGACCATATTCTCCTCTGTTTGCTCAGCGTTAGCACTCCAGTCTTATTTTTGCTTGACCCGGTCTATAACAACCTGCCGGCCATCAGTTTGCTCACCAGTAGCTTTTATGGCCCCACCCTGGCCATCACCCAAGTGGTATTGGTGGGGGGATTGTCCGCCTTTGCCATGGAATCCATTGTTTGGGAATACTTATTGGGCAGTGCAGCGGCGGCCTTGCTAGCGGGTATGATTGCCAGTAAGCTCCGTTCTCGGGATGAGTTGGCCCTGTTGGGGGTAGGGGTAGGGGCCACCCAGGGCATAGTTTATTTATTCACATATTTAATTGTTAACGCCTCAGCGGTCACAATTATTTGGTACACTGCTCTGCCCAGTGCCATTGTCTATGGCCTACTCGGTTTGGCTTGGAGTGCCATGGCGATCGGGGTTTCCCCTTACCTAGAAAGATTGTTCGACGTGGTGACCCCCACCAGGTTGGTGGAATTGAGCAATCCCAACTGCCCCCTGCTACAAAGGTTGGCCAAAGAAGCCCCTGGTACTTTCCAGCACACCCTATTTGTGGCCTGTTTAGCTGAATCGGCGGCCAGGGAATTGCGCTGTAACGTTGAACTGGTGAGAACCGGAACTTTGTACCATGACATTGGCAAAATGCACGACCCCTTAGGATTCATTGAAAATCAGATGGGGGGCCCTAATAAACACGATGAAATCAATGATCCCTACGTCAGTGTGGACATTATCAAAAAACACGTTTCCGAAGGGTTGGTGATGGCCCGACGTTACGGTTTACCGCAGGTGGTGCGGGACTTTATTCCTGAACATCAGGGACAAATGTTGATTTCCTATTTTTATATCCAAGCCAAGGAAGCGGCGGAAAGGGCGGGGGAACCGCCAGTTAATGAAGAGGAATTCCGTTACACCGGTCCCATTCCCCAGTCTCGGGAAACCGGCATTGTGATGCTGGCGGACAGTTGTGAGGCGGCGTTGCGTTCCCTCAGAGAAGCCAATCCAGAAACCGCCATGGCCATGGTTAACCGTATTTTTAAGGCCCGCTGGCGAGATAACCAATTGCAGGATAGTGGCTTGAAATACGAAGAATTGCCCATTATTGCCGATGTTTTCGTACGGGTGTGGCAACAGTTCCATCACCAACGGATTGCCTACCCCAAGGCGGCCTTAGATGTGCAGGTAACTAGTCCTTCCACCACCAGATTTTAGGCGGAACTCAAGTTGGGAAAGCCCTAGGATATCTGTATTAATGCTCTGATGGCGCAGAGGGCGGTTGGAGAGTGGTTTTGCTGACCATGCGGGTCTTTTTGCGATCGCCTTCGGATAAATCTTCCCCGGATTGAAGTCTGGTGGCATTGGTTTGCAAAATAGTAGCGCCATTTTTATCGCCCATTTGTAGGGCGGTTTTGGCGGCGGTTTGCAGCATGGTGGCCGCCCCTTGGCGATCGCCGGCTTTGAGCTTAGTTTCAGCGATTTGGGTCTGACGATATTTAGCCAGGGTGAGAATGGATTCCTGCACTTGGACATCGGTGCTGGGTTGGTACTGGGTTTGCACCTGAATGGTCAAGGGTAACGGGTCGGACAGCAGATTGGTTTGCCCAGAAGCAGGGTCATCGTAACGAATTTGCACTTGGCCAATGACGTGTTGCCCCGGCAGTAATTGGTCTAGGTAAAGGTTGAGCAGTAAGACCCTTTCTTGGTCGGTCATCAAATCTCCTAGACGCACTTCCTCAATTGCTCCCTGGTTTTGCACGGTTAAATCCATGGTTTCCGGCGATACCTGGGCCACGGGCTTGACGATGGCAAGATGGGCTTGGGGCGCTAATTCCAGCAGGAGATGGGCGTTGGTTAACCCGACATTGCTCATGCGTTGGAACAGTTGGCGAAAGGTATGCAACGCTTCGCTGGGATTTTCGATATAACTCAAACTGCCCTGGGCCGAAGCGGCGATCGCCTCCAGCACATCCTGATTCCAATGGTCGCCAAAACCAAGGGTATGAACCGTGAGCTTATAGTCCGATGCCACCGTGCCAAGTTTCAGGCAACGGTCATTATCCCCATGCTCATTTTCCCCATCGGTGAGCAGAAAAATATGGGAAACCCGGTCTTCCTTACCTTTAGCCGCTTCCTGAATGCCCAGTTTCAACCCCTCATCAATGGCGGTGCCCCCTTCCGCTTTTAACCTTTCAATGGCTTTGGCGATCGCCGCCCCGTTCCGCACCTGTTGATTTTCAATGACAATTTTGGCCCGGTGGTCGAAGGCAATGACCGAAAGGCGATCATCTTCCTCCAGGCGATCGATCAACCCCAAGGCCGCACTTTTAACCGTTTCTAAAGGCTGACCATCCATAGAGCCACTGTGGTCCAATACTAAGCACAAATTCAAAGGCAACCGGCGATCATGGTCATCCGCTTTGGCCGCCACGGCTATCCGCAACTGCCGCTGACTGGTAGGGGCCCCAGCATCCAAATTTTGGTCACTTAAAAGCAAGGAAAGGTCGATACGCATGGGGAGCAACTCAAACTTTTTCCTTTAGCTTACTCCAAGATTTTTGCCCCTGGGATTTTCCACCGATGAGCAAACCGCCAATCTAATCATCCATTTGCCATGGTTCCCGCAGGTTGTTGGCATCGAAAATCTTCTTCGGTCGGAGCACCAACACCACCTGGGCTAAAATCTCCCTTTCTGGCTCTGTTTCGCACCATTGAATTGCTACTGTTTCTCCTTGGTTGAGCAGAAAATAACTGCCATCATTCCAAATTTTTTTGCTGCGATCCACCACCACCAAAACCTGTTCATCCTTACGGGCTAGGGATTCCGACACTTGCCCTGCCGGACAAAAAATCGCCACCGGATCTTCCGCGGTCAAAATTGCTTGCCACTGGGGCACCGGCACCACCGCCCCTTCCCCTTGGTAACTAACTAAACCAAAAGGTTCCACCTGTTCTAAAGACTGCACTGCCTGCACCGCCTGGGGCTGGAGGGGAAAAGTCCCCGCCACTGGAATGAGTCGGGCCGCTTCCTGGTCTTCTTCGAGGCGAAACACCGGCACTAAGGGAGCTTTCCGGCTAGGCTGGGCGGTTAAATCAGTCAGTAATTTTTCGATCGCCTGACGGGCGTTGGGGGAATGGGCGAATTTTAATCCTTTGACAATTAAACGGGTTCTTTCCGGCAAATTCTTTTTCTGCCGGGCTAATTTCCAACATTGATAGGCCAATGCGTCCCCAGGATGGTCGGTAAAACCTTCTGGCAGTTGGGACAGGTAACCAAATTCCTGAAATGCCTTAGCCAATTCCTTCGCTTCATCGGCAGCCAAATTCTTCTGCTGGGCCTCCACTGCGGCGATCGCCCGTTGTTGATGGTTGAGGATGCGTAGTTCGTACAGCACGTCACTTTTGGGACCCCGATAATAGGATAGTACCGTTTCATCGATGCCTTGCTTGACCAGACTTTCATACACTTGACTAGCCACAATCACCAAATTTTGTTGCACTTTTTGGAAGCCGGACTGCTCAAAAATTTCTTCAGCACCGTAACCTGCCTTCTGTAATTGCTGACATTTTTTACCCCAATCTACCCAAGTGCCCTCTTTATGCAACAGGGAACGGATCAGTTCAGCGGCTTCGGCGGCGCTCACAGTAGGGTTGGATTCAGGGGAATGGGTCATCGTTGGCTAAAAATCTAGGCAATTAAACTACTCTACTTTCATTATCCTGCGTACCAGTAACGTTAAATCTATACATAAAACTTAACATTCTGCTGGCATCGCTATGGAAACCCTGACCGTAGCCGAGGTGAAATCTCCCCAGCTCTAAAAATAAACTTATAATTTACAAGTTTTTATAGTCTTTTTGAGTTACTATGATTTCGAAACTTATGAATGATTATGCGAATTAGCCCGGGATGTGGATTTGGCAGGATTTTTCCTTCAGCTTCTCTGGTAAGTTACAAAGAACTATTTTTGATGCTAACAATAGCCTCAATCACCTAGCCCTGACACCCAATTAGTACAATGTCTGATTCGTCTCTGAAACAAGCCCTATTGAATCTTCCACCAATGGCCTATGAGGCTGACATAGTAGGGCGTCTGGTTATTCCCGAAATGATGGCTAAGTGGAACTTTTCCTATTCAGATGGCGAAATCGTACAACAATATAAAGTTGGAAATGGCTTACAATTCGTTGATGTTGCAGGTAGAAAAAATTACGGCGATGATATCTTTTCCCACACACTGAATGGGGCAGAAATAATTGTTGAAATTAAACGTAACACAATAGACTTAAGTTCAGATAGTAAGAACTATCTGGCGGCGGTTGCCCAATTGAAAAGATATTTGGACCCCAGCGCAGCTAATTGCGAAAAAGTAAAGTGGGGAGTAATCACGAACGGGAAGCATATTCAGCTTTTTCGTCGCCACGGTAGAACGGTTTATCCTTTCACAACTAACATTGAGTTAACCCCAGATAATATCGATGAAGCAGTTGGTCTAATTGGTAAATATATGGAAAGTGACCACCGAGCTTTAAAGATTGCTTTATACAATAATAAGGGCGGGGTCGGAAAAACTACAACAGCTATTAATTTAGCGGCAACTCTTTGCATTCCTAAGCCTGAAGGTTATGCAAAAAGGGTTTTATTAGTTGATTTTGATCCAAATCAAAAAGATTTGACTGATTTACTCAAAATAAAACCAAGCAGAATAAGATTGTCTCAATATCTTGAAGACGTTAAGAACAATAAATCCAACAAGCAAGGTATTATTTCCAAATATGAAATTAAACTAAAAAACTCGAAAGTTTATAACTGCTTTGATGTTATTCCCGCTGATGAAAGTTTTTTGGGTAAATCTTCCCATGAATTGATGAAAGTTAAAAAAGGTAGTTTACGGGAAACCCTTTCTCAATTTGCCGATGATTACGATTATATTCTGATTGATGCTCCACCGGGGGATAATTACTTTACCCAAGAGGCAATTACTGCCGCTGATGTCATTTTAATGCCTTCAAAACATAACAGTATTAGCTCTTTTAAAAATGCCGCAATGGCCATGAAACAAATTTTGCCCCAACTAGGTAGTGAAAGAAGGGCATTTAATCCGGAATTAGCAGATCCAACACCATTACCAATCTTTTTCAATGGTGAAAATATAACGGATGCATCAAGGAAACAAGCTGAACAGGCAATTCAGGAAATAATTGAAACAGTTAAATTGGAAGACCAAATTGATTTAACCAGTTTTTTCTTCCCTAAGTTAACAGATGCCCAAGAAGATAAAGCAATTTTTACAATTCCTAATTATGCCTATATTTCATCTATAGCATTTTCCTATCGTCCGGCTGTGTTTACCAGCAAAGTTGCTCGTGGTCATTACAAACTATTAATCGAGGAATACTTTATCTAATGAAACAAGAAATTGGCGCTCTACTGCATCTTCACGTTGACGAAATTGAACCACTCTTTGCAACAAAATCACATCAGTTTTTAGTCGCCAAAGCAGCTGAATCAATTAATCTTTGTGGTGGAAGAAATTGGATTCCTTTAGTTGTTAAACAAACGGGAGAAAGTAGTTTTGTCGCTGTTGCTAATATCTTCACTTTGGCGGCAGTAAGACAAGCAGGGCTTACAAAAATTTGGTGTATCGTTGCCGATGATGATCAGTTTGTACAACAATCTTCCCAACTTTTAAGCAAGGAAATTGTGCCCAAAGTAAACTTAACAACGGCAACTAGAGATGAAATTAAACTTGCCCTTGACTATTTAATTAATCGTTCGGTTAATCCTTTATCTGGAGTAAAAGTTGCTACTTCACTGGATAAAATATCTAATGCTGAACGTAAATATTGGCAAGAAAGTCTCAAGGATGTTGTTGCTCTTAAATGTGGTATAACCAATGGCAAAAAATTAGATATATTCAAGGAAATTTTCTATGTTACTCCTGAACCTCGTCTAATTTCTGATGATGATTTGGGGAAATCAGGGAATGACTTGAAAAAATTAAGTGTGACTGGACTCAGAAAAATTGCTAAAGAGAGAGGACACTCCGGTTATTCCAAGATGAAAAAAGCTGAACTGCTAATTTTATTAGCTGATACTGAGGAATCATAGCTGACTAATAGATTATAAGGCAATTTTACTATCCATATTCTTGGGAGTAACTCTCAGCTTATTCTAGTACTTGGAGTTGTGATTGATCACGGTGCATCAACTCCACTAAACCCGACCAAACCATAAAGTCTGCTTCATCGTTCAAAATTCCGCGGAAAAATTGCTCATAGAATAACTCCGACGACATTTGATATTTTTTTTCAAACTCATCTAGTTCAATTCTCAAATTCAAAATCCCCCGTTGCAGTTCTTGAATCTGGTAATTAATAACACTTTGGGCGAATCTTTCATTATCAATGCCACTGCTGAGAATAGTCTTAAGTTTTTGTTCCGTATCTGGTTGTAACGAGAGTTTTATGTCTAGCATATTTCTTTAATTGTTAGAGGTTAATTTGATATTTTAAGTCGTTAAATTGCGATATTTTGCCAATATTGCCAGGCAGCATAGCTGAGGGTGACAACCCCCGTTAAAATTGCTGCTTCATCGGCTTCAAAGCGAGGATGGTGCAAAGGATGATTCATCTGGCGATCGCCAAAACCAGTACCTAAACGAAACATAGCTCCAGGGGCGTGTTCTAGGTATAGAGCAAAATCTTCTGCCCCTAGGGATGGTTCAGGAATAATTTGCAGGGCTGATTCTCCCCAGGCTTCCCGCACTGCATTTTCTAACAACTTATTTAACTGGGCATCGTTCTGTACCGAAGGTACTCCCCGACGGTAATTGACTTCATATTTCGCCCCATAGGTTTGGCAAACGTTGGCCACAATCCCCTCAATCCATTGGGGCAGTTGGGCATGGGTTTCGGGATGGAGAGATCGCACTGTGCCGGCCATGCGGACTTGGTCGGCAATCACGTTGGGAGCCCGGCCACCGCTAATTTGCCCCAGGGAAAGCACCATGGGCCGGAGGGGATTTTGGGTGCGACTGATGGCTTGTTGCAAAGCAGTAATTACTTGGGCCGCAATCCAAATGGCGTCGATCGCTTCGTGGGGCCTAGCACCATGCCCCGATTCCCCTTGGATAAAAATTTCCAGATCATCCGCCGCCGCTGTCAACGCACCGTAACGAATGCCCACCTGCTGGGCCGGAATAGAAGGAAAAACATGAACGCCTAAAATATGGCTGACCCCCTTCATGGCCCCATCTTGGATCATCCAACTGGCCCCCTGGGCAATTTCCTCCGCTGGTTGAAATAAAAAGCGCACATCCCCCGGTAACCTATGCCCCATTTGGGACAACACCATGGCCGTACCCAAACCCAAAGTGGTGTGGATATCGTGGCCACAGGCGTGCATCACCCCCGGATGGCGGGAAGCAAAGGGCAAACTCACCATTTCTTCGATGGGTAACGCATCCATATCGGTACGGATGGCCAACAGCCGCGGATCGTCTCCTTTGCCGGACAACTGCCCCACCACCCCCGTTTTCCCGATCGCCTCTTCGACATGGAGGCCACAGGAGGACAACACCCCCGCCACATAGGCCGCCGTTTGATATTCTTGGCCGCTCAACTCGGGATGGGCATGGAGATGGCGACGGATTTCCACCAGCCGGGGCAATAGGGTTTGGGCTAAATTTTTTAGCTCCACCAGGGCAGCATCGGTGTGTTGGGAAGCAGAGGATAGCAAAGTGGCAAAGGGAAAATGTTAGTGGTGCTTTTTAGTGTAGAACACGGCATTGGGGGAAGTTAACCAAGGTCGTCGTTTCCCATGGAGTTCCTCCCCGCAGTGAGTAAATAAATCGGATTGAGGGGATCAAAGCGGGTCAGTTCGGCAAATTTAACGCTCTGGCTAATTTGCACCTGTTGCACTTTCACCTGCCATTGTTGTTGTTTAAACCAGCCCAGGGCTAAGCTCAAATGCTCCAAACTGGCGATCGCCATCACCACCAAACCATTTATCGCTAAACGTTCCCCGCAAGTCTGCAAAATAGAGGTTAATTGCCCACCGTTACCACCAATGAAAACTCGGTTAGGAGTAGGTAAATTGGCTAAAACTTCCGGGGCAGAGCCGGCCACTACCTCGACGTTTTGCAGTTGAAATCGTTGGCAATTTTGTTCGATTAACCGTTGACCAGCGCTAGTTTTTTCAATGGCAAAAACTTTTCCCTGGGGACACAACCGGGCACCCTCGATCGCCACTGACCCGGTACCGGCCCCAATGTCCCAAATAATTTGTCGGGGTTGCAAGGATAAAGCGGCTAAAATTTGCACCCGGATAGGCTGTTTGGTAATCATGCCAGGGCGATCGTCAAAGCTAGCAAAGTGATGATCGGCGATGCCCAAAATGGGTAACTGATCCAGATCAATTAGGGGATTTTCTGGCTTTTGTTTAACTAGCACCACTACATTGAGGGGGGAAAAATCCGTTGCGGTTAGGGATGCTAAAGATGGCAAATCAAAGGCTTGAATCTGTTCATTTGTTGCCGCTAAGTTTTCACAAACCCAAGCTTGGTAAGTGGTGGTCAACCCCAAAGATAAACATAAATTGGCGATCGCCCCTGGATGATTTTGCCCATCGGTGAGAATGGCTAATTTTTTTGCTCCTTTTTGCAGGGCTTGTATGAGCAACTCGTTGGATCTTCCGTGGGCACTGATGATGGTGGCATCCTGCCAGGGCATTTTTAAACGATTAAAGGCTAGCTGAATGGAACTCAAATGGGGATGAAATTTTAATTGTTCCGGGGAAAATTTTTCCAGTAATAACCGTCCCAAGCCAAAGTACAGGGGATCACCGGAAGCTAAAACAACAATAGTTTCGTGTGACTTTAAAGTCTGATGAAACTGCTTGATTTTCTTTAAATCTGCTGAAAAATCCTTGATGACTAAACTTTTTTTGCCGTACTGCGGGAAGTAACTCAAATGGCGATCGCCGCCGGCCAATATTTTTGCTTGGGCAATTAATTCTAGTGTTGAACTAGTTAACCCTTCGGCACCATTCAGGCCAATGCCCACCACATGGATCATTTAATTAAATTTCCTCACTAAAAATCGGCCAAGCTTAAATTTTAGAAGGCATTGTAAGTAAATCTCTTCCAAACAAAATAACAATTATTTCCCCCCTTTCAAAGGGGGATGAGGGGGGATAAAACTAATCACGCCATAGGGGTTAATTCCGCTAATTCTTCCTTGCGGGAAGCCCGTAACTGACCACAGGCCGCATCCGCTTGCACTCCCCGGGAATAGCGCACACTGACCGCAATGCGATGGTCACTCAAAACCTGGGCAAACTGATTGATTTGGGCTTCCGTAGGACGCTGATAATCCACCTCGGAAATGGGATTGTAGGGAATTAAATTGACATGGGTTTGGAAACCCCGCAACTTTTGGGCCAATTCTTCCGCATGGACTGGTTGGTCATTGACTCCCGCCAGCAGCACATACTCAAACGTCACCCGTCGCCCCGTAGTTTCCACATAGGCTCGACAGTCCGCCAACAATTGCTCCAGGGGATAGTGCCGGGCACTGGGAATTAACGATTGTCGCAAAGTTTGATTGGGAGCATGGAGACTAACCGCAAAAGTAACCTGCAAATGGCGATCGGCTAGTTGGCGAATTTTCCCCGGCAACCCCACTGTGGAAATGGTCAACGCCCGCTGGCCAATGCCCACCACTTGATTAAGACATTCCACCGCCTTCACCACCTGGGGCAAATTTAACAGCGGTTCCCCCATGCCCATGAAAACCACATTGCTCACCCGTTCATGGAATTCCTCCTGTACGGTCAGCACTTGGTCAACAATTTCATGACTTTCTAAATTGCGGATGAACCCTCCTTTGCCCGTGGCGCAGAAATTGCAATCCATGGCACAGCCAACCTGGGAGGAAACGCACACCGTTAAACGCTTACTGCTGGGAATGCCCACCGTTTCAATAATCAACCCATCTGCCAAACGAAGCAGGTATTTCCTTGTGTGATCCGGGGCCACCGCACAGTGGTCAATGACCGATCGCCCGATGGGGTAATGGACATTTTTTTCCCGCCATACCTTCGGCAAATCTGTCATGGCAGTCAGGGAACGGGCCCCTTTTTGATACAACCATTGGTGAATTTGCTTACCCCGATAGGCCGGTTGGCCAGTGGTTTGCACCCAGTCAGTTAATTCCGGCAGGGAAAGGGATAGTAGAGGAGCGGGGGAAGGGGCCATGGCGATAAGCAAAAAGAAGCATCCATGGCCAGTGTAAGTCAGATTTCCCGGCCACTACAAAAAAATCCTGGCCAAATTGTTGACATAAAAATCTTTCTTTGGCATATTGATAAAAGTCTGAAATTTGCGGGTATAGCTCAGTGGTAGAGCGCAACCTTGCCAAGGTTGATGTCGCGCGTT
This sequence comes from Synechocystis sp. PCC 6803 substr. PCC-P, assembly GCF_000284455.1. Classification (GTDB taxonomy): domain Bacteria; phylum Cyanobacteriota; class Cyanobacteriia; order Cyanobacteriales; family Microcystaceae; genus Synechocystis. The sequence continues at coordinate 2,982,756 of NC_017039.1, forward strand.
CGAATCGCGTTACCCGCTTATTAAAAATTTTCCCCAATCTGCGGAGCAAAGTGAATCATGGCAATGGTTAGTTTTGCCTGGCAGTTTCTCAAGCAGAAAGTGTTTTTTTGGTTGCACAAAAGTCAGGAGAGTGACCATTCTCCCGAGACCTTGGCGCCATTGCCAGACACCTTGGAAGCAAAACTTCTCCAATCCATTAACTCCCTCGTTACCCCCACCGCCTACATCAAGGCCATTCATTCCGCCCTAGAAGATAGCCTCCAGGCCTGGCAAAAAAACCTAGAAGCCCCCAATAGCCTGGTGATTCTGGCCAATCCCGTCGAGCCGATCGCCAAAATTTTGCAGGATAGCTTAAACAGTTGGGATAATGACCTGGAGGTAAAGGTGGTGACCCCCCTGGGGGATTTTCGTCGCCCTTCTGATCCTTTGACCATAACAGCCCAATTGCGCCATGCCCTAGAAGCCCAGGGAGGCATTGAGTTTGACGGCCAGGGAGTGGACTTAATCCAGGATGTGGAATGTTTGGAACAGCGCACCACAGTGGTGGTGATTCCTTCCTTAGAACAATGCTTTCTGCGTTGTATCAGCGGTTGGGACGGCATTGGTTTTTTGCGGGAAATTACTGTGCAGAATCCTCAATACTTCTGGTTGATTGGTTGTAATTCCTGGGCCTGGGACTTTTTGGATTTTGTCAGCCAAATTAGCGCTTATTTTGATGACGTGCGTCCTCTGCCAACCTTAACGGGGGAAATGCTCCGCAGTTGGTTAATCCCCCTCACAGGGCAATGGGGCACTATTAAGCCAGAAGGCGATCTTGCCAACTTAATTAGTGTTAATTCATCTAATTCATCTTCATCAGATGCCCAGGCAGAGGTCGAACTTTATTGGCAAAACCTTGCGAACTGCTCCCAGGGGATCGGTTCCATTGCGGCTAAGCTTTGGTTACGGAGTCTGCGGATCAAAAAGCAAGTGATGGAAAGGGAAAACCCAGCTCAATCGGTGCTCAATACCAAAGAAAATGAGGACCAAATCTGCCCCTTGTTCCAGGTCAATCCCGCCCAGCCGAGCTTACCGTCCTTCACCAACCTAGATTTGTATTTGCTCCACTCCTTGATGATCCACGGCCGCATTAGTCCAGCGCACTTGGCCCTGAGCTTAGGGGAACCGGAAAGTCAAATCCAAGCTAGGGTACAGCGGCTCCTACGGGAAGATATTTTGGTACGTCGTTGGGGGGATTTAATTATTTGCCCCACCTACTATCAACAACTGCAAAGTGAATTGGCCAATAATAATTTCTTTGTGGGGGGAAGATGATGTTAGATACCACATTTTTGTCAGATTTTTTTACTCTGAATAGAAATACTTTTGCCCATTATTTGCCGGTAATCCATTTAACTAATGCGGGGGAATTTGGGCTTCAGCATTTGTCCTCCCTGCCCTTGGCTCAGTTGACCCCCCCGGATCAAATTCCCAAAAGTTTGCTGACGGATTTGACTATCCGAAAAATTATTCGGGCCGTAATTGCTGTGGCGATCGCCTATGGGTTGATGGCGGTAATTCAAAAGGTCACTAACTGGATTTCGGAGCGGGTACCCCGGCGGTTTCGGCTGTTGGTCAAACAATCTTTACCGTTTTGCAAAGCATTAATTTTACTATTTACCATTTCCTATTTATTAAACCTATTTTTTAATTTATCGGAAGGTAATTTATTGGCTTTGACTGGTACCATTGCGGTGGCCCTAGGTTTTGCGTTTAAAGATTACATTAGCTCCATTATTGCCGGGGTGGTGGCCCTGTTTGAAGCGCCCTATCGGGTAGGAGATCGGATTCAAATTGGAGATCATTACGGTGAAGTGACGGGCTATGGACTGCGGGGTATTTGCCTCCAAACTCCGGACGATAATAATGTCACCATTCCCCATAACAAAACCTGGACAGAACCGATTTCCAATGCCAATGGCGGTAATTTAGAAGCCCAGGTGGCCACCAGCTTTTACTTCGATCACAGCGTTGATGTGGAACAGGTTATCCGTATTTTGTACCAGGCCGCCTACAGCAGTCGCTACACCCAACTCAGCATTCCCATTGTGGTGGTGATGAAGGAACACATCTGGGGCACCGAATTTAAGCTCCGTTCCTATCCCATGGACGCCCGAGATGAATTTGCCTACCAAACGGATTTAATCCGTCGGGCTAAACGAGCCTTTGGCCAACAGGGTTTGCCCTATCCCAGACTAAAACTGGGGCGGGATGAGTCAGACACCTGAGTGGGTGGGCTTTTTCAGATCGGATTGTAAGCTTTAGTGACACTAAGCAAAAATACTCGGTTGTAAAATTAGCGTTGGTCGAAATTTAGTTGCTTGAGCAGAAATGGCCAAGCGGCCTGGTTACGGCCCGGTTCCCTGGCACTGACCTCAAAGGTTTTGCCCCCAGCTTCCGCCCATTGCAAACTGTCCACACATAACTTGGCGATCGCCCAGCGACTAACTTGGCCCCGCAGATTATCCCCCTGGGCAAATTGCATCATTTCTGGATTTTCTGACTCCGTTAAAGCACAGGGCCGAACGATGGTGTAGGTCAAACCACTGCCCCGGATGGCATCTTCCCCCCGTAATTTCCAAGTCAAAATGCCTCCCAATTGGTCATTGAGACGCACCGCCGGTGGTTCTTCGTCCAAATTCAACCCTGGGCGATCGGGACGGGTTACTCCAGCCGAACTGACGTGGATGAACTGGGGCGTGAGGGGATTGGCATAGGTTTTGATGGACTCAATTTCCAGACCAAATATACCCGGGGAAAAGCTGGGATTTAGCCCACCGTCGTACTCAAATTTGCTATGCATCAACTGGAAGGCGGACACCTGGGCAGAATTGAATGGGCCCTTTTCTGGCACGGTTTTCGCCCGAAAGACGGGAATTAATTGTTGGAAGGGAATACAAACTGTTTGGGGACGATTGTTGAAAGTATCGAAGGAGTAACAGTAGCTCAGCCCATCCCAGTCGTTTTGGCTACGGATAATGAATTTGTAGCGCTTGCCGTCCCCTTGGATGCGGAGTTGAATGCCCTCAGCGTAGGAAAGATCCAACGCCGGTTCAAAATTTGGCGATCGCACCGAGGCAAAGCCCCCATTATTAGCGGTGGAAACTTCTCCGGTGAATAAAGCCCGATCGCCGGTCAGTTGCCATTGGCTAGCGCTGACACCCCCCATCACCCCATCGTCAACGGAATACCAAGCTAAACGGGGAGAATCAGTCTGACGAAAGTCGATCAGGGTGTTTTCCTTGGGCTGAATATGTTCTTTGACCACCGCCAGCAGGTTTTTGATGCCTTCATACTCCACTTGCTCCGGTACGTCCACCACTTCCGGCAGGTAAAACTTGAGCCCTTGGTAATACTTTTCCCGTTGGGGCGTATCCCCTTCCACTGGTTGAACTTTGGTGCCACTACAACAAATCACCGCCGTTACCCTGGCCATCAATGCTGGAGTTAAACTTTCTCGAATAGTTAAATCACCGCCAAAAAATTCCAGGCGATCGGGTAGCCTACCCCCAAACCAAGCTTGAAAAAGTTTTTTGGCCCTGGGCACATCCCGCACCAACACCCGCACCTCTTGGCCTCCGTCAATGAGCAATTTAACTACCCTTTTGCCCACGCCGCCGGTGGCGCCCACAACTAAAATCACAGTATTTTTCCCTTGGTTGACAGCACTGTTTCTAATCTAATCTTCCTAGGGTCTTTGCGCTAGGCAACCCAGTTTAGCTAGCAGTACGGTGGGAATTTCCTCAGGCCGTGGCCAAAGATTTTCAGAAAGAGCATTTAAGTATTGAAGTTTATTAGGACTATTTGTTAAGCCTAATGGCGCCTAAAATTTTTAGTTAACTACCTTTTTTGCACCAGTCGGTCTAACTTTTCTTGCACGGCCAACTTGATCAAAGACCGCAGTAAAAAGAGGCCAAATAGTCCCGCTAAGCCGAAACCCACCACAGCAAAACGAGCATAGACCGTGGATAGCAAGACCGTTGCTGATAGTAAAGTAAAGCCCGTTAAACAGGCAAAAATGAGACTTTTTAGGGCCAAGTGGATTTTCCGCAACAGGCGATCGCCTTCCGGGGAGCGGGTGGCAAACTGGAGCTCGCCCCGTTCTAATTTGGCGGCCAATTCCTGGAGAAATTGTTGGTTACGGGATGGTCTGTTCAATTGGTCGAGGGCAAATTGTTTAACCTGTTGCAGCAGCGCCATGGCTAGGGAACGTTTAGGTTGGGCAACGGTGATGCTTTGGATGAAGGGCTGACTGGCGGCGATTAAATTATAGCGGGGGTCCAAGGCCCGGGCGATGCCATCCAGAGTAGAAATGGATTTTAAAATAAAGGTCATTTGGGGCGGTAGGCGGAAGGGTTGTTGTTGGAACATGGCATAGACCTCTTCCCCCACTTGGTCAAAGGCTTTAATATCAATCGGTTTATCGCGAAAGTTATCCAGCAAAAAATTAATAATTCTTTTGATGGGACTTAGATCTCCTTTCGGTTCCACTAGGCCCATATAAATTAAAGCCTCTAACACCTGGTTGGTGTCCTTTCTCAGTACAGCAAAAAAAGTTTGTACCATTTGATCTTTGGCAATGATTTTCACCTCCGCCATGGTGCCAAAATCATAAAAAATCAAGTCCCCCTGGCTATCCACCGCCATATTGCCTGGATGGGGATCGGACTGGAAAAAACCATCAACTAGTAACTGTTTTAAATAGGCGCAAATACCGGTTTGAATCACCAAATCTAAATTAATGCCAGCGGTTTCCAAGGCTTGGCGATCGTCCACTTTAATGCCCGGTAAATATTCCAGTGTTAAAACCATGCGGGTGGTGTATTGCCAATAAATTTCTGGCACCCTAACCCTGGGATAATCAGCAAAGTTTTGACGGAATCTTTCTGCATTTTTGCCTTCGTGAATGTAATCAATTTCCAAAAAAAGCAGGGAGAAAAATTCTTGATAAATGGCTTCAATTTCATATTTTTGGGCCAGTCGACGGAATCCGGGTAACCATCGTTTGGCTAACCGCAATGTTTGATGTAAAAGCTCAAAATCTAGATTTAATAAACTATCCAATCCTGGTCTTTGTACTTTCACCACCACCGCTTCCCCCGTGGGCAACACCGCCCGATGCACCTGGCCTAAACTGGCCGATGCCAGGGGAGTAACTTCAAATTGTTGAAAAATCTCATCGATCGCCCCGTGCAATTCCTGTTCGATAACGGCGATCGCCTGACGGGAATCAAAGGGAGGGACCCGGTCCTGGAGTTGGGTAAAAGCTTCGATATATTCCGCCGGAATGATATCTGCCCTGGTGGAAAGGGACTGACCGATCTTGATAAAAGTAGGGCCCAAATAGAGTAACTGTTGCACCAACCATTGGGCTCGACGATAGCGCCGTTGGGCAGAGCGGGGGGCCGTGAGCCGGTCCCACGACAAAAAGAACACAAATAACAGAAAAACCCTAGTGACCGCCAGTTGTCTGCGCCACGGCCTACGGGACAAACCCGACCAACTGAGGGGTCGATCCGCCATCGGTTGCGAAATGAGCATCATCAACGGAGGAAAAATTATTCAGTCGCCCCAGACTCCGGAATCATTAAGGTAAAAGTTATTACGGTCTGGCCTGGCTGGCAGGAGGGCTTTCCCACAACGCTGATTTTACCATTGAGTTGCTCAATTAAAGTGCGGACAATGGTTAGCCCCAACCCCACCCCGGCGATCGCCGAGTCAATCACCCATTGCTCCCGATAAAAAGGATCAAATAAATGTTGGAGATTGTTGTCATCCACGGCCACAGTCTGATTACTAAAAGTGCATTTAATATTTTTTTTAACTTGCATTGAGATTTGCTCACATTGTTCTAAGGTGACCACAATGGAACTATCGGCCACGGCAAACTTTTGTGCATTAGTTAACAGTTCTTGGAAAATTTGCCGCAAGTATTTATCATCAGCGGCCACCGAATTAATCCCATGGTCGTAATGAAATTGTATTCTGTGATTGTCTTCCTGCAAGGGAAAGCAGTGGTCAATCACTTCCTTTAGCAAAATAGTTATATTTAAGTCATAGATTTGTAGTTGATTAACCTCTTGTTTTAGTTGCTTTAATTGTAAAATTTTGCTGTTAATATCATTGAGTTTATCCCACGCTTGATCAATAATTACCAATCTTTGTTCTAGCTTTTCTGGGGTGGGGGGAGTGGCGCGCAAAGTTGCAACTACCATGCGGATGGTGGCCAGGGGGTTGCGGGTCTGATCACTCATGATGGTGATAATATTGTTAATTAATTTCTCATTCCATTGTTTTTGTTGTTCTAATTGTCGACGACTAGCTTCATACCAGATTTTTAAAATTGGGCTGTCTTCAAAAAAATTGCGGGAAGAATGAAGGGAGCTGATGGGATCAAGTTCAGTAAGATTTACGGAATGTAATTCTTCTAATAATCCATCATTAGGGAGATTAGTTCCTAATAGTAGTTGATTGATAATTCCCAAATCATTTTGGAGTTTTTGTAGAGGGAATTGTTGTTGTTTGGACATTGTTTTATCCGTGGCTGGGCAACTATACACCGTTAGAATTAGCCCATTTTCTTTGCCTTGGAAAAACGTTTTGATCCCCTCCACCCTAGGGCAAGATAAATGAAAAAATTCTTGCCACAATGGCCATTCCGTTGCGGTCAACGTTAATCCTTCCCCATTGGCGATCGCCTCCATAATCTGGGGAGAGCAATGCTGCCAAAAGTCTTCGCTGGGCCAACGGCCATGCTTGCCGGCCAAGGACCAAAACCACGGCTGGGCCTGGCCCACCACCCACACCACCACCTCCGACTGTAGGGCCAGGGCTAATTTCTGAGCTAGCAAAACAGGCACCGGTTCGTTCCCTGGAGGAAGACAAACGAGATCAATGAGGGATTTGCCAAGGGACGCATAGTGGATTGCCATTCGTATCAATCAACAATTGGATAACTTTCACGCACCAGCTAACTCCCCAGGATATGGGTAAAAATTGGCTTCTGACCCCAGTATAATTCCCTAAATAGAAGGAACAATTGTGGTATGTTGAGGGGCAACGGTAATAGGTCAAGGTAGGGGAAACGGGTGTCCACACCAAAGATTTTGGCAGTAGTTAACGGCAAGGGCGGCGTTGGCAAAACCACAACCGCAGTTAACCTGGCCGCAATTTTAGCGGAAAAGCGATCGGTACTTTTGGTGGATGCGGACCCCCAGGGCTCTGCCAGTTGGTGGGTGGAACGCAGTGGAGACAAAATGGGTTTCCATCTCAGCCAAGAAAATAATCCCCAGGCATTGAAGGACTTGCCCCAGGTGGATGACTACCAAATTATTGTCGTGGACACACCTCCGGCCCTCCGTTCCGAGGCATTAAGGACGGTCATTGGTCTAGCTGATTATCTAGTATTGCCGACGCCCCCGGCCCCCATGGATTTGACGGCGTTGATCGACACAGTAAAAACCGCTGTTAATCCCCTAAGGGTGGCCCATCGGGTGCTGTTGACCAAGGTGGACTCCCGCAGTCTGAATGAAACCCTCGAAGCTCAAAATACCCTCCTGGAACTGGGGATTCCTGCCTACCATGCCTTTGTGCGGAGCTATAAAGCCCATGAGCGGTCTGTGTTGGATGGTATGGCCATTACCCAATGGAAAGGCAAAAACGCGAAGGAGGCCCAATCGGATTATCGACGGGTGGCGGATGAACTTTTGCGAGAATTACTCTAGGTTCTGGGCTGTGTTGGTCGAAATTTACCGAGTCTATTTTCCCAACCTAAACCCAGAGTTTGATCATTGACTCTTAACACCTATAAATATTTATAGATTTTCCCTTTAACTATGGCCAGAAAAAGCTTATCGGATCTGCTCAAACAAGAAGTTAAAGCCCAGTCCCAACCAGAGTTAGATGCTGGTATTTCCCCTGATCTCGAGCCAACTCCAGAGGCTTCTGTGCCTGAACCTACAGCAGATTTGGCCGAGCTTCAAGCCCAGTTGAACAGCATTAAAGCGGCGCTGCAAGCGGAAAAAAATCAAGGGGAAAAGCTAAAAGAGCAGTTACAACAGGAAAAGAAGGCTCAGGAAAAGGTTAAACAACTAGAACAAAGTTTAAAACAAGAACAGGCCAGGGTGAAAGAGCTCCAGAACGAAGTTCAATTGGTGGAGAAACTACAAACGGAACTGAAGGAAGAAAAAAATTTGGTGGGCAAACTGTATAGCAAAATTCAAGATTTGGAAGAGGATTTAGCTCCCCAAGTCAGCGCGGCCCTTACCACCCTCCCCAGGGCCATGCCTGTCCGTTACGTCGCTCCCAAACAACCTCCCACCAATTTGAGCGATGAAGACATTGGTTGGTTCGATTAATTTGACCAAGAGGTGAAATCCTATCTTTTCCATTACCCTACTACGGGCGATCGCCAAAATGGCCCTGGACAATGAAAATTTCCCTTGCCATGGGCTAGGATCGATTGCCATGGGGTCGCCGTGGTTCAGTTAACCACCTGACATCAATGGCAAAGACAACACACCGATTCAAGTTCCGTCAGTGGTCATGAGAAACGCTTTAACTATTTTTGCTTTACTCCTTTCGAGCACCGGCATTTTTGTCTCCTTGGCTAGGGAGGAGTTACGCTGTCGAGTGGGACTAAGCAGTACCGAATGTCCCCCGGCGATCGCCCAGCCGGAGAATAACGCTCCCCAGGATAGTGGTGCCCAACTGGTCAATTCTGAGTTGCGTCCCATCATCCCCAGCGAGGCGAAGTCCGATAAGAACCCTAATCCCGCCGCTGAAACGGCTAAAGTGCTAGAAACGGAAGCCACCGAAATAATTGAAGAAAATCTAGTTCCCGTCGGAGAAAATGCTGGGATTCCATCCCCCGATGCCAGTGCTCAGCCTTCTTCACCCCCTCTCCATAGTCCCCTGGGCAACCCCATGGAGCAAAAAATTGTAGACACTGCCATTATCAGTAACCCAGCTCCGAAAAAAGCTTTACCCACCGAAGCCCCCATTGCGCCCCCCGCCAGTAAAAATCCAGCAGAAGATAATCTTATTCCAGTTATTCCAGCGGAAGGGGTAGCTATTCCCGTGGCTCCACCACAGTAGTGGTAAATTTGGACGATTAAATGCTAGGTTAAAATTTTCACTTTCCTTGCGCCTAGCCGGATAACCCAGGAACGATAATTTGCAGCAAACCGTCACCGTGGCCTCTACCATGGGAGGGTTTTGTGATGTTCCGCCCCTTGTCCCGGGCCATTCAGGTGGCAATGTATTATCCTATTCGCATTGTTGCGGCGGCGATTATTTTAACAGCGTTACTGTTTATTCCCCTGGGGTGGAGTTCCTGGCAAACCTATCTAATTTTTCAAAATACGGTGGCTGTGGATTTTCAACTCCAGGCTCAGGCTGGCAAAATTGTCCACTTAGACGAAGTCTTAACCATGTCTTCTCAAATGGCTGCCGCCACAGGGGATTCGGAGTGGGAAGCACGGTATCTCAAATTTGAACCGGAATTAGGAGCGGCGATCAAGCAAGCCATTGCCATTGCACCAGAAGCCTATGAAGGGGAAGGAGCCCAGGAAACTGAAATCGCCAACAACCGTTTGGTGGTAATGGAAACAAAAGCTTTTGAGTTGGTGCGGCAGGGAAATTTGTCCCAGGCCCAGGCCATGCTCAACAGCCGGGAATATCTGGGTAATAAACGAATTTACATTGACGGCATTGCAAGGAGTGAACTGGCGATCGCCAATCGTATCCAGGCCAACCTAGCTAATTTTCGGCAGACATTATTTTTTGCTAGCACCCTGGCCGTAGTTAGTTTAATTACCTTAATTCCCCTCTGGGCTGTGGTGCTAAAGGTTTTGCAAATGTATATTAAGGACCGGGAAATAGCCAGACAGGAAGTGCTTAAAGCGAACAGTCAACTGGAAATAAAAGTAGCAGAAAGAACAGCAGACTTAGCCAAAGCAAACGAAGCAATTACTGGCCTCAATGCTCAGTTAAAACAGGAAAATATGCGATTGGGAACGGAGTTAGATGTAGCGAGAAAATTACAAATGATGGTTTTACCCAAACATGAAGAATTATCAGAAATTACCGATTTAGATATTGCTTGCTACATGGCTTCGGCCACTGAAGTGGGGGGAGATTATTATGATGTGGTTAAAATCGGTAACCGCATTTTTATTAGCATTGGCGATGTCACTGGCCATGGGTTAGAAAGTGGAGTAATGGCCATAATGGCCCAAACTGCGATCCAAACTCTGCTAACGGCAGAAATTACGGAAGCAGTGCAATTCCACAATTTACTCAATCAGGTTCTCTACAAAAATACCCAACGGATGGAACTGAGTAAAAATATGACCCTGGTGATGTTAGATTATCAATCGGGGGAATTAATCCTTAGTGGCCAACATGAATCCATTTTTGTGGTTCGTGCTGATGGCGCCATAGAAGAAATAGATACCATTGATTTAGGCTTTCCCCTTGCTTTGGAGAAAGATATTACGACCTTTATTGCCCGCACCCAAATTAATTTACATTCAGGGGATGTGGTGGTGCTATACACCGATGGTATTCCCGAAGCAGAAAACGGGGAAAAACAATTTTATGGTTTGGCAAGATTTCAAGAGGTGCTCATTGCCAACCACCAGTCAACAGCCTTGGAAATTAGTCAAGCAGTGGTGGAGGATTTAATGGCTTATATTGGTGACAGCCGGGTTTTTGATGACATTACTTTAGTCATTTTTAAAAAAATATAGTTAGCTTCAGCACAAGATTACCCATGTTTTAGATGGAGTTTTTCTTGGTCATGATGCTCGCAAGTCTATAATTACTATAAAAATGCCGCGGGAAACAGGGCGCTAATTTTCAGGCCCTGGGACTGTGAAAGCCTTTATAATAGGTTGCCCCTTTAAAATCGTTTTTTTCCTTTAGTTTTAGCCCCTGAGCATGCCTCGAATACTGATCATTGACGATGACCCGGCAATTTCCGATTTAGTCTCCATTAATTTAGAAATGGCAGGCTACGATGTCCAACAGGCAGTGGATGGCATCAAGGGGCAAGCGTTGGCGGTGCAACTACAACCGGATCTGATCATGTTGGACTTGATGTTGCCCAAAGTGGATGGATTTACGGTTTGTCAACGTTTGCGCCGGGACGAACGCACAGCAGATATTCCGGTTTTGATGCTAACGGCGTTGGGTCAGATCCAGGATAAAATTCAAGGCTTTGACTCTGGGGCGGACGATTACCTCACTAAGCCTTTCGACGTGGAGGAAATGTTAGCCCGGGTGAGGGCCCTACTGCGACGCACCGATCGCATCCCCCAGGCGGCAAAACATTCAGAAATTCTTAACCAGGGACCCCTAACCCTAGTGCCCGAAAGGTTTGAAGCTATTTGGTTTGGTAAAAGTATCAAGCTGACCCATTTGGAGTTTGAGTTGCTTCACTGTCTGTTGCAGCGCCATGGGCAAACGGTTTCCCCCAGTGATATTTTGCGGGAAGTATGGGGCTACGAACCAGATGATGACATTGAAACCATCCGGGTGCACATTCGTCACCTCCGCACTAAGTTGGAACCGAATCCCCGTCGACCTCGCTTTATTAAAACGGTGTATGGGGCAGGCTATTGTTTGGAACTGTCAACGGAAGAAGGAGGCGGTAGTCCAACGTAGGTTTTAGCTTAATTTCCAGCCCATTATTCCCATTGCTTTGCCCTAGATTTGAGTATTTACCATGGCCGTCACTGATTTAAGTTTGACCAATTCTTCCCTGATGCCTACGTTGAACCCGATGATTCAACAGTTGGCCCTGGCGATCGCCGCTAGTTGGCAAAGTTTACCCCTCAAGCCCTATCAATTGCCGGAGGATTTGGGCTACGTAGAAGGCCGCCTGGAAGGGGAAAAGTTAGTGATTGAAAATCGGTGCTACCAAACGCCCCAGTTTCGCAAAATGCATTTGGAGTTGGCCAAGGTGGGCAAAGGGTTGGATATTCTCCACTGTGTAATGTTTCCTGAGCCTTTATACGGTCTACCTTTGTTTGGCTGTGACATTGTGGCCGGCCCCGGTGGAGTAAGTGCGGCTATTGCGGATCTATCCCCCACCCAAAGCGATCGCCAATTGCCCGCAGCGTACCAAAAATCATTGGCAGAGCTAGGCCAGCCAGAATTTGAGCAACAACGGGAATTGCCCCCCTGGGGAGAAATATTTTCTGAATATTGTTTATTCATCCGTCCCAGCAATGTCACTGAAGAAGAAAGATTTGTACAAAGGGTAGTGGACTTTTTGCAAATTCATTGTCACCAATCCATCGTTGCCGAACCCTTGTCTGAAGCTCAAACTTTGGAGCACCGTCAGGGGCAAATTCATTACTGCCAACAACAACAGAAAAATGATAAAACCCGTCGGGTACTGGAAAAAGCTTTTGGGGAAGCTTGGGCGGAACGGTATATGAGCCAAGTCTTATTTGATGTTATCCAATAAAAGCACTTCCAGCTTTTAGCGAACATTGCTTTTTTTAAGAAAATTTAAGCTTCTTATTTTACTATTTGTATGGATTTAAATTAATCTAAACTGGATGTAGGACAAAATTGATTTTTACTAGCCAGAATAATTCTTTTATTTAATCCTAATTGGTCTTATCCCTCTTTCATCAATCTAGGCAGAAGAAGAATAGAATGTATTCCATGAATTTAGCAAATACTTTAATCGATCTAGCTTATCAACCTTGTTGTAAAGTTTAGTTAACTCATCCAAAACATGGGCAAATGGAAATACTTTTAACCACTTTTTAATAAGATTTATTGCATTAAATACAGAGATCACTAATCGTAGGTTGTTTAGCCATTTTTTCTACCCTTCTTCTTTATCCCATTTTTCATGCTTTTGATAATACTTTGACGTTGAATTTAGAGTCGGATTAAAATTCTCATCATAAAAACAAATCATACAATATGCACACATCACTAATTCCCACCATTTTTGAATTTCCTCACAATGAGTTACCCTAAAATCTGCCCATCCTAATTCACTTTTGCATTGCTCAAATCCATATTCTATCCATGACCTTACTCCATATATTCTGCCAACTTCTTTATATTTAATATCTGGTATTCGAGTCATTACAAACCATCCTGCTTTTTCGTCCTCTTTTTCTGTTTCTGTTTTAATTTCCCAATATCTTATTGCGCTTTTTTTACCATAAACTATTTCTCTGATATACCTATCTTCCTGTTTTCCATCCCATCTTATGTGTTCAAACCTCCTCCACTTATTTGCCCTTACTTTAGCTTCCTTTGGAAGCCAGACCCCATGATTGCTCCGGATCCCACTGCATATTCTATTTTTAATTCCTCTACAGCACTGATAAAATTGCTATGGCTTTCTCCATATAAGCTATCTGACACTATTCTTTTTATTTTAAAACTACTTTCTTCTAGTTCTTTTATTATCTCTACTGCTAATTCTGGCTTTGTTTTATACTTATCTCCCTCTTTTAATCTTTCTTTTGGTTTAAATACTTTTGATTCTAGAGGAAACGTTACCCCATCGCAGTAAACATAGGCATTTACTGACACTATACCGCTTTCTATTTTTCCTAAATTTCCAATATATTGTCTTTTTACATAATCTGTTATTTTCCCTTTTTTGGGGTCTCCTGTTTCATCTATTATTACTATTATTTCTCTTCCTTCTAAAACTTCTAAGATAATATTTAATCTTCTTTTTTCTAATTCTTTTAGTTCCCAAGGAGAATCTGTCATGAAATGCAGTAGTCCCTGTTCATTTTTCAATTCTAGTGATGATGCTATTGCAGGTAAACTCTTTCTTTTTATATCACTTAATATTCCCACAATGATATATCTAAATGACTCATAAGACCTCACTTCTGGAAATATATCTTTATACAGTTCACTATATGTGTCTACACACTGTACTGTCTTTTTCGCCTCTCTTGTCTTTGTCATTCTCCCTCCGGGCTTTTCAGCCTTTTATCTCCATTTTAATTCCCTCAGTCTGACGGAAGAGGGATAATGATTATCGATCAAGCAAAACTGTGATTCACGGGATTGGCGATCGCCTAAGGAAGAGATGGGGATAGAGAAATGATGCTAGAATTTGCCATAGCTAGGGGTGTCTAGAAAGCTAGGCTGAGAAAAACCCTTAGAACCTGAGACTGGGTAATACCAGCGGAGGGAAGCTCACCATTCGAGGAAATTTGTATGAGAACTGCTTGGGTTGCTAAGCGCCAGGGACAAACCAATGTTTCCCAGATGCATTATGCCCGCAAAGGGGTGATCACGGAGGAAATGGATTATGTGGCGAAGCGAGAGAATCTGCCCGTTGAGTTGATCAAAGATGAAGTGGCCCGGGGTCGCATGATTATCCCCGCCAACATCAACCACACTAATCTGGAACCGATGGCGATCGGCATTGCTTCCAAATGTAAAGTTAACGCCAACATTGGTGCTTCCCCTAACTCTTCCAATATTGACGAGGAAGTGGAAAAGTTGCTTTTGTCTGTTAAATACGGCGCAGACACGGTAATGGATTTATCCACCGGCGGTGGTGACTTAGACGTGATTCGTACCGCCATCATAAATGCTTCCCCCGTTCCCATTGGGACCGTACCCATTTACCAAGCCCTGGAGAGCGTCCACGGTAGCATCGAAAACCTGACCCCGGATGATTTCCTCCACATCATTGAAAAGCATGCCCAGCAGGGGGTGGACTATATGACCATCCATGCCGGGTTGTTAATTGAGTATTTACCCTTAGTGAAATCTCGCATCACTGGCATCGTTTCCCGGGGGGGCGGCATTATTGCTAAATGGATGTTGCATCACCACAAGCAAAATCCGCTCTACACCCACTTTGACGAGATTATTGAAATCTTCAAAAAGTACGACGTTTCTTTCAGTTTGGGGGATTCCCTCCGTCCCGGCTGTACCCACGATGCTTCCGACGATGCTCAATTGTCTGAACTTAAAACCCTCGGTCAGTTAACCCGCCGGGCTTGGGAGCATGATGTCCAGGTGATGGTAGAAGGCCCCGGCCACGTCCCCATTGACCAAATTGAGTTCAACGTTAAAAAGCAAATGGAAGAGTGCAGTGAAGCTCCCTTCTACGTGCTGGGCCCCCTAGTAACGGACATTGCCCCTGGTTACGACCACATTACCTCCGCCATCGGAGCGGCGATCGCCGGTTGGCACGGCACTGCCATGTTGTGTTATGTCACCCCCAAAGAACATTTAGGTTTACCCAATGCGGAAGATGTACGCAATGGTTTAATCGCCTATAAAATTGCCGCCCACGCCGCCGACATTGCCCGCCACCGCCCAGGGGCCCGCGACCGGGATGACGAACTTTCCAAAGCCCGCTATAACTTCGACTGGAACCGTCAGTTTGAATTGTCCCTTGATCCGGAACGGGCCAAAGAATACCACGACGAAACTTTACCGGCGGATATTTATAAAACCGCTGAATTTTGTTCTATGTGTGGGCCCAAATTCTGCCCCATGCAAACTAAAGTCGATGCAGAAATGCTGGAAGAACTAGAGGTCTTTTTGGCTAAGGATAAAGAAATGGTATCCCAGCGTTAACAGTTAGCTTGCCCTCCCAATTTAATTAGCTCTGGCTATGGCAACTTTAGGAAGTAGATTAAGTTGTTACTGATTAATTCCGAGAAAAAATATTTGCGGAATTTTCGTTTGTTCTCTAAATCTATCCATTGGAGCAACCAGAAGGCTGAGAAATAAGGGAGGCAGAGTCTGACCATAGAGGTGGGTTCAGGCCCACCTTTCTAGTTTTTAATTTTGATCTGATTGATGGGGAACAATTTTGCCCAACTGAAGCGGTTGATTAACTTTTTTCGGACTGTGATTTTACCAGCCCGCATCAGTCAGTTGATATTACAGACCTTTCTGAAATGGCAAAAAGATAACTGCATGGATATGGGGGCCGCCCTAGCGTACTATGCCCTCTTTTCCCTGTTTCCCATCTGTTTAGTAATGCTTAGCATTGCTGGTAGATTATTAGGGGCAGATTCAAATTATTATCTACAGCTCATTAGCTTTGCCCAAAATATTTTACCGGAACAACCCTTTAAGGTTTTTCAGCAAGCTTTGACTAATCTTAACCAAAGTAGCTTTAGTGCTGGACTCATTGGTTTTGGTATTTTGGTTCTCACTGCTAGTCGTATTTTTGATGCTTTGAATCAAAGTGTAAAGAAAATCTGGTCGGTGGTTCATCAGCCCAAGGAAAATATTGGAGTTAAGCACCACGCCTTCAATTTTATCAGGAATAAAATCCTCGCTTTTTTGCTGGTTTTAAGTACAGTGATGGTATTTTTGCTATCCATATTTGCCAATTTAGCCGCTAAAATTTTCCTCACCGTACTGGCGGAATTTGGACAGTCCATTCCTTGGGTTACCTTTGACAGTTTAGGATTAATTACCACTCTACAAACTAGTATTTCTTACTTTCTCATTACCGTAGTTATTATCACTCTATTCAAAGTTTTGCCTCCCGTCCGTCTGCAATGGTGGGATATTTTTCCCGGCGCAATTTTAACTGCGGCCACCATGATGGCCTTACAAAATGCAGTTGGCAGTGGCATTATTCGCATTGGTGAAAACTTACAAGCTTACGGTGTGGTGGGCAATGTAATGGTATTGTTATTGTGGATTTATTTGATTTTTCAGGTGTTTTTTATTGGTTGCGAGTTTACCTTTGTATTTACCTATATTTTTGGTAGTCGTCACCAGAAAGAAAAACCATTTTAGGGTTGTGTTTTAAAAGCCCCCTATCCCCCCAAAGTTGGGGGGGATTTAGGTAAAAGCCCTCCAGCATTGCCGAAGCTTTAGTGAGGAAATTTAGGGGGATAAATATCTAGAGTTGCACTTTCTAAACAGATTCTTAGAGTTGTGTGAAGAGAACTTTCTATTCATGCTCCGATAATATCGCCGCCAAGGATTAAGCTAGGGGATGCTTCGGACACAATTTTATGGATAGTTGTAGAGTGTGCTGAAAATTTCCGCCATTATCGCTCGCAAATTTAAAACTTAATTTAAAACTTTTGGAGGACACTGATTTGGAAAATATTGCCATTGTTGTTGTGGAGCCCCAGGGGGAAAGAAATGTAGGGGCGATCGCCAGAGCGATGAAGAATATGGGGTTGGAAGAATTAATTTTGGTCAATCCCCGTTGTGATTA